>NZ_DASPHO010000453.1:0-7651 GCF_035629615.1 Hyalangium sp. | reverse complement strand
TGGGACGAGCTGGAGGTGGGCGGCGTCGTCGTGGGCGACGTGCCGAGCTTCCGCGTCGACACGATGCCCTATGGGGGCGTGAAGGGCTCGGGGCTGGGGCGAGAGGGTGTGAAGTACGCCATCGAGGACATGACCGAGCTGCGGCTGCTCGTGCTGCGCCAAGGGTGAGCCGTCGGACACTCGTTCCACAATGGCGGGGTGGGGCCAGGTGCGGCCTTCGAGCATGTGGCTTACTGCAAGCACCTGATGCCGACCCCTCCGCTTCCCTCCGTCCCCCCTCCCCAGGCGCGGTGGCGCCGTCCACTCTTATGGGGGCTCGGCGGGCTGCTCGTGCTGGAGCTGCTCTACAACGCCGTGCTCGTCACTGGGCTCTTGGCCACGGTCATCAATCACTTCTCCCGGGATCACCCGCGGGTGGAGTGGAGCCGGGCCTGGAGCCTGGTGCCCGGGCACGTCCATGTCCGGGATCTGAAGCTGGGACAGGAGGCGGCGAACGGCAGCTCCTGGCAGCTCGAGCTGGGTGAGGTGAAGGTGGAGCTGTCCCTGCTCGCGTTGCTGAAGCGGGAGCTGAAGGCTGACTCCTTGGACGTTCGAGGACTGCAGCTCCGCATCCGCTCCGGGACCCCCGAGCCTGGCGGAGACACGCCGAGGAAGCCGCCTCCCGCGGATCCCTGGAAGGTGTTGCTGCACGGCGTGCGGGTCCAGAACGTCCGCGAGCTGGACGTCAAGGGAGTCCGGCTCACGGGCATCACGGACGCGTCTGGCAGCCTGGAGGTGGTGCCTGGGCACCGCGTCTCCGTGAGGGATGCGAAGGTGCGACTCGGCCCGGGCCAGCTCTCCTACGAGGAAGAAGCCATGCTGCACCTCGAGCAGGGCTCGGGGGAGTTCAGCCTCGAGACGCAACGCCAGGGACCCGAGAGCGGGCTCGACCTCATCACCGGACTGACGGGGGGCCGGTTCCAGTTCACCGCCACCCACCCCGCGCTCAGCGAGCTGCCGCGGCTCACCTCCGGGCTGGAGGGAGTCTCGCTGCGGGGAGGCTCGGGGAAGCTGGAGGTGGACCTCCATGTGAAGGAGGGCCGACTCGCACAGGGCACGCAGCTCAAAGGCTCGGCGGAGCCGCTCCTCGTGTCGACAGGCTCCCTGCGCTTGAAGGCGCCCTGGAGGTTCCACTCGGACGTGTACACGCATGAGGACGGCACGGACCGGCTGGGACTGAAGCTCACGCTGGGGCCCGCGCGGATGGAGAGCGGAGAGGGGCCGACGCTGGAGACGTCGGAGGTGATCCTCCTGCTGGGTGCGAAGGCCCCGCGCCTGGACCAGTCTCCACCGGACATCCAGCTCGAGCTTCACACGAAGCCGCTCCATGTCACCTGGGGTGGCGCGACGATGAAGGGGCTCGTCCACGTGGAGGTCGACGCGCGAAAGCTGGCCTACCAGGGTGGCAAGGTGGTGCTGCACGGAAGCCGGGTGCAGCTGCAGGAAGTCTCCGTGCAGGCGGGCCAGGATGAAGCCCACAACTGGGAAGGGATGCTGACCTTCCCGGAGGCCACCCTCGCCTTGTCACCTCCTGCCGCCGAGGGACGCTTCTCGGGGAGCTTCTCCAACGCCGCCCCGTTCGTCGCGCTCCTCACCGCCCAGGGCGCCCTGCCTCGGGTGCTGTCACCCCTGCTCAACGCCAACAACCTGGGACTCACCGGGACGGTGAGCCTGGGAGAGAAGGGCGCCAAGGTGAGCAAGCTGCTGGCGAATGGCCAGGGCCTCGAGCTGCGCGGAACGGCGGAGAGCACCGGTGGCTCCCCCCATGTCGTGCTGCTGGTGAAGATGGGAATCCTCTCCGTGGGCGTGGAGACGGGCTCCGGAGCAACTCACGTCCAGGTGCTCAACGCGTCGAGCTGGTACCAGGAGAAGACGGGAGCCCCGACGGAGTGAGCCTGCCTGCTCACCGGGCTGCCGGGGCTGGGATTTCCAGGAGTCCGGGCATGAGAGGCAGGGCGTCACCACCCTCATAGTCCAGAGTAGCTGGGCCACGCCATGCGGGTGCTGGCTCCGTGATGAGAGGAGAGGGGAGATGCGCTCAATGGATGCCATCGCGCTCTTGAAGGCGGACCACAAGACGGTGGAGACGCTCTTCCGCAGGTTCGAGCAGGCAGGCCCCAACGCGAAGAAGCTCAAGCGCAAGCTGGTGGAGCAGATCGTGCGCGAGCTCGCCGTTCACGCCGTCATCGAGGAGCAGGTCCTCTATCCGGCGGTGCGTGCCAAGGGCAAGGAGCTGGAGGAGCAGGTGCTCGAAGCGCTGGAGGAGCACCACGTGGCCAAGTGGCTGCTGAAGGAGCTGGAGGACCTGCCATCTGAAGCCGAGCGCTTCAGCGCCAAGGTGAAGGTGCTGATGGAGAACGTCCGCACCCACGTGGCCGAGGAGGAGCGCAGGTTGTTCCCCCGCGTGCGCAAGGCCTTCAGCCCGGTGGAGCTCCGGGAGATGGCCCAGATGCTGATGATGGCGAAGAAGGCCGCGCCCACGAGGCCGCACCCGCGCGCCCCGGACGCTCCGCCGAGCAACCTGGTGGCGGGCGCGGTGTCCGCCGTGCTCGACATGGGCAAGGAGGCGGTGCGCACCGTGCGCCGCGGCATCCACAAGCCCAAGGCCAGGAAGGTGACTCCAAGCGCTCCCCAGCAGCAGGCCAACGGGGCCGCGCACGGCCTGGAGGCCGACGCCTCACAGCTCATGTGAGCCCGCCGTCCTGCCATGCGTGGCGGCAGACAGCGCCTCCTACCGCTTGTCCATGGGGCTGGAGTTGGGGCGGCGCCCACGAGGGATGAAGGGCACATAGCAGGTGCCCTTGAACATCTGGCCCCCGAGTTCCGAGCACTTCTCTGGGGCCCAAGCCAACTCAGCCCAGCAACCTCCGTTGAGGACGACCTGTCCTCGGAGAGGGCAGCGGCCCTTCTCATCGGGCCGCGCCTGCCCCGGCAGCAGCTCGGGAGGGGTGTTTTCGGTCAGCCCTTCTGGGGTGGGAGTAGAGGGGGCTCCCTCCAGGGAGGTGGTTGCCGCGGCTGCTCCAAGCCCTGCGGTGCCCGCGTCCGGTGCCCCAGCTCGCGAGGGCTCTGCCTGGGCGACAGAGGTCTCTTCCAGGGGCTTACGAGGATCGGCCCACCACGTCCACACGGCCAGCGCCAGGCTCGCCGCTGCCAGCACGAGCGTGGACCACCCAGGCCCCTTGGGGGCTCGGGGCCTCAGCAGTTCGGCGGAACCTCTCGCCAGGGAGGACTCCTGGGGAGGTGGCATCTGCACCTCGAGCGGCAAGGCGAGTTCCTGTGGCTTGGCGGCGCTGCCTTCGACAACGTCATCGCGAAGGTGCTTCCGGGAGTCGGGCCCAGGCGCGGCAGCGGCTTGCTTCGGCGGCAGTGCTGAGGGCAGCAAGGCCTGCTCGGTGAAGCACGGTTGAGTGCTCTGTGGCGCGGCGGGTTCGACAGCCTGCTCCAGGGCCGCTGCCAGCGCTGTGGCGGTGCCGCGCTCCTCGGGGCGCACCGAGAGCAGGCGCAGGACGAGGGCACGGAGCCCTGGCTCCACGCGAGGGTCGCTCAACAGCGCGGGGGGTAGAAGCACCGACTCCAGGTGCCAGGTGCCGAGTTCGTCCTGGGTGGGTTCGCCCGGTTCCGGGTACTCGCCAGTGAGCAGTGCGCAGGCGGTGGCGCCCAGCGCGTAGAGGTCATCGGCCGGCCCGGCGCAGTAGCGGGCGGCGGGCTCCCGGTAGAACCGCAGCTCGAACAGCCACGACTCTGGGGAGCGATAGGCCGGAGTGCCGGGGAACACCATGGGAGGCGTGAGGGTGGCGGCGCCAGGGTAGATGCCTGTGCCGAAGTCTGTGAGCACGGCGCGGCTGTCGGAGCGCCGCACGAGGATGTTGGCGCCTTTGACGTCGCGGTGGAGGAGGCCCTGGGCGTGGAGTGCCGCCAGGGCGCTCGCAAGCTGAGCCAGCCACTGTCGCACCTGTTGGCAGGAGGCAGGGTGCAGCCGGGCCCAGTCATAGAGAGCCATGCCGTCCACCCACTCCATGGCCACGAAGGGGTAGAGCGTGCCGTCGGGGTGCTGCCACTCTCCATGGCCCAGCAGGCCAGGCACATGAGGGTGGCTCAAGCGTGAGAGCAGCGCCGCCTCGCGAGCGAAGCGCGGGTCTGCCGGGTGCAAGGCCAGCTTGAGGGCCACGGGTGTGGCGTGTTCGGCTCCAGCAGGCACGGCTTGATAGACGGCACCATAGACGCCGCGGCCGGCCCAGCCCTCCACGCGCCAGGACCCTACCAGCGTGCCTGGAGGAAGCCGTGCCGGGTGTAGCGCGGGGGCGGACGTTCTGTCCATAGGAGCCTCGTGGTGGTGGAGGGAGCCGCTCCCTCTACCCATCCGCAGCCTACCCCACACGTAGGATCACGTCAGCGAATGCCTGGCGGTGCTCAGGGAGGACAGTGCCATGCCCCACGCGGAGCACAGTGGCCGTGTAGACCTCCGTTGGGGGCGGAGAAAGCTACGGAGGTCTATACGTATAGCCCTCCGTAGGGCAGCCGGGGCTACGCAGGTCTAAACGTTTAGACCTGCGTAGGGGGCAGTCGGGCTACGAAAGTCTACATATGTAGACTTTTTGTCGGGGGTAGCTGGGGACCCGGACACCCTATGCCCGTCTCCAGCCGTGGACTCCCCGTCTCCCGGCATGGACGGTGGGACACAGCGCCGGGGAACGGGCTCACCCGATGAGCCGGGGCCCTGTCGCAGTCAGGGGGCTCTTGGTTTCTGGGTCTTCTCCAACTGTGCTGTAATCCAATCGTAGTAGCTGGAAGTGCTCGTGAACCACGATTGCGTACCATTCTCCGCATACCCACCATTGATACCCACGAGCCAGCGCTTCCCTTCGTCGATGTACAAAGCCGGGCCGCCACTGTCTCCTTCATGTGTATGAGCCCCTGAGCCATTGAAGCGGAACTCCCGGCCTCTCTGGTCGGCCAGCGTGCGGATGGCGGATACTTCATTGGTACCATAGCGGCGCAGACCTCCATTTTGGGCCTCATGCGCGCTCGGGCCGTAGCCAATGACGGTGAGCTCATCACCCTCCGAGACTTCTTTGCTCCTCAGGAGAACGTCTGGCTTGACTCCACTCAACTCGTGCTCCAGTGCCACGATAGCAAGATCCGCGACGCGCTTGTCAGGGTCCACAAACCCACGGTCATTGCGTTGCGCTGTGAAATCTTCGTGCACGATGACATCGCCCGGAGATGTCTCGGGTACCGCCTCCCAGGCCCTTTGCTCCGGACGGTAAAGATAAAAGTGGCTGATCACCGTGGCCTTCTTGACGCATGGTTTTCTGTTGAAGGCCGCTTGCGTCACCGGGCAGAAACAATGAGCAGCAGTGAGGACAGCTTGTGGAGCAATGAGGATGCCGCTGCAACTCCCCCCGACACTGCGGATCCTGACGATGGCTCGCCAGAGGTTCTCTTGATCGTCCCGTCCACCCGAAACGCCGTTCATGTCCTGGGGCGACAGAGGAGTTCCAGTCACTCCGGGAACGCTTGTTTCGCCCCTGAATCCAGAGGGGCTGGAGCTGCATCCAGGACCCAACGACAGGACTGTGAGCAGATAGGGTGCCAAGAGTCTTCGGCAAGCGGACATGCGAACCCACCTCGTCGAGTGTGTGTCAATGATTTGGAGCAGGAGGGGTTGGGGCCGCCGCGCGCCGGACTTCAGCCCGCAGCCAATCCCGAAAGGGAGAAACACTTGTGAATGAGAGCTCTTGGTCCGAACCGATGCTCGCGATTCCGACCAGCAGACGCCTCTGGGCCTCCTCGCGAAAGCAAGGGCCGCCAGCATAACCGTTATAGAGGGAGGGACCTTGCTGCTGATAGAGGACTCTTCCCTCTTCGGGCGCCAGGACTTGAGCGACCGTGTTCTTCCGGAAGTAGCGAACCCCATAGAGCCCGCCTACCGCCTGGCTGTTTCCATCGTGCGCATAGCCTGCCATGACGAGGGACTCATGGACTTGGAGCTCGCCCTGCTCCATCAAGGTCTCAGGGGGCACGCTCTTCACAGCTTCATCCAAAACAATGACGGCGAGATCCGCATGCCCCGGCTTAGCCGGACCCGAGTCTTCGGAGAGGGGCTTGAATTCGGGATGAGGCCGGACCTCGCCTTCATAACTGTCGAAACGCATCGGGGTCGTCTCTTCAGGGAACGCTTTGTCCAGGACGGTCCCATAAGTGACCGTTGTCACAGAGGCGCGCTCGAGGCATGACGCGCCGCTGCCGAGGGATTCCTCCTTGCTGGCAGGCGTGGCGCTCTTTCTGGGCTCGCACAGACAACTGCCTGCGGTCAGGACAACACGAGGGCTGATCAGGACGCCGCTGCATCGAACCGCTCTCGGTTGAGAGCCGGTGGTGATCATGACCGTGGAGGCGTAGCGGTTCTCAAAATCCATCGTGCCGGCATATGGATACAGGCTCGTATTGGTAACCCCCAATTCCAGGGTTTCGCGGGCGGCCGGGGTGCTTGGGCGGCCAGCATCCACCTTTGAGTGCTCCTCCGTGCGGCTCTTGCATCCAGTCACTCCCGGGAATGAAGGCGCGAGCAGGAGGAGGGAGGCGATGGCGATGCGCTGATGGCGTGTAGGTGCGCTGGAGGCTCTCATGCGTCTCAGATCAATGGTCCGGGGAACGGGCTCACCAGATGAGCCGGGGCCCTGTGGCTCGGAGCTGCTCGCGCCGGGCCTCGTAGTCGGGCAGCAGCCGGCCCAGCGCCGCCCAGAACGCCTTGTCGTGAGCCTCATGCACCAGGTGGACGAGCTCGTGCGCCACCACGTAGTCCACCAGCCGCATGGGCGCCTGGATGATGCGCCAGTTGAAGCGCACCACCCCGGCGCTGCAACTCCCCCAGCGGCGCTCCTGCTCGCGCACCTGCACTCGGGGCTCCTCCTGCCCCATCCTCCGCGCCCACCCTCCCACCTGCGCCGTCAGCCGCGCCCGCGCGCGCTCCCGATACCACCCGGCCAGGGCCTCCCGGACCGCTCGCGCCCGCGCCTCCCCCTGAAAGCCCCGCGGTACCTGCACCCGCAACCGCCCCCCCTCCAGCCGCACCTCGGCGCTCGCCCCACCTGGTTGCACCGCCAACCGGTACTGCCTGCCCAGGTAGAGGTAGCTCTCCCCTGAGAGAAACTCCCGCGGGCCCAAACTCGGCTCCTCCGGCCTCACCCGCCTCAGGCGCGAGGTGATCCACCTTGCCTTGGCCTGCACCACCGCATCCAGCCGCTCCACCGGCACCCCCCTCGGCGCCGTCAGGAGCACTTGGCCCGGTGGCGCCACCGTCACCCCCACCGTCTTGCGCCGACTGCTCCGCTGAATGCCATAGGCGATCCGCGTCGTCCCCCACTGGATCTCCGAGCGCTCCCCTCCGTGGCTCACCGTCCCCTCCGGGCCCGTGCCAGCTCCATGAGCTTCGCCGTCGTCTCCTCCACCTTCGCCCCGTCCCCCTCCGCGTACTTCGCCACCCGGAGGAGCTTCTTGATGCGCTGCCGCATCTCCCGCTGCACATCCTCCTTCGTGGACCAGTCCACGATGGCCGTGCTCGGCGCGATGGCCTCCTCGAGCAGCGTCGCCAGATCCTTGCGCTCCTCGC
>NZ_DASPHO010000452.1:0-14243 GCF_035629615.1 Hyalangium sp. | reverse complement strand
AGGGCGGGACTGCTCACCGAGACTGTATCAACGGGGAACAGGCTCCGTCGGCCCTCTTGAAGGAACGACTCCTGCAGGTCTTGAGGCGTGCGGAAGTGCTGGAGGATGCTTGAGGAAACAACCCTGGCTGCGGCATAAATGTCGCGTAAGGGGACAGGCTCGGATTTGCCAAGGATCTTGGCATGGCCGTATCTCCTAAGAAAGCCCTCAGCGTACCGCTGCATACCGCGTTGGACTTCCTCTTCGTGGACAATGAGACCGCCAACGCGACTGAGGGTTCCCCAGACTAACTGGAACGCGGTGGCCGCCGTGTCCTCCTGAAACTTCTCCGTGACCTTACTCATGAAGGAGATTTAGCCAATATACGCAAGCGTTAACAAGCCTCTATGGCCTCAGCATCGAGCAACGCTGTAAGGCTCCTTCCGCGCATGCCCAGGCATAACTTGCAGGCCAACAGTGAGGTGGCGTTGCTGAGAGCCATGAATGAAGATTAGAGGAGGTGGAAATTTGCCTGCTGCTGAACTTGAATGGTCACTTCGCGCTCGGCACGAACCGTATCCGCTCCTGCACCGCTCTGCCAGGGTTCACGCCTTCGGTTAGTCGAGACGGGACTCTTACGCCGCCCGGCGAGCGGTGGCGGACGGGCGCACGTCTCCGAAGTTTGGCGCGGGTAGAACCACCGTGGGTGACAGGCCCGGTGCCAGCATGGACGCCGTGAGCAGCGAGGACGGATGGAAGTTCACGTACGCCCCATCCACCAGTGACTGCCCCGCGAACAGCTTCTCCACCACCATCGACGAGTACTGATCCAGCGAGTGCTCCCGCGTGTTGCCGTTGAGCACCACCTCAATGCCCATGTGCTCGGCGAAGCTCCTCACGCCCGGGATGCCCGACTGCAGCGGCGTGTAGCTCTCCGTCGCCACCCCGTTCTCGCTCACCACGAACACCTCGCGGTCCGTCGCCACCGCCAGCGACATGTTCCCCAGCGTGTGCCCCGGCGTGGACAGGATCGCCACCCCCGGCCCCAGCCACACATCCCCGTCCAGCAGGATCACCCGCTCCTCCGGCACCCCCGCCGTTCCGTTCGGCACGTACCAGGCCGCCTGCATCGGGTGCAGGTTCTTCGTGCCCTCCCACTCGGCGCGCTGCACCAGCAGCTTCGCCCGTGGGAAGTACGCCGACGCTCCCTCGCCCCCCAGCCACCCACGCACGTCCTGGACGTGCAGGTGGTCGAACGCGATGTAGTCCACGTCTTCCGGCTTCAGCCCCAGCGCCGCCAGGTGGCTCTGCACCGTCCCATGCCGCGTGGACATCACCTTGTCCGAGAGGAAGTGGCCGTAGCGCTCGCGCAGGCCTCGGAAGAAGGGCGCCGCGTACCCCCGCTCGTAGTCGCTCGGGTTGAAGAGCAGCGTGCGCCGCTCCCCCTCCTCGAGGAACTGAACCACCTGCATCCGGTTCTTCATCATCACGTACGGCGCTGGTGACAGCGCCGCCCCGCTGAACGCGAACTGCGTGGGGTATGGGAACGTGATCAGATCGCACGTGGCCACCGCGGCCACCGGCCCTCCCGCCACGAAGGCCTCACGCGCCTCCTGCGTGGCGCGGCGGAGCTGCTGAAGGCGGAGCCCAGGCACCTGCTCGGCACGGGCTACAGCGAGGGAAGGAAGCGGACGGAAGGTCGGAGTCATGCGTTCACCGTCAGGTCGAAAGCCGTCTTCACAGACTGATAGCGCCCACGCGCCAGGTTTGCCTCGATGGCCTCTCGATACCGCGAGAGCGGGAAGGTATGCGTCACCAGCACCGATGGATCCGGTCCCTCCCGGCGAGCCAGCAGATCCAGTACCAGATCGAAGGTGTGCCTGCGCTCCCCGCGGAAGCTCTCCACCCCGTATACGTAGGAACCGAGCAGCGTCAGTTCATTACGCCACACCGTGGTCCAGTCCACCCGCTCCAGGATGCCCGCCGCCCCCACCAGCACCACCCGGCCCAGCGCCCGCGTGTACCGCAGCGAGTCCTGCACCGACGCCGCGCTGCCGATGCAGTCGATCGTCACCTCGAAGCCCCCCGAGAGCGCAGGCGGCCCGATGACCGGCTTGTAGACCTTCGCCCCCGTCAGCCGCGCCACCTCCTCGGCCTCCGTCGCGTCGTCCCGCACCCGGAACGCCTCGTCCGCGCCCAGCAGCCGGGCCAGCTTCAGCTGGTACTCCTCCGTCGCCAGCAGCGTCACGTGGCACCGGTGCCCCAGCGCCCGGATCGCCCACAGCGCCGCGAAGGCCACCGGCCCACCGCCGATCACCAGCACCCGGTCCTCGTCCTTCAAGGCCGCCTTGAGCACGGCATGCAGGCTCACCGCCAGCGGCTCCACCAGCACCCCCGCCTTGTTCGACACCTCCCCCGGCACCGGGTGGAGCTGGGACGGGTGCGCCACCATCTCCGTGCCCATGCCCCCCGGCAGATCCTTCTGGTAGCCGAGCATCTGCCCGGCCGCCAGGCAGCCCTCCGCCGTCCGCTCGCACCCGTTCTCCTGGCCCGCCGCGCATGGCTTGCACGGCGGTTGGATGCCTCGCAGGCGGCAGGGCAGCAGCGGGTTCACTGCCACGCGCTGCCCCACCTCCACTCCCCGTGTCTCGGGGCCCAGCGCCGCCACCTCGGCGAGGATCTCGTGCCCCAGCACCGCCGGGAAGCTATTGAAGGGCTCCAGCTGTGGACTGGCCTTGAAGAAGACGGTCGCCATGTCCGAGCCGCACAGGCCGCTCATCAGCGGCTTCAAGCGCACCCACTCGGGGCCCGGCAGGGTGGGGGAGGGCAGCTCGCGCAGGGACAGGCAGCTCCCCGGGCCATAGTGGATCTTCGGGTACAGCCCACCGAGCCCCTTGGCGAGCACGTACTTGGGGATGGACAGATCGAAGACGAGACCCTTCACGTCGTGCGCTCCCTGGCCAACCAGCCGGTGTGGCTCGCGAGTGTAGCGCTGGGAGATGGGCGGCGACACACGGGCCGTTCTTGCTAGGGTGAACACCGCCATGGCTACGAAGCGGAAGTCCGAGACGCTGTCGGGAGAGGCTCAGGGGGACGATGTCCGCCTCGAGGCCTCGCTCCGGCCGCGCACCTTCGACGAGTACGTGGGCCAGTCCCAGGTCGTCGAGAAGCTCAAGGTCTATGTGCGCGCAGCCGCCAACCGGGGCGACGCGCTCGATCACTGTCTCTTCTCCGGGCCCCCGGGCCTCGGGAAGACCTCGCTGGCCCACATCATCGCCGCCGAGCTCGGCGCGGGCATCCACGTCACCAGCGGCCCCGCGCTCGAGCGCAAGGGCGACCTGGCCGGCCTCCTCACCAACCTCAACGCGCGAGACGTCCTCTTCATCGACGAGATCCACCGTCTCAACGCCGCCATCGAGGAGTACCTCTACCCCGCCATGGAGGACTTCCGGCTGGACATCACCATCGACACCGGCCCCGCCGCCCGCGCGATGAAGATCGACCTGCCGCCCTTCACCCTCATCGGCGCCACCACCCGCACGGGCCTGCTCACCTCGCCGCTCCGCGAGCGCTTCCAGATCCAGGAGCGGCTCGAGTACTACGAGCCCAAGCACCTGGAGCTCATCCTCAACCGCTCGGCCCGCATCCTCGGCATCCCCCTGGACCGCGACGCCAGCAAGGAGGTCTCCACCCGCTCGCGTGGCACGCCTCGCATCGCCAACCGGCTGCTGCGCCGGCTGCGAGACTTTGCCCAGGTGGAGGGCGAGGGCAACATCACCCTGGAGCTGGCCCGCTCCTCGCTGGACCGGCTCGGCGTGGACGCCAGCGGCCTGGATGCCATGGATCGAAAGATCCTGCTGACCATCATCGACAAGTTCGGTGGCGGCCCCGTGGGTGTGGAGACCATTGCCGCCAGTGTGGGCGAGCAGCGAGACACCCTCGAGGATGTGTACGAGCCCTTCCTCCTCCAAGAAGGCTTCCTCCAGCGCACCCCGCGAGGCCGGATGGCGACCCACCGGGCCTACGGCTATTTCAAGAAGGCGCCGCCCCCCGCCTCACCCCAGGGCAGCCTCTTCTGATAGGGATCGCTTCACGATGAGCCCGGCACGCGCGAAGGATCAGAAACCCACGGCCCCCCAGGTCGCGCGGGACTTCTACGCGGACCTGATGCGCGCCACCCAGGCCTCGCGAGTCGGCGTCCTCGCCGAGCGCGAGCGCTGGCTGCGCGGCATCACCATCGAGGGCCGCGAGGAGCAGCTCTTCGAGTTCGAGATGCTCCTGCGCGGCGTGGAGCGCTACTTCAACCTCCACAATGGGGTGGTGGACGCCCACGAGCGCCCCCTCGTCACCCGCGACTTCCACGCGGAGCTCGAGGACGTCCGCGACGCCATCCACCGTGCCATCCGCATTGCCCGCCGCCTGCTGGATCCGGACTCGGACTCGAAGCGCGTCTTCCGCAAGTACGTGGAGAGCCAGCTCGCGGACGACCGCATCCGCCGCGCCTTCCTCGAGGAGGAGCTGGGCCAGGAGACGCCCCAGGAGAGCCTCTTCGTGCTGCGCGAGGCCTTCGAGGCCCTGCGCAACCTGATCGATCACCTGCTCAAGCTGCCCGTGTGCAGCCTCGCCCTCTTCACCGACGTGGGCAACCTGGCCCTGCGGGAGATCCTCCTCAACCGCTACTTCCGCCCCTTCCGGCCGCTGGAGTTCCGCACCGAGTACGATCGCCTCCGCTCGGTGCGCGTCCTGGATCTGCTCGCCAGCCAGCCCCAGGACGTCCGCCCCGCCTTCACCACCGCCTTCCTCGCGCTCTTCCGCCTGCTCCACTACCTCGCCCATGTCGGCCCGGAGGGGGAGGAGTTCACGCCCCGGCGCGCGCGCGTGGTGCTCGCGCTGGTGCACAGCGAGGCGGTGAGCCTCGTGGGCTTCTTCCGCCAGGAGCTGGCCACCCAGGTGGGCCCCAAGCGCCTCAAGGCCGCCGGCCTGCGAGCCGCGAGAGACATTGCCAAGGAGGCCCAGCGCATCGCCCGCGAGGTGGTGGTGGAGCCGGCAGGCACCGAGGACGCTTCCATGAAGGCCGCCGCCGCCTTCACCGCGCTCTTCCGCGCTCAGCTCGTCGCGCTGGTGGAGGCGCTCGAGCCCGGGGCCGCCACCGGCGAGGATGCCTTCGCCCAGCTCGTCTCCCAGGAGGCCATGGCCCAGCGGCTGCGCAAGGATCTCTGGGTCTTCGGCCAGCTCTGCCGCGCCACCGAGACGGCACTGCGCTCGGAGGACGCGCCGGCCGCGGAGGCCGCCCTGGCCGCGCTCAAGTCCTACCTGGGCTACTTCCACAACGTGAGCTACCAGCTCCTGCGCTACTCCGACTACGAGCCCTTTGATCGCTTCACCGGGCTGCTCATGGAACTGCCCTGGCCTCCCGAGGGGCCCGGCATCCGCAACCGGCTCGCCGAGGATCTGCGCCACTTCACGCCCACGCTGGAGAGCACCTTCGCCGCCGTCAGCCGCCGCGTGCTCCTCCAGGGACGCACCTTCGATCGCAAGGACGCCGAGTCCCTGAGGGATCGCTTCCTGGCCCCTCCCCACCGCTGAACCCCCCTCACGCGAGGCCCTGCCGGAGCTGCTCCCGCGGCCCTGGGAGTGTTTGCTTCCAGGCGCTTCCTTGCGCTATGGACCCGCCGCGCCGCACCACGGCCGCGTGTCCACCAGGTCACACGTCCGTCACGGTTCAGTGCTGCATGTCGGACACCGATGTCACGGTGGAGCGGGGGGGACCCAACGAGTTGAGGGGTGGACGCGGCGGATGAGAGAGGAACTCCCTCTAACATCATGATGAAGTCCAATAATTTCAGTGACTTACGAAAAGTGATGCGGTTCTGTCCCAGTGGGCAGGTCCCCAAGACCGTGGCACATGGTTTGCTCACCTCCTCGCGGAGTCCCAGATCCAGAAGTGAACGTTTCGGGTTGGCTCCAGCGGGCCCGAGCATGAAGACTGGTCGTACCGAGCAGTGAGAGAGGCGTACCGCAATGCCTGTGTTTCCCGACCACCAGCGCACCATCTCCGAGCCCGTGTCCTGCAAGGGCGTGGGACTCCACTCGGGCGTGCCGGTGAACCTCACCCTGTGGCCTGCTCCGGCCCACCACGGCATCGTCTTTGTCCGCACGGACACGCCGGACCAGGTGGCCATCCCCGCGCTCGCCCAGTACGTGGTGGACACGTCGCTGGCCACCACCCTGGGCAAGGATGGGGTGAGGGTGGGCACGGTGGAGCACCTGCTGTCGGCGCTGGCGGGGCTGGGCGTGGACAACGTTCGCGTGGAGCTGGATGGCCCCGAGGTGCCCGTCATGGACGGCAGCGCCGAGCACTTCGTGCAGATGGTGACGAGCGCGGGCGTGCGAGAGCTGGAGGAGAAGCGCAGCTACCTCATCATCAAGAAGCCCGTCACCGTGGTGGATGGGGACAAGGAGGCCACGCTGGCCCCGGCCCGGCGCTTCCAGGTGAGCTGCACCATCGACTTCAAGCACCCGCTGATCTCCAGCCAGTCCTTCGAGGTGGAGCTGAGCGATCGGTGCTTCTCCGGGGAGATCTCCCGGGCGCGGACGTTCGGGTTCCTGCGGGACGTGGAGATGCTCAAGAAGCTGGGGCTGGCCCGCGGCGGCTCGCTGGACAACGCCATCGTCGTGGACGAGTCCTCCATCCTCAACCCGGACGGGCTGCGCTTCCCGGATGAGTTCGTCCGGCACAAGATCCTGGACGCCATCGGGGACGTGTCCCTCTTCGGGCGGCCCGTGATTGGCCACCTGAAGGTCTTCAAGACGGGGCACGCGCTCAACCACAAGCTGGTGCAGCAGGTGCTGGCGGATCCGAGCTGCTACGAGCTCGTCCAGGGCCGGCCGTTGGACGCGGAGCGGCCAGAAGTGCGCCTGCCCGAGCTGGCAGGCAGCCTGGACCTGGAGCCGTTGGTCGCCTGACTGGAACGAAGTTTCTTTTGCGAGTCAAGGGAGTCCTCGGTTAAGACGCCGGACCCATGTCCATGCGTCCCTCCCGTCTCGTCATTGCCGCGCTCCTGGCGGCTTCTTTCGCCGCTGGTTGCAACAAGCAGACTACCCCTGCGGCGGCTCCTTCTCCCTCCTCCTCGTCCTCCAGCGAGCTGGCTCCTGACGCGGTTGTCGCCACCTTCAAGGTGGATGGTGCCGAGCAGCGAGTCACCTACGGTGAGCTGACGGGCCGGATCGGCGCCCCGCTGGCGGACCTGGAGAAGCGCAAGCAGGACCTGATCAAGCGCGGTCTCGAGGGCTACATCATCGAGAAGCTGGTCAAGGCCGAGGCCACGAAGCGCGGCCTGGCCAACGAGGATGCCCTGCTCAAGGCCGAAGTCGAGGACAAGATCGCCCCGCCGTCGGATGCGGAGATCCAGAAGGTCTTCGACCAGGCCAAGGCCACCGGCCAGCTGCCCGCCGAGGTGACGATGGAGCAGGTGAAGCCCGAGATCGTCAAGATGCTGGGCGAGCAGGGCAAGCGCGAGAAGGCGCAGGCGCTGTTCAACGAGCTGAAGTCCAAGGCGGAGATGCAGATCCTCCTGCCCGAGAAGCGCGTGCAGGTGGAGGCAGTCGGCCCGTCCAAGGGCCCGGAGAGCGCCCCCATCACCATCGTGGAGTTCAGCGACTTCCAGTGCCCGTTCTGCAGCCGCGCCAATGCAGCCGTGGACGAGGTGGTGAAGACCTACGGCGACAAGGTGCGCGTGGTGTTCCGCCACTTCCCGCTGAGCTTCCATGCGGAGGCGCCCAAGGCCGCCGAGGCCTCCGCGTGCGCCGCGGACCAGAAGAAGTTCTGGGAGTACCACGACAAGCTCTTCGCCAATCAGGGCGCCCTCAAGGTGGACGATCTCAAGAAGCACGCCGCCGATGTGGGCCTGGACACCGCTCGCTTCAACGAGTGCCTGGACTCCGGCAAGAACGCCGAGCTCGTCAAGAAGGACATGGCCGCTGGTGAGAAGGTGGGGGTCACTGGCACCCCAGCCTTCTTCATCAACGGGATTGCGCTGTCGGGCGCGGTGCCGGCTGAGGATTTCAAGGCCATCATCGACTCCGAGCTGAAGAAGAAGAAGTAGACTGGCCGCGTGGCACCTCCACGCCCCAAAGCCACTCCCCGTATCGCCGGTGAGACGGCCGCTCTCGAGCTCGAGCGGCCGCTCGCTGTCGGCTTGTCGTCCAACCGTCCCCTCTCGGCGCACTTCCATTCGCCAGAGGGGATGATCCTCCTCCGAGAGCCACCGGACCTGATCGGCTTCTTCGCCGGCAACCTGGGCTCGCTCTTCATGGAGGATGTCTTCTCCTATGTCCTGTCCGGCATCCGCAGCGGCCAGCTGATCGTCCAGCATGGCCAGCTGCGCCGCACGGTGACATTCCGGGACGGGCAGGTGGTCTTCGCCACCTCCACCGAGCGCTATGAGCGGCTCGGGACCGTGCTCGTCCAGCTCGGGCTGCTCACCTCGGATCAGCTCACCCTGGCCATTGCCCAGGTGACGCCCACGCGCCGCATCGGCCAGGTGCTCACCACCGAGGGGATGGTCTCCGAGGCCAACCTCTACAACGCGATGACGTTCCTGGTGCGTGAGGTGGTGCTGAACCTCTTCGAGATGATGGAGGGCAGCTTCCTCTTCCTCGAGGCCCAGGCGCCGCTGAGCGACGTCGTCAAGCTCCCCGATCGCACGAGGGATCTCGTCATCCAGGCCATCAAGCGCGGCGAGGCGACGACCCGGCTGCGCCGCCAGTTCCCGGAGGACATGCGGCTGGGCGTGGGCCCAGAGGACTTCCCGCCGGGAGAGGCGGCGCTGGCTGCCAAGGCTCGGCCGGGGGTGACGCTGAAGGAGCTGCGCGCCGCGTTCGAGGGCAGCATCCACGCCTTCCTCACCTGGGTGGAGGAGCGGGTGCGCGGCCGCTCGCTCGTCATCGAGCCCGCCGTCCCTGTCACTCCGCCACGCCCCAGGCCGACGATCGAGATGCTGGGCTCGGAGCTGCTCGGCCCCGAGGAGCGCTACAACCTGCTGCTCGCGCTGGTGTACCGCGCCGTCGATGAGATGGGGCGGGATGTCGGCCTGCTGCAGAGCTTCCTCAGGTCGCCCCCGCCAGGGCTGGAGGAGGCGTACGCCGGAGTGAAGCTCGGCCCGGATGGGCGCGTGGACGTGGACCAGATCCGCCGCAACGTGGCGGGTGGGGGCGAGGCGCTCTCTCGTGCGCTCACGCTGGAGGCGCTCGACGCGTTTGTCTCCTACGCGCTCTTCTCCGCCCAGAACGTGCTGCCGCAGGATCTCGCGGACCAGCTCGCGATGACGTACCGGGCCCTCCAGGAGGGGCTGACGTGAGCCACTCCCCCGCCGCGCGCGAGCGGCTCGCCCTCGCCGCGGATCTGCCGCTGGAGCAGGGGCTCTCCCTGTACTCGAAGGTGGCTCCGCACCTGGCCTACGCCAAGGTGGGCCTCTCCCTCTTCGTCGAGCACGGCCCCGCGGCGGTGACTGCCTTCCAGAAGCTCGGTGCGCGGGTGTTCCTCGACTTGAAGCTGCACGACATCCCCAACACCGTGGAGCTGGCCGCCGCGCGCGCGGGTGCGCTCGGTGTGGCGCTGCTCACCGTCCATGCCGCTGGCGGGGAGGCGATGCTGAAGGCCGCGGTCCGCGGGGCTCGGGAGGGCGCGAAGGCCCAGGGCCACGCGGCCCCCAAGGTGCTCGCGGTGACCGTGCTGACGTCGCTGGCGGCCGAGGACGTGGCGGCCGTCGGGCTCACCGGGACTCCCGAGGCCGCAGCGCAGCGGCTGGCGCGGCTCTCCCTCGACGCGGGGGTGGATGGGCTGGTGTGCTCGCCGCGTGAGGCCGAGGGCCTGCGCCGCTCGCTGGGCCCCTCGCTCTTCCTCTGCACGCCTGGCATCCGGCCCGCGGGTGCGGAGAAGGGCGATCAGGCCCGCGCCGAGACCCCGGCCTTCGCGATCCGGGCCGGAGCGGATCTGCTCGTGGTGGGCCGGCCTGTGTACACGGCGGCTGATCCCGTGGCCGCCGCTCGCGCGATCGCCGAAGAAGTTTCCTCCGCCTGACATCGCTCTCACCTTCCACGACACCCCCACTGTGCACGCTCCTGGCCCATGGCCACCGTTGCGTTCAGGGTTTGGGTGGGGGTGGCGGACATGGGGCGGATGGGGATGTTGGGGGTAGTGTCGGCGGTGCTGTGCACGGCGTGTGGCGCGTCTCGCCCTTCGGCGGTGAGACCGCAGGCCGCCCAGGAGGCGCAGGCCACGCAGGCCGCCGAGGATCACCGCTCCACCACGCGCCGCTACGTGGATGAGGATCTGGGCTTCGAGATCGTCCGGGCCACCGCGGAGTGGCAGCTCGACGAGACGGAGGAGCAGAACTCGCCCGAGGGCATGGCCATCCCCATCGTCCTCAAGCACCGGACGAGCGGCGCCCAGGTGGTGCTGCAGGTGGCCCCGGCCGTGGCCACGCCCACCCAGTTCGCCGAGCGGCTCAACGAGGGACTGCGCGAGCAGCCGGGCTTCGTCGCCTCGGATCCGGAGCCCCTCCCGCTGTCCGACAGCGCCGTGGGCTTCAACTTCACAGTGGAAGGGGGCGTGCGCGGCCGGGTGGCGGTGACGGAAGGCAGCCCCGGCCGGGTCTTCATGATGCTGGCCACCTGGCCGGAGACCGCCCCGGAGGACGTCACGCGGAGCGTGGAGACCCTCTTCGGCGCGGTCCGCCCGCTGCCAGAGCGCGGGTAGCCGGGCCCTTGCGGGCAGGGGGAGGGCTCTCCGGCGACGCGGCGCGCAGGCGCACGAGCTCGACCAGCGTGCGCACGCCCACGCCCGTGGCGCCCTTGTTGAAGTAGCCCCGCTCCTTGGGGCTCGTGGACGGGCCGGCGATGTCCAGGTGCACCCACGGCGTGTCGCCCACGAACTCCTTGAGGAAGAGGGCCGCGTTGATGGCGCCGCCCCAGCGCTCGCCCGAGTTCTTCATGTCCGCCACCTCGGAGCGCAGCGCATCCTTCTGCAGCTCGGTGACGGGCATGCGCCAGAACTCCTCGCCGGCCGCCTTCGCGGCCTTGAGCACGTCCTCCATCGTGGCGTCGTGCTCGCCGAACGCTCCCACGATGTAGTTGCCCAGGGCGATGACACACGCTCCCGTCAGCGTGGCCAGATCGACGATGGCCCCGGGCTTGTGCTCGCACGCCCAGGCGAGGATGTCGCCCAGCACCAGGCGCCCCTCGGCGTCCGTGTTGGTGATCTCCACCGTCTTGCCCAGGCGCGAGGTGAGGATGTCGCCCGGCCGATAGGCGGTGCCCGAGGGCATGTTCTCGCACGCGCCGATGAAGGCGTGCACCGGGAAGGGCGGCTGGAGCTCGCCGATCACCCGCATGGCGCCCAGCACCGCCGCCGAGCCGGCCATGTCCGTCTTCATGTCCACCATCGAGTCCGCCGGCTTGAGCGACAGGCCGCCCGAGTCGAACGTGATGGCCTTGCCCACCAGCGCCAGCGGTGTGCGCTTCGCGTCCTTGGCGTTCTTCGGCACGTAGGCCAGGTGGATCAGCCGCGGCTCATTGGCGCTGCCCTGCGCGACACCCAGGAACATGCCCATGTTCAGGCGCTCGATCTCCCGGCGCCCGCCGATGGTGGCCTTCAGCCCCGCCGCCTTCGCGACTTCCTGGGCCGCCTCGGCCAGCCGCTCCGGGTTCACCACGTTGGGGGGCTCGTTGACCAGATCCCTCGCCCAGTTGGTGGCCTCGGCCACCTGGCGGCCCAGCTCCATCGCCGCATCGAGCTCCCGGCTCCGGCTCACCCCGGGCACCACGAGCCGCACCGAGCTCAGCCTCGGCGCCTTCTTCTCTTCCTTGCTGCCGCCCGTCTTGTACCGGTCGAACTTGTAGACGCCGAGCAGCAGCCCCTCGACGATGGCCCGCACGGCCTCTGTCGCGGGCACCGCTTCTGGCACCACGAAGGCCAGCTCCGTCACCTTGAGCTTCTGCGCCGTCTTCGCGGCGCGCCCGGCCGCGAGCCGGAGCACCTCGTGGGTGAACTTCGCGCGCGCGCCCAGCCCCAGCAGCAGCACCCGCTCGGTCGCCAGCTTCCCCAGGGTGTGCAGCACCAGGGTCTGATCCGCCTTGCCCTTGAAGCCCTCCTGGGCAGCGGCGGAGCGCAGCTTGCCGTCCAAGGCCTTGTCTGCGGCCACCAGGGCCGAGGGGGCCGTCTCCCCGAGTTCCCCATCGAGCAAAGGAATGACGAGCAGGGCGCCGCCTGCCCGCAAGGCGTCACCCGGGACGAAGCTGAAGTTCATGACGAGGATGTACTCCTGGGGGGTGGAAAGCGGCGCGGACTGTATCGCCGCCCCTATTACGCGCAAAGCTTCGGCTGCACGTGAACTTGCAATGACGCGTCGCGCTGGGTAGCTCTACTCCTGCATGCCCACGCTGCTGCTTCACCTGACCGCCATCGAGCAGCTCGCCTCCCATCCGGGCAGCCTGCCGGAGGACCTCGCCCGCGCGCTGGCGGAGGATCTGCCCTACGCGCGCTTCGGGGCGGCGCTGCCGGATCTGCCGCTGTGCGAGGGCCTGCGAGGGGGGCTCGCCGCGCTGCTGCCCGAGCGGGAGCTGCCGCCCTTCGCGCGGCTGTACCACGAGCGTGCGCCCGTGGGGCTGGGGCTGAAGATGGGGGAGCTGGTGGCCACCGGCGCGCTGGTGGGCACCGAGCCCGGGCTGGCGCTGCTGGCCGGCTACTTCACGCACCTGTGCCTGGATCGGCGGCTCCACCCCGAGGTGGATCGGATGGTGGCGCGCCACAAGCGCAAGGAAGACTCCGCGCTGGATGCGCACCGCAAGATCGAGTGGGCGCAGACGCTCTTCTACCTGCGCGAGCTGCACGGCCTGGAGCTGCTGGGCAGCCCCGGGCTGCGCGAGCGCTTCCAGGTGACCAAGGGCACCGGCTTCCCGTACCGGGGCATTGGCCGAGGCATCTATGAGCTCGTCCGGCTGTCCTCGCAGGAGCGGGTGGGGGAGGCCCCCACCAAGGCCCAGGTGGATGGCTGGGTGAGGGGGCTCTACATGATGGGGATGGTGCTCTCGAGCCCGCTGGGGCGCACACGTGCGCTGCCGGCCTACTCCCAGCTGAGCTTCCACGAGCTCTACCGGCATGACGGCTTCGATCTCGCCCACGAGGTGGAGGCCGCGCTGGAGCAGACACGCGGCATCCTCCGGCGTCTGCTGGTGTACATGTCGCGGGGCACGTTCACCCCGCGGACACGCGCACGCTTTCTGGAGGAGTTCCCAGAAGGCACCATCGGTGCTTACGCTGCCTGATCAGGGGCTGCACCGCCGCGTTTCCAACGGTCGGAGTGTCCCCCGGTCGCAGAGTCGAATAGAGGGCAGCAGACGGCCAGGCGAGCCCCGGAGCCGTGAAGGAATGCCGCTATCCGAAGCGGGATCGCGCTCCTATCCTCCTGGGCAATGACGGTCCTTCTCCTCATTGCCGCAGGTGGTTTTGCGGGCCTGACGGGCGCGCTGCTCGGCATTGGCGGTGGGGTGGTGCTGGTGCCGCTGCTGGTGGTCGGCTTCGACCTTCCGCTGGAGGAGGCGGTGCCGGCGAGCCTCATGTGTGTCGTTGCCAGCTCCTGTGCGGCCGCGGCCAGCTATGTGGACAATCGCCTCAGTGACATCCGGCTGGGGCTCTCGCTGGAGCTGGCCACGGTGCTCGGAGCCATCTCCGGCGGGCTGGTGGCGGCCTACCTGGCTCCGGCCATGGTCGCGGTGGTGTTCGGGTTCTTCACCCTCTATGTCGCGCTGCAGATCCTCCTGGTGCGCTCGCGGGGGCAGGAGCTGGTGGGCGCCGCGTACACGCCCACCAACTATCCGCTGGGCCTCTCCGGCTCCTTCGTGGCGGGCGGGCTGTCGGCGCTGCTGGGCGTCGGTGGCGGGCCGCTGAAGGTGCCGCTCATGAGCTACGGGATGCGGGTGCCCTTCAAGGTGGCCACCGCGACCAGCAACCTGATGATCGGTGTGACAGGGGCCGCGAGCGTGGCGTCCTACGCCTGGCGAGGGCATGTGAAGCTGTCCCTCGTCTCTCCCCTGGTGGTGGGGGTGCTCGCGGGGGCGTGTTTCGGCAGCCAGCTGATGCCGCGGGTGCCGACCTCGGTGCTCAAGAAGCTCTTCGCCATCGTGCTGCTCGTGGTGGCGGTGCAGATGTTCTGGAAGGGAGGCGAGGGACTGTGGCCGAGCATGTTGAAGTGAGCGAGGCCGCG
>NZ_DASPHO010000451.1:0-4487 GCF_035629615.1 Hyalangium sp. | reverse complement strand
TCGGGACAGCTCGGTGACATTCGCCTCTTCACCGAGCGCCCTGCCAAGCCGCCTGACTGCCAGTTCGAGGTCTACGAGCAGCGCGAGCCTTCGCAGGAGTACGAAGTCATCGGGACGCTGAGCCTCACAGGAAACGAGTGGCTGGCAGCGAGCGGCCGCAAGCACCTGCTGAGCGAGACGGTGTGCCAGGCCGGCGCGGACGCCGTCATCCTGTCGAGCCCCGTGGAGCGCAGGCTCGCCACCGGCCGCATCCGCGAGTTCGAGGCACAGTTCATCTCCTTCGCACCCGGAGCGCTCGAGCCCGCCGCGCTGCCGGACCTGCCGCCCGCAGAGGCCGGCGCCATCATCGCGCCCCGAGGCATGGAGTGGCCCGAGGAGGCCGTGGGTGAGTCCACGCGCAAGTGGGAGCCCAAGAAGGCCGCCCAGAAGTCCGAGAGGTAGGACGCACGAAGCCCCGCCTCCCAGAGAGGGAGCGCGGGGCCTCGGACACTTCAGCCTGGAGCCGCGGCGACTACGCCTTGGCGCCCGGCGTCGCCTGGAACACCTCGTTGAACTCGCCGATGCCCTTGGCCAGCGCCGCCTTGATGTCCGCGGTGAGCTCACGCTTGGTGGAGATGTCCTTGGCCACCTGCGGGTGCTTGCCGTCCATGAACTCCATGAACTCCTTCATCCAGCGCGGCACGTCCGACACCGGCACGAGGCGGATCCACCCGCGCTTGTTCGGGTCGCTCTTGTCCGTCGCCGCGTAGATCTGCATCACCTGCTTCTCTACCGGCATCGGCTCGTACTGGCCCTGCTTGAGCAGCTCCACCAGGCGGGCGCCACGCGCCAGCGTCTCCTGCGTGGCCTTGTCCAGGTCCGAGCCGAACTGCGCGAACGCCGCCAGCTCGCGGTACTGCGCCAGCTCCAGCTTCATGGATCCAGCCACCTGCTTCATGGCCTTGATCTGCGCCGCCGAGCCCACGCGAGACACCGAGAGACCCACGTTGATCGCCGGGCGCACGCCAGAGAAGAACAGGTCCGTCTCCAGGAAGATCTGCCCGTCGGTGATGGAGATCACGTTCGTCGGGATATAGGCGGACACGTCACCGGCCTGCGTCTCGATGATGGGCAGCGCGGTGAGGGAGCCCGCGCCCTCCGCGTCCGACAGCTTCGCGGCGCGCTCCAGCAGGCGGCTGTGGATGTAGAACACGTCGCCCGGGTAGGCCTCGCGCCCCGGGGGCCGGCGCAGCAGCAGCGACAGCTGGCGGTAGGCCACGGCCTGCTTGGACAGGTCGTCGTAGATGATGAGCGCGTGCATCTTGTTGTCGCGGAAGTACTCGCCCATCGTCACGCCCGTGTACGGCGCGAAGAACTGCATGGGCGCCGGGTCGGACGCGTTGGCCGCCACCACCGTGGTGTACTCCATGGCGCCGAACTTGGAGAGCTTGTCCACCACCTGCGCCACCGTGGACTGCTTCTGCCCGATGGCCACGTAGATGCAATAGACGTTCTGGCCCTTCTGGTTGAGGATCGTGTCGAGGGCGACGGCCGTCTTGCCCGTCTGCCGGTCACCGATGATGAGCTCGCGCTGCCCGCGGCCGATCGGCACCAGCGCATCCAGCGCCTTGAGGCCCGTCTGCAGCGGCTCGTGCACGCTCTTGCGCTTCACGATGCCGGGGGCCTTCACCTCCAGGCGGCGGATCTCCGTGGCCTGGATGGGGCCCTTGCCGTCCACCGGCTCGCCGAGCGCGTTCACCACGCGGCCCAGCAGGCCCTTGCCCACCGGCACGGAGGCGATCTGCGAGGTGCGCTTGCAGGTGTCGCCCTCACGGATGTCCCGGAACTCACCCATGATGGCCACACCGACGTTGTCCTCCTCGAGGTTGAGCACCAGGCCTCGCACCCCGTTGCTGAACTCCACCAGCTCGCCGGCCTGCACGCCCTCCAGGCCGTAGATGCGGGCAATGCCGTCGCCTACGGAGAGCACGGTACCGGTCTCGGCGACGGTGACCTTCTTGCCGTAGTCCTTGATCTGTTCCCGGATGATTCTGCTGATCTCGTCGGCGCGGATTTCCATGGGCGTCTTGAGTCCTCGGAGTGGGGCGGCGCACGGGCCGCCACGGAGCCAAAGCGGGCACCCCTTACCATGCACCTCCCAGCACCGCAACGCGATCGGCCATGGGGACGCGACTGAGCTTGAATTAATCGGGCCAGTAAGTGCGGGGCCCCCAGGGGAGCCGCTCAGCGAGCAGAGGAGGCCCACCGGGGCAGCCAGACCTTGAAGCTGGTGCCGTGCTCGGCGCTGGACTCCACGCTGATGCGCCCGCCATGGGCCTCGGCGATCTGCTTGGCGATGTAGAGGCCCAACCCCAGCCCCTCGCCGGCGGGCCGCTTGCCCCGCCGGAACGGCTCGAAGATGGCCTCGCGCTCCTCTGGGGGGAGCAGCGGGCCCTTGTTGAGGACAGTCAGCGTGACGCCTGACGCCTCGCCCTTCACGCTCAGGCGGATGGGGATGTCCTTGAGGCTGTGCCGCAGTGCGTTCTGCAGCAGGTTGTCCAGCAGCTGTGCCAGCCGAGCCTCGTCCCAATGGCCCGCCAGGTCGCCCTCGGTCGAAGGGACGATGGGGTGCTCCGGGTGGGCCAGCCGGTACTCTTCCATCACCCGCTCGATGACGAACCCCATGACCATGGACGAGGGTGTCACCGGGATGCCACCCGCCAGGCGGGCCCGGGTGAAGTCCAGCAGATCGTGGATCATCCGCTCCATGCGCCGCGCCGCGCGACCCATGATCGTCAGCTGGCGCATCTGGTTCTCCTCCAGCTTCCCATCGAGCTGGAGGGCCGAGATGCCGAGCTGGAGCGTGTTCAGCGGAGTGCGGAGGTCATGCCCCACGACACCCAGGAACTGCTCCCGAAGGTACTCGGCGCGGGTCACGGCCTCCTCGGCCGCTTTCTTCCCTGTAATGTCCCACAGCGCCACCAGGCAGGCCGGCTTGCCTCGGAAGGTGACTTCTCGCCCGAGCGCCTGGAGGGGAACGCGCTGGTCGCCGTAGCGCATGGCGATCAGCTCGTACGGCATGTCCTGCTCCTTGATGGAGTCCTGCGCCGACTTGCGGAACTCCGGGGCCAGGAACCGGGCCAGCGGCTGCCCCACCAGCTCCGTCGGGCTGCACCCCAGCAGCGAGTAGCTCCCGCGGCTGGCCTCCAGCACCGTGCCCTTGTCCAAGAGGAGGTACCCGTCGCAGGAGAGGTCCAGCAGCGTCTTCAGCCGGAGCTCGGACTCGCGCAGGAGCTCCTCCTCGCGCATCCGCTCCGTCTCGTCCTGGAGCAGCAGGGTGAGCCCGGCCAGCGCCCCGCCGGACACCGCTGGCAGCAGGCTGATCCGCAGGTGGAGCTTCTCCCCACTCTTGGTCAGGCCGGGTGCGCCCGTCACCGCCGCACCTTGGATGGCCTCTCCCGCCAACGCGCGCGCACACAGGGGCGCCAGCGAAGGCGCAAGCCCCGGCCACAGCTCCGCGAGGGAGCGGCCCAGCTGGAACGAGAGGGGTTCCCCCGTCAGCCCCACCAGCGTGTCGTTCGCCCACCGCAGGCGCAGCTCCCGATCCAGGAAGGCCACCGCCCAACCTGGTGCGTTGAGCAGCGCGAGGACGAAGGGCCTGGCCTCTTCCGGCACGGCCACGGCCAGTGCGCCAGCTGAATTGAGCGGAAGAGCAGGCTGCGCCATGAGCAGGTTGGCCTGGAATCGCGGACTTCAGTCCAAGGGCCGCTGCTCAGTATAGCCTGTCTCGGGACCTGCAGGAAATGCCGGGCTTGCGGGCTGCCCGGAGGCCCGGGAGAACCTGACGCGTAGGGTGCTGGCGCGAGAAATTTCCTCGCGGGCGGAGCCTAGTGCTGCTTGAGCTCGCGTCGCAGCTGCTCGAGCTGGGTGCGGACACTGCCGTCGAACAGGACGCTGCCTACCTGCGCCGACACACCTCCCAGGAGGCTGGGGTCCTCGTGAGACTCGAGGATGACGTCGCGCTGGGTGAGCTGCTGGAGGTTCTTGCGCAGCTGCTCCAGGGCATCCGGAGTGAGCTTCGTCGCGCTGGTGACGTGGCCCCGCACGCGGCCGGCGCGGGCATCGGCCATGTCCCGGTACACACGGGCAATGTCCGACAGGTAGATGAGGCGGTTGCGGTCCACCAGCAGGCGCAGGGTGTTGGCCAGCGTGGGCTCCACTCCGCCCACCACCTTGATCAGCGAGTCCACCACCTGGTTGCGCTGGCTGCGGGAGTAGGCGGGGTTGAGGAGCACGTCCGACAGCTCGCTGCTCTGCTCGAAGGCCTTTACGAAGGCGGCGAGCTGCTCAGCAACAGAGTCGGTGCGGTTGGCCTCGGCGGCGACGTCGAGGAGCGCTCGGGCGTAGCGGCGGGCAATGGAGACGTTCACCATGGCGGTCGCGCGCTTAGCACGGGCCCAGGTCTCGGGCAATGACCAGGTGCGTCCTGAGAGAGTGAGCGCGCTTCC
>NZ_DASPHO010000450.1:0-14683 GCF_035629615.1 Hyalangium sp. | reverse complement strand
GGCGGGCCAGTGGACGACGAGCGCGCCCATCACCGTGGAGGTGAACAACCCGGGCAACGCGCGCTACGATCCCGTCTTGGGGGCACCTCGGTGCGACACCCTGGCGGCCCGCTGCGACAGCCTGGGGCTGGTCTGGGGACGAGGGTCCAGCTACGAACGGAACGCGCCCAACACCCTGGACGGATGCCATGACGGCAGCTTCGGGGGGAGTGGCAACGGCGAGCATGAGGCCATCAATGGGATCCGCGTGATGCGGGAGGATGGCAAGCCCCTGGCTGCCGGGGCACGGGTTCGGATCGAGGTCGACGTCTGGGCCTACACCCGCGGTCACATGGCGGACTCCCTGGACCTGTACTCCGCGGCGGACGCGACCCAGCCCTCGTGGACGCACATCACCACGCTCAGGCCGTCGTCCCCCGATCGCCAGACGCTCTCGGCGTACTACACCCTGCCTGCAGGCACCCTGCAGGCCCTGCGCGCGAACTTCCGCTTCTGGGGGAGCACCTCCCCGTGCACTCCGGGCGAGTTTGACGATCGCGACGACCTGGTCTTCCCGGTCTTCGTGGACACCGCCCCACCGACGGTGGCCATCACCAGTCCCACCGCCGGAGCGGCGTTGAGCCATTCCGTCTGGCTGAAGGCCTCGGCGAGCGACGACTTCGGCGTGGTGGCTGTGGACTTCTATGACGGGGAGACACTGATCAAGACGGATACCTACGAGCCCTTCCAGGTGGAGTGGCACACCTGGGGTCTGCCGAACGGCAGCCGCACGCTGACGGCCCGAGCTCGCGACGAGGCCGGCTTCGTGGGGAGCTCGCAGCCCGTGACGGTGGTGTTGGACAATGACTACACGCCACCGGAGGTCTCCGTGAGTGCGCCCGCCCAGGGCACGGCCGTGATGGGGGCGGTGGCGATCTCCGCGAACGCCACGGACAACAGGGCTGTCAACTCGGTGGCTTTCTTCAGCGGCACCCGGTGGCTCGGCACCGACTCCTCGCCGCCCTTCAGCTACACGTGGAATACGGTGAGCGAGCCGCTCGGAGAGCACGCCCTGACTGCCAGGGCCTACGACTCCTCCGGCAACTCGGCGATCTCGGCGCAGGTGGTGGTGACCGTTGCGCGCGATACCACGCCACCGTCCGTCTCGATCACGACGCCCACCGGCAGTGCGACGCTCGCCGGGTCCGTGACGGTCCTGGCAAGCGCCACCGACGATGCCGCGGTGACGAAGGTCGAGTTCTTCCAGGACGGCACCCTGCTAGGGACCGCTACCTCCTCTCCCTACAGCGTCTACTGGGACACGAGGACCGCGGCGAACGGCAGCCACGTGCTGAGCGCGCGGGTCACGGACTCCAGCGGCAATGTCGCCACCTCCCAGGAGGTGAGCGTGACGATCGACAATGACTTCACCGCGCCGACGGTCTCCATTACCTCTCCCGCGAGTGGTGCGACGATCTCTGGGACGCTGTCCATCCAGGTGAGCGCGACGGATGACAGGGGCGTGTCCCGGGTGAGCTTCCTCGTGGATGGGTTCATGTGGGGCACGAGCTACAGCGCGCCGTACAGCTACAACCTGAACAGCAAGACCTTCTCCAATGGTCCGCACACCCTCACGGTCAAGGCCTACGACGCGGCGGGGAACGTGGGGACCTCGGCTCCGATCGCCGTGACGGTGGACAACGACTCCACGGCCCCCACCGTGGCCATCACCTCCCCGGCCAGCGGGGCGACCCTGGCGGGGTGGGTCTCCCTCCAGGCGGACGCCACGGACAACAGGGCAGTGACGCGGGTCGAGTTCTTCGTGAACGGTGCGGTGCTCGTGAGCGACACGACGGCGCCCTTCAGTGTGGACTGGGACATCACCACGCGGGCGAACGGGAACTACAGCCTGCACGCCAAGGCCTATGACGCGGCGGGCAACACGGCCACGAGCGCCGTCGTCGCCGTGACGCTGTACCAGCCTGGCAGCGCCACGTACGATCCCGTGCTCCGCGCGCCGAAGTGCGCCACGGTGGACGCCGTCTGCGACACCTTGACCCTCGTGCAGGGTCGGAGCAATGGAGAACTCAACCCGCCCAACACGCTCGACGGATGCGTCGACGGCTCGCTCTATTACGCTCTCTACGGGAAGAGCCAGCGGATCAAGCTGTCGCGCGTCCATGGAGAGGCCTTCGCGGAGGGGCGGCGCGCCCGGATCGAGGTCCACGCCTTCGTCCACAACTTCTCCACGGATGTGATCGACGTGTTCTACGCGAGCAACGCCACCCAGCCCTCGTGGACGTACCTGACCACGCTCCGGGCGAGTGTGGGTGGGACCCAGATCCTCTCGACGGAGTACATCCTGCCCGCGGGCAGCCTGCAGGCCGTGCGCGCCCAGTACCGGGTGGGCGGCAACAGCGGCTCGGCGTGCAGCGGCGGGGCCTATGACGATCGCGACGACCTGGCCTTCGCGGTGGGCCAGCCGACGGATCCCTATCCGCCGACGGTGGAGCTCACCGCCCCCTCCAGCAATGCGCTGGTGGGCGGCAGGGTCTCGGTGACCGCGACGGCCGAGGACGACCTGGCGGTGACGAGGGTCGAGTTCTTCGCGGATGGGATGCTGATCGGCACCGACACCAGCGCTCCCTATGAAGTGAGCTGGAACAACTCCGGCGTCGCGGAAGGTGTCCACACGCTCACGGCAAAGGCCTACGACAACGGGGGCCGCGTCGGCACCTCTCCGGCGGTTGAGGTGAACCTCGACAGCACCCCGCCAGAGGCGGCACTCGCTTCACCCGAGCAGGGAGTGCTCCTCCGGGGCAGTGCCGTGCTCGAGGCCACCGCCAGCGATACGCACGCCGTCTCGAAGGTCGAGTTCTACGACGGCGCGACGCTGATCGGCACGTCCTTCGCCACGCCCTATGCGCTGAGCTGGAACACGGTGGGCGTGACGGACGGTGCCCACACGCTCACGGTGAAGGCCTATGACAGCGTCGGAAACGTCCGCACCTCCGCCGGGGTGGGGGTGACCATCGACAACACTGCGCCGACAACGGCCGTCAGCGCTCCGGCGCAGAACGCCCTGGTCCGGGGCACTGTCCAGGTCACTGCGACTGCCAGCGACAACCAGGCCGTGGCGAGCGTCGAGTTCTATGCGGGCGGGACGCTGCTCGGCACGGACACCACGGCGCCTTACGCGGTGAGCTGGGACACAACGACCGGAGCCACTGGCAGCGTGACGCTGACGACGCGGGCCTACGACATGGTGGGGAACGTGACTCAGTCCACCGGCCGCGCGGTCTCGGTGGACAACACCGCTCCCACGGTGGCCATCACCTCTCCGGCGAACGGGGGCTCGGTGTTCCTGATCGCCACGATCTCGGCGAGCGCTGGCGACAACGTGGGTGTCACGCAGGTGGTGTTCTACGATGGCGGCACGGTCATCGGCACGGACACCACGGCGCCCTACAGCGTGAGCTGGGGCCTGCTGAGCGTACCGAAGGGCTGGCACACGCTGACGGCGAAGGCGTATGACGGGGCGGGAAACCTCACGACGTCGACGCCCATCTCCGTGAAGGTGAACTGACCCACAAGGAAATGGTGCCAGGCCTCTGGACGTAATGGCGCTACGCTGGGCCCGGGGTCGAGAAGGTGACGGCGCCGGCCTGGATCACCCTGCATGGGCTCCCCACGGGCGAGGTGGCCATTGTAGGAAGCACCATCGTCATCTCTCTGCCTGCCACGTCAGCCCAGGACATGGAAGGAGGAGCCGCAGCCGGAGCCAGTTGCCTTTGCGGTCGGAGCTTCGTGGCGCTCTTCTGACTTGGTGACTCCAGTCACCAGTGGTGACTGTTGTCATGAGACACGCAGACTCCAGGTGTCCGAAGCGACCGCCGCGCGCCGGCAACGCCTCCGCGCTCCTTTCCCCTGTCATCACAAGAGGTTGACTCCCCCAGGGGCCTCACCGGCGCCACCTCCCGCATGTGTGGCACTGGAGATGCATATGCCACAAGGAAAGCCCGCATTCTAAAAGAGAGACCCGTCATGGCCTGGGATACAAGAATTCGTCACTCCTTCAAGCGCCCGGCGACGGAGCCGAGCCCCCCCCCCTCCGAGGCGAGCAGCCCCGCCAAGAAGAACACCGCGGCCCCCCAGCCGAGCACCCACGCTCCGCAGGCCGCGACGGCGGATACCTTCGATTCGTCCACGCCGAAGTCCGGTCCGAACCTCACCGGACAGGCGGAGGCCTCGGCGACGGTGGGGGCGGATGGCGTCACCGCGAGCGCCAGCGGCTCGGTGGAGGCCAAGGGCCTCAAGATCAACTTCGGTACGGAGATCAGCAGCAAGACCAACGTCGAGAGCGAGGACGGCTTCACGACGGTCACCGCCGAAGGGAGCCTCTCGGTCAACCTCGGTGGCGAGGTGGACCTGAAGACCGTCGGCTTCGGCGCGAACTACACGGAGGGCGTCAAGACGAAGTTCCAGGTCCGCATGTCGGACGAGGACTACGCCAAGGTGGAGGCGGGTGAGGCGGAGCTGCCGGATCCGTACAACCCGGACTCCATGCCGGAGGGCAGCTCGGTGCTGATGAACAGCACCGACTTCCAGGGCACTGACTTCGAGGCGAGCTATCGCAACCTCAAGCTGGAGACGAACGTCACCCAGGAGGAGGGCGTCTCCGTGGCGGTGGAGAAGACGGGCCAGAACACGGTGCGCGTGACGGCGGGGCCGACCGAGGCGGTGGAGAACAGCTTCAAGCTCGGCCTGGAGCTGGGCCCCGCAAGCGCCCACATCGGCAACAGCACGCGGCTGGATGAGTTCAAGCTGAAGACGGCGGAGTTCGATCTCTCCACGGATACGGGCCGCGCCGCCTACAACACCTTCCTCGCCACCGGGAAGCTCCCCGAGGACAACGGTACGGGGATCTCGAACGTCGCGACGGTGGAGAAGCTCCAGTACGACTCGACGACCAGCGCTGGCGTCTCGCTCGGGCCCTTGAGCGGCTCGGTCGATCTGGCGAACAGCAACCTGAACGTGGTGAAGACGACCTACCCGGACGGGTCCGTGGACCAGGTGACGGACGCGAGGCTCCACGCGGGGACGCCGGTGCACCTCGAGCAGCACTTCAACCCGGACGGCACCGAGGATCCCCGCAAGACGGAGATCTCGATGTTCATGGTCGGCGCGGACGGCGGAGCCGAGTCGGAGTTCGCCAACGCCTATGGCGTGGACCAGCATGACTTCGACAAGGACATGGACATCTACCTGTCCTTCACTCCGGAGCAGGCCAGGGATCTGTCCGAGCGCGCCCGCAACTACAAGGCGCAGTGGGAGGAGGAGACCGGGTACAAGTGGGAAGAGTCCTCGCACCTGCAAGACGAGCGTCTGATCGACGAGCTGGCCAAGGCGGAGAGCCCCTCCGAGGTGGCGCGCGCGCTCATCAACGCCTATGGCGGGCCGAACTGGATGGGAGCGGCGTTCGAGAAGATGTCGATCGTCGGCGACGAGCACGTGCCGCTGCCAGGGGACATCGAGGCGCGGGACCGGAACGGGTAGCGCGGGAACGGTAGGGCCCTGACTGGGCCCATCGGTCATCCGAGGAGGGCCTGGAACCGCGGGTCCTCCCGCAGGGAGCTCCAGGCCAGGTCCCCCTTGGCCCAGTGGATGACGTGAGGGTCCAGCGCGCACGCCTCTCTCAGGAACTCGAAGGCTCGAGCCGCGCTGCCCGTCAGCGCTTCGATGCCCCCCAGCCGTACCAGCGCCTCGGACCGGTTCGTCGAGAGGAGGGCCTGGAGGCGACGCTGGGCCTCTGCCAGCTCCTCTCCCACCGCTGCGGGCTCCTCCAAGCGTGCTCGGGTGACGGCGAGGTTGTAGGCAGCGCTCCAGGACTCCGGATCCTTCGCGAGGACCTGCCGGTAGACCGCCAGCGCCTCGTCGTACTTGCCGAGGCGAGAGAGCAACTCCCCTCGCAGGTTCGGCCAGTCCTGGATGAAGGCACTGTTACGAGCAGCGATCGCCTCCATGTCCTCCAGCGCTTCCGCATGGCGCTCGTGAATCAAGTACAAGGTGCCGCGGATGAAGCGAACCTGGAGAGACTCCGGGTCTTGCACGAGGGCACGCGAGATCTCGTCCAGTGCCTCGCTGTATCGGGCCCCGTTCATCAAGGCCACGCTCCGCGTCACCCGGGCTGCGGTCATCTCCGGCTCGAGTGCCAGCACCTGGTCCAGCGATGCCAGCCCCTCCTCGAGCCGGTTCATCTGCAGGTACACATTGGCGCAGGCGAATTGGACATGAGCAGAATCAGGCTGGAGTGCCCGGGCCTGCCCCAGGTCCGAGAGTGCGTCTTCAGTGCGTCCCATCAGATGGTAGATCTGGGCTCGCTCCAACCAGTGGAGGGGGTGACGAGGATCCAGCGCCACGGCCTGGTTCACGGCAGCCAGCGCGTCCTCGAGCTCCGCCTTCTGGCGGTGGATCGATGCCTGGATGCTGGCGGAATCTGACTGGACTGCTCGAGCCCCGGCATCCCCCTCCATCCGCACGATGGTGGCCAATCGCTCCGTCAAGCCTGGAGCGGCAGCAGGCGCGAGGCCTGTGGACAAGAGCCATCTCTGGATGTTGTCCAGGTGCTTCTCAGGGTCGGGGCCCGCGACAGAGTCCTTGAGCTGCTGGACGAAGAGGGAGGCCTGCGCTGCAAGCCGTGCGTAGGTCTCTCCGACGCCCTCCATGTTGTTCAGGAGTGCCTGGAGGGGAAGCCGGGAGAACACCAGCAGCAGGTTGTCGGGCTGCAGCTCCATGGCACGCTCCACCTCCGCGAGCGCCTCCGGAATGCGGCCTTCTCTCAGGAGGAGGAAGCTGCGTAACCGGAGCTCTGCTCTGATCTGGTGTTCTGCCTGTGCCAGGAGCGCCAACAGCGCGGGCAGGCCCTGGGTCTTGCGGTAGATGTCCGTGGCCACCTGGGCGTCTATCAACCCTCGCTTCGCGAGGAAGGCGCGCGTCTCTTCCTCCGTGAAGGGCTCCAGGGGCATGCGCGAGATGAAGGGCTCGTACTGACGCCAGGCGTCCCGCGACAGCTCCAGCTGCCCGGCGATAACGAAGAGCAGGTTGAGGGACGTCTCTCCGTACTTGCCCTGAGCGATGTCGCGCAGCCACCCGTCGAGGTACTCGGAGGTGTGCTCATAGGCATCGAAGAAGAGGACGACCGAGTGCTGCTCGCACGCATCGCGCAGCTCGCTCAGCCAGAGCGGAGTCAGGATCGTGATGGGACCCTGCTCCAGCTCGGCGCGCTTCTGCTTGTAGGTCCGAAGGCGATCCTCGAAGGACTTCAGCGGTACACCCTGGGACCGCAGATCCTCCGAGAGCCGCGCCATCACCTCGACGATGTTGCGCTGACCCTCGTTGCTCCAGGCCCTGAGCACTTTCTGCTCATCGGCGATCTGCCGGAAGCGCTCGAGCAGGAACGTCTTGCCGACGCCTCCCAGCCCGGACACATTGAAGAAGAACAGCTGGCGCTCCTCGGCAGGCTGGGCGAGCCACTCTCGGAAGCGTGCGATCTCCTCCCCGCGCCCGAAGAAAGTGTCTCGCGACTCCTCCTTCTGGCGCTCCTTCAAGCGGTCCTGGAAACTCGTGGGCTTCTGAGGACTCATGCCCGGTACTTAGCGGGTTGGAAGCAGGACGCAAGCCGGTGCGCTCACGGCGAGCGAGCGGCGCTACTCCCGCGCAGTGGTGATGGCGCGTGCCACCGCTCGGATGGCCGGGCTTGAATGCTCTCGGAGGGCTCGCAGCCGCTTCGCCGCATCCTCTCGCCAGTGCACGCGGTCTCCCGCCGCGCGAACGAGCGCCGCCGAGACGAGCGGAGCCTCTCTCGCCACGCGGTCAGCGATCTCCAGCAGCGTCTCGGGTGCCCACTCGGCGCTGGGGTGGCTCACTGCCGCGGACACCTCGCCCGCCAGCGCGGGGGCGAAGAGAGGCTCCTCCTGTATCTCCTGGGCAAGCCCGAGGATTGCCTGGCCCACCGTCTCCGCGTCCTTCCACTCCCAGGAGCCCAGCCGGAGGCTCGCACTCTCTGGCCAGAGCGACGCATCCGTGGCAATGACACCTGCCACCTCCTGCAGCCGGGCGCGCAGCCGCAGGCGCACCGGGCGGGGGAGGTTCAACAGCGCTCCGCACAGCCCCTTCAGGCGCTGCCGGCCCGGCAGATCCCGCTCGGCAGAGGCGTTCTGTGCCTCGGTCACGGGCAGCGTGACGAGCGCCGCCACCGTCGACACCAGCCGCTCCACGGCGATGCCGTCCCGGACCGACTCCACCAGCGCTTGCGTGGCCTCACTCCACTCGGAGCCTCCCGCGAGATCCAGGATGCGCTCCGATGCCGCGCGCGCCACCAGCTCCTCGGAGCCGGGAGACCACGCCGGGAGCGCGAGCCAGGCCTCACGGCGGACGCTCAGCTCCGGGTGCCCGGCCACCTGCAGCACCAGGGCCGCGTAGCGCGGGCGCACCTCGGGACGCAGCCCCAAGGGGCTCTGATCCAGGAGGCTCAAGGCCACATACGCGTCCGGGCTCCGGGCCATGGAGTCGAGGATCTCCCAGGCCTCCTCCGCGTCCAGCAGCCGGCGCGCTGCATGGCCCACGGCGATGCGCACGTCCCGGTGGAGCTGGGGACGCTCGCCCTGCTGGCGGAGCAGCGGCAGGCTGCGCGCCGAGCGGAACATGCCCAGCAGGCGCACCGCCTCCTTGTGCACCGTCACCTTCAGCTTCTCGCGCCCGAACAGCTCCGCCAGCGCGGCCGACAGCGTCTCACCGCTCACCTGGCTCGCCACCCGAGGCACCGCGTACATGGCCACGCGGGCCCGGTCACCATCGAGGTTCTCCAGCAGGAGAGGCAGCGCCGTCGCCGGCCGGTCGAGCCAGGCGAGCGCGCCCAGGGCCGCCTCCACCGTGGGCACGTCCTTCGACTGAAGGAACGGGGTGAACGTGTCCACCGTGACGACGGGCATCAGGGGCAAGGCGAGCAGCACGGACATCCGCTCCCACGCGCTGCGCTCCCCATCCTGAGCGATGTGCACCAGCAGCGAGGCGAGCTGCTGCTGCTGCCGGGGCAGCCAGCGGTGGAAGCCTTCCCGAGCCGGGGGCACCCAGCCCGTCTTGGCCGTGAGGAAGCGCCCTCGCAGTCGCCGGCCCAGGAGGAACGGGTCCAGCCAGTCCTGCCGGCGCCGGTGGAGGTGGTCGAAGACCGGGGGGATGGTCACCGTCGTCTCGTCCCGGTCCAGCAGCTTGCGGACCCGGATCTCTCGCGTGCGCGGCGGCGCGAGCCACAGCGTGATGGCCATCCGCGCCGCCCCGTCGAGAGCAGCGTCCGTCGCCGGCTCGAGCAGCGCCTGCAGCATGTCCACGTTCCACGCGCGCCGGCCGAGCGCCTGCGCCAGCGTGAGGATCAGCGCGTGGCTGTCCCGCGCGTCGGCGGCGCGGATCATGGGCAGCAGCGTCGCGACGATGCGCAGCTCGGCGCCCCGCGGCAGATCCCGCTCCAGGGGGGGCAGCGCCAGCGTGCCCCGCTGGCCCGCAAGCCGCTTGAGTGTGTCCAGCGCGAACTGGAACAGCGGACCGTTCGGCTCTTCGGCATGGCCTTTCATCAGCCGGAAGGCCAGCCGCTGGAGCGCGGCGCGGGTGGTGGGGGAGGAGTCGCGCGCCTCCACGACGAAGCCCACCAGCTCCGCGAGCGAGGGGATGTGCTCGGCGGAGAAGGTGGTGAGCGGCACGTCCGCCAGCGCGCCGAGCACCGCCATGCGCACGGGATCCTGCTCGTTGCGCAGGCGCATGAGGTGCGTGAGCGTCTCCGTCATCCCCCGCCGGGACAGGCCGGTGGCGCGCACGAGGTAGACGAGCGCCTGGGCCCGGTCCTCCGCCTTGGCGGCGAAGGCGGCCTTCGACAGCGGCTCGCGCGCGTGCTCGATGAGGCGCAGGGAGTGGGTGGCCAGCAACTTGTTCCGATCCTCCCGTACCTCCCGGAACGAGAGCCGCCGCTCTGCCTCCGCGTCCCGCAGGGCGTGGGGCAGCACGGCGAGCAGCGTCTCGGGCAGCTCGTGCGCGGGGATGCCCTCGAAGGCGTGGGTAAAGAGCTCGGCGCGGCGTGACGGCGCCAGGGCCTCCAGGAAGGGAGCGAGGTGGTGCGGCATCTCCCCGAGGATCCGCGCCAGAGCGCGCTGCTGCTCCGGCGAGAAGGCGTCCGCCTCCACCAGCACCCCCGAAGGCAGCCCTTGGTTCTTCAGCCAGCCGCGAAGCGAGGGCCGCGTCAGCAGGGCGAAGATCTGATCGGGATGGCGCCGGGTGAGGCGCCGGATCCCGTTCAGCACGGGAGGCGGCATCACGTCCAGGGGCGCGAAGTCGCGCACCAGGGCGAGCACCTCCGCGCTGCGCAGGCAGGTGAGCTCCGTCAGCGACTCGCTGTACAGGAAGAAGAGCCGAGAGCGCTCCCGCTCTGGAACGGCGGCGAAGCGGGCCTGGAGGTAGCCGAGGACCGCGTCCGGGTAGCGCCAGGTCAGCGTGTGCCAGCTCTTCAGCGAGTGGCCGAGCTCTGGCAGGAGGCGCCGCACCGACGCTTCGTCCAAGGCGGGGATTAGGAGCGCGGCCTCCGTGGAGCCATGCCGGGCAAGGATCTGCGGCAGGAGCCGGGACGCCAGCGCGCTCCTGCGGGCCAGCGCCACGCCCTTGAGCACGCGGCGCCGCATTGCCGGCGCCAGCTCTGGCAGGACGCGCTCCAGCGAGGCATCATCCCGGATGCAGGGGCCTGCCAGCGAGGAGGCCAGGGCGCAGACCGTCAAGGAAGGGTGGGTAAGGCCGCGCAGCAGAGGAGCCTCGTCCCGCGAGGCGCGCGCCATCTGCAGGGCGACGCTCGCCTCATACGCACCCCCCGCGAGCAGCTCATCCATCAGCCGCGTGAGCGGGGCCGTGCCGCGTGCCTCCTTCCCCAGCGTCGCGACGCGCTCCATGCGGGCCCCGTAGGGGAGGGGATCCAGCTGTTGGAGCAGCGCTTCGCGTGACGGGAGCTTCATGGGGCCTCCTGGAGCCGAGCCGAGAGGCTTGTCCGCCTGTGCGTCCTCCGTCAATCTGGACCCGTGCCCATGAATCCACGCGCGCGCTCTACCTTCTCCCTGCTCATGAAGGCTCTCTGCGTCGCGCTCAGCACGGGCTGTGCGTCCATGGGCGCGATGCAGCGTGCGGACACGCTCCCACCCGGGAAGTACCAGGTGCTCGTGGAGACCTCGGTCCAGAACGCGGTGGGGCGCGATCTCGGAGACGGCGAGCGCATCAGCTGGCCCTACCTCGCCGTCCACTACCGGCGTGGGCTGAGCGAGCGTGTGGAGTGGAGTGTGGGTGCCTCACTCCTGTCCTTGAAGGCTGGCCTCAAGGTGCGCCTGAATGATCCGCTCGATGAGGGCTTCGCCCTCTCGGTGGCCCCCGAGCTCGGGGGCGCCATCTTCGGTGAAGGGGAGAACCGCGACGGCGTCCTCGCCGCGACGCTCCCCCTGCTCCTGGGGTGGCGGGTAGGCCAGCGTGGGCAGTGGGTGCTGGGGCCCCGCGTGCAGTACCTCCGCACTTTTCCTGCAGCGACTAGCTTCGCCAGGCCCTTCGAGCTCTTCGCCGCGGGCGCTTCGTTCGGGGTGGTGGTTCCCCTGGGTAGGGACTTCGGTGTGATGCCGGAGGTCAGCGTGCTGACTCCCTTTGGGCGCGACCGCTTCGAGCTGTACGAGCGTCTCTCCCCGAAGATTGGCGGCACGGACGGCGTGCTCTTCCAGGTGGGGCTGGGCTTTCTCTTCGGGGGGTTCCCCAGCCCCGAAGCCGAGGCGCCAGCGCGCTGACCTCGGGGCAGGGAGCAGGGGGGCAGCCGCCAGGAGGCCCGCGCCTCGTTGCCTACAGGCAGCGCCCTTCGTCTGATCAGCCCGCTGTCGACATCCTTCTCTCCACCGCTCGGCGCTTTCGGTTTAGGCTCGTTTTCGTCTTGCGGCCACCCCCGTCTTTCACCCACCCCCGATGAAGCTCAGCCTCGCCGCCCGGGTTACCGCGGCCTTCCTGCTCATTGTCCTCGTCCTCACCTTCGGGAGCGTGGCGCTCGTGGCCATGAACCTGCGGACGAGCCTCGAGGAGCGGCTCACGCTCAGCCTGGACCAGGACCTCGCCAGCTGGCGCAGCTTGCTGGAGCAGGAGGGGCGGGTGCTCGCGGTCGCGGCCCACGGAGCCGTGAGCGGGCCCACCCTGCGCGCGGTGCTCGCCAGCGAGGGCATGGACCGGGAGACCCTGGAGGGCATCGCCGCCGAGCAGCGCGCGTTGATGGGCGTGGATCTGCTGTTGCTCACCGGGCCGAGCGGAAAGGTCCGCGCGGGCAGCCTCACCGGTGCTCCTCCCGAGGACGTCTCCTCGCTGCTCGATCGCAATCAGTCCGGGCTGCTCCTGGTGCAGGACGTCCCCTACTGGAGCGTCATGCAGGCCGTGGAGGCGAACGGGCGGGTCGTCGGGCGCCTGGTGCTGGGCGTCCAGCTGGGAGAGGGCCTGATGAAGCGCCTGCGGGATCAGAGCGGCGCGGAGGCCCTCCTGCTGCTGGGCAATGAGGTGAGCGCCAGCGGTCTGCACACGGCCAGCCCCGAGGAGGTGCTCAAGGCCCTGCCCGCCGTCGGAGAGTCGCAGCACTTCCTCGAGCGGGGGGGCTCGCGCATCCTGGTGACCCAGATGGACATGGGCGAGGGCATGCGGCTGGTCCTCACGCGCAGCGCGGACGAGGAGCTCTCCGGCTTCCGCTCCACGCTGCTCTCGCTCATCGGGCTGGGCGGCGCGGCAGCCCTCATCGCCGCGCTCCTGGGCTTCATCATCGTTCAGCGGGTGACGGGGCCCCTGCGGCAGCTCACCGCCGCGACGGCGCGCGTGGTGGCCGAGGGCGACTTCCGCGGGACGCTGGAGGTGACCTCGGGGGACGAGATCGGCGAGCTGGCCACCTCGTTCGGACGGATGATGGACCAGCTGCGGGAGATCCTCCTCGTGCTGGATGCCTCCGCGGCGGAGCTGGAGCACGCCGCCTCCCAGCTCTCCGCGGACGCTGCGGTGCAGAACCGCACCGCCACACGCCAGGCCTCCGCGCTCTATGAGACGCAGGTGACGGCGCAGGAGCTGCAGCGCAGCTCGCAGCTGGCCGCCCAGCGCGCGCAGACGATCCTCAAGGGGGCCGAGCGCGCGGACTCGCTGGGCCGCGCCGGAGAGCGTGCCATCGAGAGCAGCGTGGGCGGGCTGACATTCATTCGCGATCAGGTGGACCAGATCGCCCACACCAGCCACGAGCTCCAGCAGCGCACGCTGCAGATCGGCGGCATCACCCAGACGGTGAAGGATCTGGCGGACCAGTCCAACATGCTGGCGCTCAACGCCGCCATCGAGGCGGTGCGCAGCGGCGAGCACGGCAAGGGCTTCGCGGTGGTGGCGCGGGAGATCCGCACCCTGGCGGATCAGTCCGTGGGGGCCACGGCGCGGGTGCAGGAGATCCTGGAGGACATCCGGGTGGCCATCTCCAACACCGTGGAGACGAGCGAGAACGGCGCGCGCGAGGTGGAGGGAGGGCTGTCGCAGGTGAAGGCCACGGGCGAGAGCCTGCGGGCGCTGGCCAGCCTGGTGCATGAGAACGGGGTGGCCGTCCGGGAGATCGCCGAGACGGTGAGCCGTCAGGACGTGGGCATCGCCCAGCTCTTCGACGCGCTGAAGGATCTGTCCTCGCTCTCCCAGGAGACCGTCACCCGCCTGCAGGCCACCGAGCAGGCCGCCTCGCGGCTCTCGGCGGCCTCCGGCGAGGTGCGCGCCATGGTGCGCCGGTACAAGCTCTAGGCGCGGCGGTGCTGGCCCTCAGAGGTTGACTTCGACGGGGGGACCCTTGGCGGGGACCTTCACGGAGAGGGGGCCTTTCTCCAGGCCTGGCCGGTACACGCGCAGCTTCCACTCGCCCGCGGGCACGTTCGGCAGGGTGAAGCTCCCGTCCGCCGAGGGCTTGGTGAAGTACGGGTTCTGGAGGACCAGGATGACGCCGTTCATCCGCGGGTGAATGGAGCAGAAGATCTCCACCCGGCCAGGCTGATCGAACTTCACCACCTTCTCCTGCTCCTTGCCGTAGAGCCCCAGGTCGAACGGCTTCACCTTGGACTTGGAGAAGACGTTGTGGGTGACCCAGTCGTCATTGGTGAAGTCCACCGAGGTGCCCTTGAACAGGGGCACCACCCCCGGCGAGAAGCGGGCGCCGCGCTGGGAGAGCTTGATGGGCGTGGCGGGTGGGGCGGGGAGGCTCCCCTCGGGGACCTCCTCGATGTAGATGACCGTTCGCTCCGCCTCCTGGGCGCCGGCGACCGGGATCGTGCCCTTCACGGTTCCCGCCGTGGCAGGCAGCCCGAGGAGGGAGACGAGGAGGGCGGAGGTGAACGGGGAGACATGAGGACGCCTCCCGAGACCCGGCATGGCGCGAGCAGCGGACGCATGAGACATAGGTAACCCCCTGGTGTAGCTGAGCCCTATCTTCGCGCATGGACGCCTTCCGCGCCCATTTCAGTTGCAGCGGATGGGACGGAGGCGCTGTCAGCTGCCGAAGTCGCCGCCGTTCATCGGGATCGCCGCGCCGGTGATGCCCGCTGCCGCGTCCGAGGCCAGGAAGAGGACCGCCGCCGCCACCTCCTCCGGCTGGATG
>NZ_DASPHO010000449.1:0-11984 GCF_035629615.1 Hyalangium sp. | reverse complement strand
CGCCCGGCTTGGGATCAGGCTTGGTCGGCCCGCTCACCTTCCCCAGCTCCTTCTTCAGGGCCGCGTGGGTCTGCTCCCCGTAGAAGCCGGTGGTGGGCAGCTTGTGGTCCGCCTGGAACTTCTTGACCGCCGCCTCCGTCTTGGGACCGAAGGTGCCAGCGCCGGTGCCCACCTGCGCCGACGTCATGTACTTGAGCTTCACCAGCGCGTCCTGGAGCTGCTTGACCTTGGGACCCTTGTCTCCCTCGCGCAGGCCCGCGGGCGGAGCAGTGACGGTGGCGCTGGCGGTGGCCGTGGTGCGCGCGGCTGTGGCGGGGGGACGGTTGATGGTCGTCATGGGTGAAGGCTCCAAAAGCGAGGGCGAAGGGGGAGACGAGACGGTCAAGCTTCTTCCTGAAGCAGATTATTACAAGACCATTGTCTCAGGTAAACAGGGTTTTCTGGAAGTTCTTCCGGTATTCCATGTTTTGCTATAAGTCCGGGTCTCCCTTCCACTTGGAGGTATCTGCATGCGTCTGTTGGCTCTCGTGGGGCTGTTGGGTGTGTTGAGTGGCTGTGGCGTGGGTGTCGAGGAGGAGGCCGCCGCGCCTGCCTCGGAGCGAACCCAGCAGGGGGCGCCTGAGTCCTGGTGCCGCAGCTACACGACCCAGAAGTACTGTCCGAAGTACATCTGTGCCTGGTACAGCTCCCCGGCGCCGGGCTACTGCAGCCTGCCGGCCGAGTCGGTCACGGACGAGCCCGCGCCCGAGCCCGCGCAGGCCGCGCCCGTGACGGAGCCGGCCCCCGAGACGGAGCAGATGGGGCCGCCCGAGTCGTGGTGCCGCAGCTACAAGTCGCAGCGGTACTGCCCGTCCGTCTGCGCCTGGTACAGCTCCCCGGCGCCGGGCTACTGCGGTCTGAAGGCGACGGAGTAGCAGGGCCGTGCCGCACGGGTGAGCCCCGCCCGTGCGGCCTCAGTGCTGCGCCTCTTGCCAATGGGCGGAGGCGCGGTTAACCATGGGGCATGCGTCTCGTGGTGTGTGCTCGTCGATTTAGCCGCCCCCCGGCCCCGTTTGGGTGTCGGGAGGCCGTGCTGCCGTAGCGCGCACTCCTCTCGTTAGCGGATCGCCTCGTTGGCGTGATGCTCACCCGGACTCGCCGGGGGGGCATTCGAGGTCTCGATCGTTCCGCTCCTATCCCTACCGAGAGGTTCCTTTCCATGTCCGTCTCCATTCTGAGCGCCGAGGAAGTCCGGCGCGCGTTGTCCGTTCGCGATCTCACCGACCCCACCTCTGGACCCCACGCCCTGCAGCGGCTCATCGAAGCCGCGCTCGAGGTCCTGCGTCAGGCCTGGCGCTGCGAAGTCCGAGTCCACCGCCAGAGTCCCATCGTCTCCATCATCGACAACTACGATCACCTGCACTACCCGCCCGAGGGCGCCGCGCGGGATGCTCGGTACACGCGCTACGTCTGCGACACGGCGCTGCTGCGCACGCAGACCTCGGCCATGATCCCGGGCCTGCTGCGCCGGCTGGCCGAAGCTCCTCCCGAGGACGTTCTGCTGGCCTGTCCCGGGCTCGTCTATCGACGCGACTGCATCGATCGGCTGCACACCGGCGAGCCTCACCAGATGGATCTGTGGCGAGTCCGACGAGGAGCGCCGCTGGGGTCCGCCGAGCTGCGGGAGATGATCGAGACGGTGGTCCATGCGCTGCTGCCAGGCAGGGAGCTGCGAGTGGAGCCGGCGCGGCACCCGTACACCACCGATGGACTGCAGATCGATGTCCGGGACGGCGCGCAGTGGGTGGAGATCGGCGAGTGCGGCTTGGCGCTGCCCACACTCCTGGAGGAGAGCGGGCTGGAGCCTGGACGCACCACGGGCCTGGCGATGGGGCTGGGGCTCGATCGCATCCTGATGCTGCGCAAGGGCCTGGATGACATCCGGCTGCTGCGCTCCACGGATCCGCGCATCGCGTCGCAGCTGCTGGACCTGGAGCCGTACGTCCCGGTGTCTTCAATGCCGATGGTGCGGCGAGATCTGTCCATCGTGCTCGGGGAGGAGGACACGCCCGAGGAGCTGGGTGACGCGGTCCGGGCCGCGCTGGGCGAGCGCGCGGAACTGGTCGAGAGCGTGGAGGTGCTCTCGGAGACGCCGTACCGGGCACTGCCTCCGGCGGCCGTGGTGAGGCTGGGCATCGCACCCGGGCAGAAGAACGTGCTGCTGCGCGTGGTGCTGCGCGCGCTGGTTCGCACGCTGACCCACGAGGAGTGCAACACGCTGCGGGATGACATCTACGCGGTGCTGCACCGAGGCACCGCCTGGGAGTGGGCGGCGCGGCCCGTGCAACGCTCGGCGAGCGCACCGTAGCGCCGTTGGAAAATACCGTTCGCGTAGCAACTCGTACCCCGTCGTTACGGGCGGGGTACGATGGGGCCGCCATGCTCTTCCGAGACAAAACGCCTGCTACGCGTTCGGAGATCATCGCCGAGGCGGATCAGGCGCGCTCCAAGGGCAAGCTCAAGAAGGCCATCACGGGGTACCGGAAGGCCTTGGAGCTCGAGCCGAAGGATCCGGTGGTCCATGGGAAGCTGGCGCCGCTGCTGGCGCGAGCGAATCAGACCGACGCCGCGCTGGAGAGCTTCCGGGCGGCGGCGCAGGGACACCTGGACAAGGGCTTCGCGGACAAGGCGCTGGCCGTCTACGCCCAGGCGGCGGACACGTTCCCCCACCAGGTGAGCCTCTGGCAGCAGATGGCGCAGCTGAACGTCTCGAAGGGGCACCGGGCCGAAGCGGTGAAGACGCTGCTGCGGGGCCGGTTCCACTTCCGGAGCAAGGCCGATCGGCGGGGCGCCATCACCTTGCTTCAGGACGTGCTGACGCTCGAGCCCACCCTCTTCGAGGTGAGGCTGGATCTGGGGCTGCAGCTTGCCCGTGAGAAGCACCTGGCCGAGGCGATGATCCTGCTCAATCCGATGGAGCTGGAGGCGAAGACGCGCCTTCAGCTCCGCCGGCTGCGCTGGACAATGGTGCGCGTGGCTCCCAGCGCGGGGGCGTGGGGGCGCTGGCTGCGTGCCGTGCTGCTGGGAAGCTGAGCTCGCTCACGAGCTGGGGCTCGCCGTTCAGGGCTCACCCGTAGTCCCTGCGCCGGGATCGGCGGAGCTCCCGGAGCCACAGCACGAGCACCGTGCCGAGCCACAGCGCATTCGGAATGCTCCACAGGAAGATCAGCACCCCGTTGTGGTCATCCTCCACGTTGCCGGGATGGTCGTGGAAGTCCACGTAGACGGCGTGGGGGTGGACGGGGAACTTGTGGGCCAGGGCCAGGGTGATGGCGCCGCTGCGGTAGAACCTGTCGACCGGGACGGCCTCGCCGCACAGGATGCCGTGCGTTTCAGGCGACGAGGGAATCCGTACGGCAAAGACGGTGACCGGCTCTCCGGGCTTCCAGTCGTTGGGGACGACGGGGAAGAGCCGGGTGACTCCGGGGTGGGTGATGTCCGTGCGAAGGGTGGCGTCCCGGAAGCGGAAGACATCCGCCTGCCGATGGGCGACATCGGGGGCCTCTCGCACCGAGAGGATGGCGGGAGAGGTCTCGCGGCGCGGGTCGCGAGACCAGAGCAGGGTCGTGCCGAAGGTGATCACCAGCGCCAACGTGCCCAGGAGCAGGCCCTTGAAGCCGTAGTTCTGTTTGCGGGCGGCCTTCCGAATGAGGGGGAGGGCCGCCACCAGCAAGACAACGTAGACCCACTCCAGCTCCATCAGCAGAGCGCCCGCCGCGAGGGGGAGGCCCGCGTTGTTGGCGAGCAGCCAGTGCCACACCCCGCGCCGCTTCAGCACCCCACCGAGGAGCGAGAGGGCCGAGGGAAGCTGCGGCAGGGCCCTCACCCGGGGGAGGCCGTAGCGTGCCACGACGTCCAGCCAGCGCTGCCCGGTGGGCTCGAGAGCTCGCACCGCGTCGCGGATGTCATTCACGGAGGGAGTGACGTCCTCGGGGAGGGCGTGGACGAGCCGGCGCGGCTCCACCCGAAGCGGGGCATGCACCTGCGCGGCGCGCTGGGCCTCCTCGAGGAAGGCCTCAGGGGCATCCACGGTGCTGGGCGGCACCTGCTGGTTCGCGTACCAGACGAGTGGGCCCGGGGGAGGGGCAGCCCAGCCGAGCCGCCGCAGCTTGAAGCGGGGCCGGAGCCTCCAGTCCTTCTCTGGCAGGAGGATCACCCCGGACGGCAGCACCGGCTGAGCAAGAGGGAGCTCCACCAGCCAGGCGGAGCCGGTGTCCTTCACGGCGAAGTCCGTGGTCTGCAGCTGTCCTGTGGCCGACCGGCTGTCCTCGGGATCCGCTACGAGCTCGAGGCGCAGACACAGCTCGCGCCAGACGGCCTCGCGCTGATGCCTGCGCCGGGCCCTCCTTCTGGACGCCAGAAAATACAGCCCTCCCGCCAGTCCGGCCATCAGCGTGAGGGCCACCGAGAGGCTGGGGCCACCGAGAACATCCCAAAGCATGTGGCCCCGCAGCATACCGGGAACAGCCAGGATCTGTGCGAGGCGCTCACGTTCCGGCGCCGACTGGAGTGGGCCTGATGCGTGGGTTCACTTCACTTCACATAGGCGGTCATCCACCCGTGATTGAAGATGGAGCAGTCCGGCGAGCAGCAAGCGTCCTTCCTCTGGCCGCTCGTGCTCAGGTGCTCCAGGGAGAAGCGGCACGATGAAGCGCGTGACCCGAGCTGGGTGTCCGGCTCGTACCAATCGTGCTGACTGAAGAGGATGAAGCCGCTGTACTTAGGCGTATACGAGGGGGTGGCTGCCTGCACTGCGGTGTAGCTCTCCTGGGTCACCACCTGCCCGATCGTGGTCACCGCGTTTCCCTGTGATGAGAGCACCCCGGTGTACCGGGTGAACAGCTTGGGCATCCACTCGACCTGGGTGTAGAAGATGCGCTCGGTGGCGAGCTGGTTGATGACCGCGTCGGAGAGCTTGGCGCATTCGCTTCGTACGCGCGGGTCTGCCGTGTAGCCGGTGCCCATCACGCAATCGGTGGCAGGCGCGAGCACGGAGAAGACGCGCGTCCAGCCACCTCCCTCGGTTGTCATGTCACACCAGGCCTCGAAGGGGTCCTTGCCTCCGGCACCGTCGGGATCAATCCAGTAGGTGCCGTCTCCTCCTACAAAGGAAGGCGTCTTCTTGAGCGCCTTGCAGCTCAGCGCGGCAGCGGCAGCGGAGCACCCGGGCTCGCTCGGATGGAGACACGGATCGCTGGGTAGCCCGTTGGAACCCCTCTCTTCCGGAGGTCCTTGCTCCCCTTGGGGGCCCATGGTGCCCACTGGCCCAGTCGGACCCGGTGAGGAGCACGCTCCGAGCACCAGGAGCAACGAGCCGATCCAGGTAATGCGCATGCGCCTGCTCTCCGTCGTGAGTCCATCCATGACGGAGACAGGCTAGGGAAAGGGAAGCAGCAGGGCTGTACCACCCAAGGAGTACGCTGCTCTGCTCCGGCGGCTCGCGGGCAGCGAGCCAGCTCAGTGGCGGGCCTCCAGTGGCGTGGGCATGCCGAGCACATACGTCACCGGGGGCTTGCCTGGCTTGTTCACCTGGCCCACCTCCCAGGTGTAGCCCTCGCTCGTCAGGGACTCCGTCATCCGACGCAGCTCCTCGGGCCGGTGGGCGCGCAATGCCGAGACGAGCCCATCCCAGAAGATGACCAGCGGGAACAGAGGCACCACGTATGTAAGGAGGATCCGGGGCAGGGTGAGCGGGCGGATCAGCGGGGTGAACAGCAGGACAAGCAGCGGGATGAACAGCGAGCCGATCACCCCTTTGGCCGAGCGCTCGACGATCTCGAACACGCCGATGGGAACTCCCCGCGCCTGGGCATCGGCCAGCACCGCGCGCGCCGCCTCCGGGCGGAAGTGGTGCAGGGCGTTGAAGAGGGTCCTCATGCCGCGCTGCTCGGGAGGCACCTTCATCGCGTCCACCGGCTGCTCCAGGTACTCGGCCCCGGCGGAGATGGCTCGCTGCCGGGCCCGTACATTCGGGAACAGATCCGTCTGCACCACGCGAACCCGCCGGCCGTGCTCCTGTGCCAGGATGGCTCCCAGCCGGGGCAGGGGTCCTCCGCCGCCAGAGCCCAGATCGAGCACCGCGTCCGTGCCCCCCGCCTCCAGACCCCGGAGCAGCAGGGGCGCCACCGGATCGAAGAAGCCCATCCGCTGGCTCATGGTCGCCAGGTAGTTGGTGCAGTGGTCCCGCAGCGCAGCGGGGTACCACTCCTGGTCCAACAGCTCGAAGAGGTGGAGGCGCGGCCACAGAGTCCGAGGAGGTGTCATGGTGGTGTCCAGGCAGCACCGGGAGCGCACCGCGGCCAGCCCGCAGCGCCGGCAAACCTGTCAGACAAGCATACAGGTTTGGCTCAAGCGCACCGGCCGGGGGCCCGTTCGTTTTCGGAGCGCGCGACAGGGGGTGCCAGGGCATACTCCACCCCCATGCGCTACTTCGACGACTTCCAGCCCGGCGAGGTTCTCGAGACTGGCTCCTACAAGGTGCCTCGCGAGGAGATCATTGCCTTCGCCCGGCAGTTCGATCCCCAGCCCTTCCACATTGACGAGGAGGCCGCGCGCCGCTCCATCTTCGGCGGCATCATCGCCAGCGGCTGGCACACCGCCTCCATCTGCCACCGCCTCCTCGTGGAGGGCGTGCTGTCGAAGACCGCCAGCCTGGGCTCGCCAGGGCTCGACGAGCTGCGCTGGCTCCTCCCTGTCCGGCCCGACGACGAGATCTCCATGCGCATCGAGGTGCTCTCCACCACCCCCTCGCGCAGCAAGCAGGACCGGGGCGCCATCAAGTTCCGCATGGAGGTGCGCAACCAGAAGGGCGAGGTGGTGATGACCGAGGTCGCCACCGCCCTGTTCTTGAGGCGCCCACCTGCCGCCACGTGAGACTCGGACACACCTCTTCTGCGTCATTCCGTTGAGCCGAGCCACCGCCTTCCTCTAGAGTCCGCTCGGGCTTCACGGGGGGCGGCCCGTTCCGGATCGCACCGCCCCGTGGACTCGTCCTCAATCCCAAGGAGCGACGCGGATGCTGAACCTCAAGCCGTTGGCGGTAGGTGTGTTGGTAGCTGCTGCGGGCCACGCCCTGGCCGCCCCCCCGAAGCAGCTCGGCAAGCCCGAGGGCAAGCTGAACATCATCGCCTGGCCGGGCTACATCGAGCGCGGTGAGACGGACAAGAAGTACGACTGGGTCACCCAGTTCGAGAAGGACTCCGGCTGCAAGGTCAACGTGAAGACCGCCGCCACCTCGGACGAGATGGTGAGCCTGATGAACCAGGGCGGGTACGATCTCGTCACCGCCTCCGGCGACGCCAGCCTCCGCCTCGTCCACGGCAAGAAGGTCCAGGAGCTCAACCTGGAGCTCATCCCCTCGTGGAAGACGGTGGACGAGCGCCTGAAGAACGCCCCCTGGCACACCGTGGACGGCAAGCACTACGGCGTGCCCTACCAGTGGGGCCCCAACGTGCTCATGTACAACACCGACGTCTTCAAGGAGGCCCCCACCTCCTGGTCTGTGGTGTTCGAGCCGCAGAACCTGCCGGACGGCAAGCCCAACAAGGGCCGCGTGCAGGCCTATGACGGCCCCATCTACGTGGCCGACGCCGCCCTCTACCTGATGAAGAAGAAGCCGGAGCTCGGCATCAAGGATCCCTACGAGCTCAACGAGAAGCAGTACGCCGAGGCGCTCAAGGTGCTGCGCCAGCAGAAGCAGCTCACCCACCGCTACTGGCACGACGTCACCGTGCAGATGAACGACTTCAAGAACGAGGGCGTCGCCGCCTCCAGCGCCTGGCCCTACCAGGTCAACGCGCTGAAGAACGAGAAGAAGCCCATCGCCTCCACCATCCCCACCGAGGGCTCCACGGGCTGGGCGGACAGCACCATGCTGCACACGAAGGCGCAGAACCCGGTGTGCGCGTACAAGTGGATGGAGTGGTCGCTCAACAAGAACCTCCAGTCCGCGCTGGCCGAGTGGTTCGGCTCCAACCCGGTGGTGCCCGACGCCTGCAAGACGGCGGCACCTGGGGGCGGTGACTTCTGCAAGACAAACGGCTTCGAGCGGTTCGAGCAGGTCCACTTCTGGAAGACGCCTGTCGCCAAATGCGCTAGCCAGGGGACATGCGTGCCTTACAGCAAGTGGACGCAGGACTACATCGCCGTGATGGGCGGCCGCTGAGCCACGTGACGGCCTCCGTCGAGCTCAAGCAGATCAGCCGGCACTACGGCACCGTCCGGGCCGTGGAGAGTGTCTCCCTGTCCATCCAGGACGGGGAGTTCTTCTCCCTGCTCGGGCCCTCGGGCTCGGGGAAGACGACGTGTCTGCGCCTGATCGCCGGCTTCGAGCAGCCCACCTCCGGCAGCCTCCTGCTCCACGGCAAGGAAGCCGCCGGCGTGCCGCCCTACGAGCGGGACGTCAACACCGTGTTCCAGGACTACGCCCTGTTCCCGCACATGACCGTGCGGGACAACGTGGCCTATGGGCTCATGGTGAAGGGCGTGGACAAGCAGAAGCGCTACGCCGAGGCCGAGGCTGCGCTGGAGCTGGTGGCGCTCCAGGGCTATGGCGAGCGCCGCCCGGGGCAGCTGTCCGGTGGCCAGCGTCAGCGCGTGGCCCTGGCTCGCGCCGTCATCAACAAGCCCAAGGTGCTGCTGCTGGACGAGCCGCTCGGCGCGCTGGATCTGCGGCTGCGCGAGCAGATGCAGACGGAGCTGAAGTCCCTGCAGCGCCGGCTCGGCATCACCTTCATCTACGTCACCCACGATCAGGGAGAGGCCCTCTCCATGTCGGACCGGGTGGCCGTCTTCAACAAGGGTGGCATCGAGCAGGTGGACACGCCGCGGGGCCTCTACGCGAAGCCCCGCACGGTGTTCGTCGCCCGCTTCGTGGGTGGCTCCAACGTGGTGGAGGGAGTGCTGGCGCGGCAGCTCACGGGCTCGGATCGGCCCTTCTCCGTGCGGCCAGAGCACATCCACTTCGCCCGCGAGCTGGAGGGTGACCGGCTGGGCGTGGAGGGCAAGCTCGTGGACGTGCAGTACCACGGGGCCACCAGCCGCTACACCGTGGACGTGCCGGGGAGCTCGCCGCTCAACGTGAACCTCCCCAACAGTGAGGACGAGACCGGCCGGCCCGCGATCGGTGAGGCCGTGCGGTTGGCCTGGTCCCGCCAGGCCATGGTGGAGCTGGAGCCGGGAGCGTGAGCATGACGAGCGCGCACGCCGGGGCCACGACGCACGCCGGAGTCGGGCGCTCGATCTCGAACCTGCTCTACCGCCGGAGCACGCTGCGCCTGCTGCTGCTGCTCACGCCCCCGCTGCTCTGGTTCGGCGTGGTGTACCTGGGCTCGCTCCTGGCGATGCTGGCCCAGAGCTTCTACACCTTTGATGACTTCACCATGGAGGTGACGCGGGAGCTCACGTGGGCCAGCTACAAGGCGCTCTTTGACGACGCCAACGCCGACATCGTCCTGCGCACCGTGGGCATGGCCGCCGCGGTGACGATCGCCTCCGGGGTGCTGGCCTTCCCCATCGCCTACTACGTGGCGCGCTACACCGAGGGTCTGAGCAAGGGCCTCTTCTACGTCGCCATCATGCTGCCCATGTGGGCCAGCTACATCGTCAAGGCCTACGCCTGGACGGTGATCCTCACCAAGGGCGGCATCGTCTACTGGCTGATCACCCGGCTGGGGCTGGGCGGCGCGCTGGAGTGGGTGCTGGAGCTGCCGTACGTGGGAGGCACCTCGCTCTCCACCTCCAACCTCGGCCGCTTCCTGGTGTTCACCTACGTGTGGCTGCCGTTCATGATCCTGCCCATCCAGGCCGCGATCGAGCGGGTGCCCCCGCAGCTCCTCCAGGCCTCGGCGGATCTGGGCGCCCGGCCGGCGCAGACCTTCCGCACCGTCATCCTGCCGCTGGCCTTCCCGGGCGTGGTGGCGGGCTCCATCTTCACCTTCTCGCTCACCCTGGGCGACTACATCATCCCGCAGCTCGTGGGGCCGCCGGGGCTCTTCATCGGCTCCATGGTCTACACGCAGCAGGGCTCCATCGGGAACCTGCCCATGGCCGCGGCCTTCACCGTGGTGCCCATCGTCATTGTCGGCCTCTACCTGTCCCTTGCCCGGAGACTGGGGGCGTTCGATGCGCTCTGACCCGGCGGCGGCGAGCGGGCCGCGCGCACCCTGGTGGCTGAGGCTGCTGGCCTGGGGCGGCCTGGTGTTCCTGCACTTCCCCATCGTGGTGGTGTGCCTCTACGCCTTCAACACCGAGGAGAGCGCGTTCAGCTTCCCGCTCCAGGGCTTCACCCTGCGCTGGTTCCAGGTGGCCGCCGAGCGTGAAGATATTCTGGAGGCGATCGGCCTGTCGCTGAGGGTGGCGCTGGCGGCCACCGCGATGGCCCTGGTGCTGGGCACGATGGCGGCTCTGGTGCTCGCCCGGCGCCAGTTCCTCGGCCGCGAGGCGCTCACGCTCATGTTCGCCCTGCCCATCGCCTTGCCGGGCATCATCACGGGCATCGCGCTGCTGTCCGCGTTCAAGCTGTCCGAGCTCCCCCTGGGCTTCTGGACGATCGCCGCCGGCCACGCCACCTTCTGCCTGGTGGTCGTCTACAACAACGTCGTCGCCCGCCTGCGCCGCATGCCGGGCTCGCTCGTGGAGGCGTCCATGGATCTGGGCGCGGATGGGCTCCAGACGTTCCGCCACGTGCTGCTGCCGCAGATGGCCACCGCCCTGCTGGCCGGCGGCATCCTCGCCTTCGCCCTCAGCTTCGACGAGATCATCGTCACCACCTTCACCGCCGGCCACGAGCGCACGCTGCCCATCTGGATGCTCAACCAGCTCGGGCGCCCGCGCGATGTGCCGGTGACGAACGTGGTGGCCATGCTCGTCATGGTCATCACCGCGATCCCCCTCTTGCTGGCCTGGCGCCTCACCCGGGGCACCGAGCACGTGGCCGGCAGCAGCAAGTGACTCGAAACCGAGGCGGCCAGCCCGGCCCCTCCCGCAGGACAAGGAGACGACCCCATGGATGGCAAGCAGTTCATCGACGGGCAGTTCGTGGCTGGCGAGGGCGCCGTGGAGGACATCCTCGATCCGGCCACCGGCGAGGTCCTGGCCAAGGTCCCCGAGGCCTCTCCGGCCCAGATCCAGGCGGCGGTGAAGGCCGCGGAGAAGGCCTTCCCGGGCTGGTCGCGCACCCCGCCGAAGGACCGCGCCACCGCCCTGCTCAAGCTGGCCGACGCCATCGAGGCGAAGGCCGCGGAGTTTGCCCGTCTGGAGTCTCGCAACTGCGGCAAGCCGTACGCCCTGGCCCTCAATGACGAGATCCCCGCCATCGCGGACGTGTTCCGCTTCTTCGCGGGCGCGGCCCGCTGCATGACGGGCATGGCCACCGGTGAGTATGCCGCCGGCTACACCAGCATGATCCGCCGGGATCCGCTGGGCGTGGTGGCCTCCATCGCCCCGTGGAACTACCCGCTGATGATGGCGGCGTGGAAGCTGGGCCCGGCGGTGGCCGCGGGCAACACGGTGGTGCTCAAGCCCTCCGAGCAGACGCCCCTCACCACGCTGAAGCTGGCCGAGCTCATCGCTGGCCTCTTTCCGCCCGGCGTCATCAACATCGTCACCGGCCGCGGCGAGACCGTGGGCGCGCCGCTCATCAGCCAGCCTCAGGTGCGGATGATCTCACTCACGGGCGACGTGGGGACGGGCTCGAAGGTGCTCCAGGCCGCCTCGCAGAGCGTCAAGCGGACCCACCTGGAGCTGGGCGGCGAGGCCCCTGTCATCGTCTTTGACGACGCGGATGTGCAGAGTGTGGTGGCTGGCATCCGCACCTTCGGCTTCTACAACGCGGGCCAGGACTGCACCGCCGCCTGCCGCATCTACGCGGGCGCCAAGGTGTATGACAGGCTGGTGGCGGACCTGAGCAGCGCGGTGTCCTCCATCAAGGTGGGCACGCAGCAGGA
>NZ_DASPHO010000448.1:0-30611 GCF_035629615.1 Hyalangium sp. | reverse complement strand
CCTCCACCCCGTGCAGACCGGGCACGGGCCCCGGAGTGCGGATGCCAGCCCGAGGCCCGTGGCCGACCGCCCCACTTCCATTGCTGCCCCAGCTCCACACCGTGCCATCCCGGCGCAGCGCCAGCACATGGATGTTGCCTGCCGCCAGAGACACCACCCGTGTCAACCCGGGCACCTGTGCGGGTACAGGTTGAAGGGTGATCTCTGGTGGCAGGCCGAGCATGCCCGATGAGTTGATACCCCAGCTCCACACCGTGCCATCGGCGCGGACGGCGTAGGCGGAGTCGTCCCGTGCCTCGATGGCGACCACGTCCGTCAGAGCCATGATCCGCACCGGCACCAGATGAAAGAGTCCCGTGCCAGTGCCGAGCTGACCATAGGTGTTGTCTCCCCAGCCCCACACGGTGCCATCCTCACGCAAGGCCAGCGAGTGGGCGAAGCCGGCAACCACGGCCACCACGCGCGTCAATCCCACGACCTGGACAGGGAGGGAGCGCGAGACAGCCAGCGTCCCATCGCCCAGCTGGCCGACTTGGTTGTTCCCCCAGGCCCAGACGGTGCCGTCCTCGCGCACCGCCAGGGAGTGGACTCCCCCTGTGGCGATGGCCACGATGTCTGTCAAGCCTGGCACCGTCACGCGTGTCAGGCGGGGCGTCGTCGTCCCATCTCCGAGCTGGCCGTACTGGTTTACGCCCCAGGCCTGGACCTTGCCGTCCTCCTGCAGTGCCAGGGAGTGGAAAAGAATGAGGCCGTTCGTCATGGAGACGGAGACCGTCTTCGGCATGTCCCTCACCCGGGCCGGCGTGGGGCTGACTGTCTCACCCAGCGCAGTCAGCGCGGGGCCATGTCCGCGTGCGCTTCCCCACTCCCAGAGGGTGCCTCGCTCGTCGATCGCCAAGGTGTAGCCATCCTGCGTCGCGAGCACACGCCGGGCGGACTTGCGCCGCCGCTGCTCGGCCGAGCCTTGCTCCGAGAGCTCCTCCGGCTCGGGCGGTGACTCGGCGCGGGCAGTGACGCTCGCCAGGCAGACGACGAGCATTGCCCAAAGGCACTTCATCCTCGTCCTGAGTCTCAGGGGTGCTGTCATGGGGGCTCCACTGTGTTTGAGGTGATGGCCGGACTCGAGCACCCGACGTGCCAGGGCGGCGCGCACCGCCAACCCCGCGAAACCAAGGTGGCGCACCTCCCCACCGCCTGCCGTGCGGTGACAATTCCGGGCGCAGGTGACGCAGAGCGTGTCAGCCTGCGAATGTCCTGCCCACTCACCCGGCACAGTCCACTCGCGGCGTCCGCTCTCTCACCTCTTCTTCACCGGGCTGGAACTTTTACGGCGTATGGCGTCCCTGGTGCCCCCACCCAAGCTGAACCTCACCCGCTTCCATGGCGTCTTTGCTCCGGGCGCGAAGCTGCGGCCATTTCTGCTCCCCCAAGAGGGAGCGGAGGAGGCGAGCGAGGCGCCCCAGGCAGCTTTGAGGCAGGAAACGAGGAAGGAGCGGACAGCGCGAGTGGACTGGGCAGGGCTGCTACGAAGGACCTTCGTGTTGGATGTGTTCGCCTGCGGCAGGTGTGGAGGCAGGCTTCGGGTGTTGGCGTACGTGAAGGAGGCGGGAGGGGTGCGAGCGACTGTGGAGCACCTGGGGTTGCCCCCGGCGAGTGCGCACCTGGCCCCTGCGCGAGGGCCGCCCCAGAGCGCGGGGTGTTGAAGCTCAAGCCGCCACAGCCAGCCAAGAGAGCCAGGCCCCTGCCGCGTCCCGCCTGGGAAGGCGGCTGGGCTGGGCAGGCGTGTGTCTGCTGGAGATGAATGGCTTCTGCGCCGGCCCGGAGTGCGGCTCATGGGCTACCCGTCAGCGTCCCTCACCTCCCGCTCTGCTCCCGCCCGCTACGCCCAAGAGGGCTCCTGTCCTTCCTATGCTCATGCTCAGTGCGCCCCCGGTGATCAAGCTCACCAGCAGCAGTACGAGGATTGGCACCACGAGCGAGAGCAATACGGTCAGAAAGCTCTGAGCTTCCTTGGACATGATCGACACCTCCGGAAAAGGGGCTCACCGCCCATCCCCTCAAGGGAGTGCCGATCTGGAAGGTTGTGACGCGCCCGGCCCGAGAGGGGGGGCTTACAGCTAGGCATAGGCCTCGCGGAAGGCCCGGGCTCCGTCCTGCTCGACGATGTGGCCATGGGCGAGGATGACGCGCTGGAAGTCCCACTTCAGGATGGAATCCGCGGTGGCCCGAGCGGCGGCGCGATCCCGGTTGAGGAAGCGGTCGATCACCGAGGTGCTCATCCGGCCATAGCCTCCCAGGGCCTTGAAGGCGAAGCGGGTCATCGGCGCGGCCTCGGGGCCAATGTTGTGCACGGTGTCGGTGGCCACCAGGGTGCGGCTGGCGCGGTGGAAGAAGACGACCTCCCCCAGCGTGGGCGCGCCGCGCCAGGGCAGGACGTCGATCTGCCCGGCCCACTCCGCGGAGCTCTCCTCGGACAGCATGGCGTGGAAGCTCAGATCCTTGCGCTTCTCAGGCAGGCCGGGCGCGGCGTAGGCGCGGGCCTGGGGGTAGGCGGCCATCCAGTCGCCGATGAACAGGTGGTGGAACCTGTTGGGAGCGACGAGGAAGCGCACGGGCCCCAGGGCCTCCACGGCCTGGCGCCGCTCCGGAGTGGGGCGCAGCGGGGAGTGCACCCAGAGCGCGCCATCCGCGAGCCGGACGACCGTCATGCGGGCGCCGACGGCCAGCCCCATGAACGTGAGCGGTTGTTCGTCGACCCACAGGCTCTCATCCAGCTTGCGCAGCATGGCAGCCCTCCCAGGCCCTCGCGTGGGCCGTCGATGACGCTTCTACACAGCGCCCGCGGGCGCTGTCCGCGCTGGAGCCTACAGGATCAAGACGTGCCAGCGCCGGGAGGACGGCGTGGCAGGCGCACCACGAAGGTTGTCGTGCCGTCAGCGGAGTGCCCCTCGAGCGTGCCGCCGTGCGAGAGCACGATCTGGTGGGCGATGTAGAGGCCGAGGCCGAGATTCCCGCTCGCCGACTTCTCGTGATGGCGCGCTCGGCGGAACGGCTCGAAGATGAACGGGAGGACGTCCGCGGGAATGGGCTCGCCCTGGTTGCTGATCTCGACGACGACGGCCGCTCCGTCGGAGCGTGCCTTGATGACCACGCCCGTCCCAGGCGTGGCGTACTGGATGGCGTTGCCCGTGAGGTTGGAGAAGACTTCCGCCAGACGATCCGCGTCCCAGGCGCCTGTCACGTCGCCTTCGACCTCCAATTGAAGGGTCGCCTCGAACTCCTCGACGACGCTTTGGCAGATCTCACGCAGGTCGGCCGGCTTCGGTTCGATCAACAACCCGCCACCAAGACGCGCGCGCGTGAGATCGAGCAGCTGGGTGATCATCCGGCTTATGCGTTGGCCATTGCGGATGATGCGCGCGGCCATCTCCGCGTCGTGCGTGTCGAGATGTCCGCGCCGAAGCAGCGACGCGGCGGCCATGCCGATCGACGCCAGCGGGTTGCGCAGGTCGTGCCCGAGGATGCCAATGAACATCTCCCGGAACTCGGCCACCGCGAGCAGCTCGCGCTCGCTCTCCTCCGCGCGCTCCTTGGCCGCGTCCGCCACGTCCGCCAGCTCTTGCGCCCGAATCGTTGCGCCGACCATCCGCTCGTTCGCTTCGCGCTGGTCGACGAGCACCGTATCGGAGTGAGAGCGCTCGCCGCTCAGATCCTTGTCGGTGGACTCGCGTTCGACCGCCAGGAGCTTGCGCCTCCCCTCATCGCGGTCGTCGGACTTGTCCCGTTCGACGCGCAGGCTCTTGTCGGTCTGGTCGCGTTTCGGGTAGCTGGGGTGGCGCACGCCCTCGGCGGCGGAATACGCCAGGCGCGCGAGCACGTCGGTCGGCGGGCCGAGCACGGACAGGTAGCGGATCGTCTCGTCGTCCAGCTCGACGGTGATGCTTTGCTTTGTCATGACTCGCCCCTTGTGCACGCGCATGTACCCGTTTAGCGCCAGGAGGGCGCTTCCAGTTCCTGCTTCGTCATCCGCCTCCTCTGTCCTCGCCGCTCGGAGTGCCTGTAAGCAGGCCCTTGAACCCCTTGAGCGCCCGGCCCACGGCGATCCCGCCGTCCGACGAGATCTCGTACTCCCTCAGGTCCTTGCTGTGCTGGCTGGAGCGCACCTTGACGACCGCCATTGCCCGCTTGAGCTGCCCGTCGAGCTCGACGTAGCGCTGGATGATGATGGCGTCCGTCAAGAACGCGATGCCCTGGGGGCTGAACCGAAGATCGTTGTAGGAGTCGGCCATCTCCACCGTCGCCAGGACCGTGACGCCGAGCCCTGTCAGCGCTCCCATCATCCGGTACAGTGACTCGCGAAAGTCCTCTCGGAACGTGGGCGCGAGCGCCAGCTCCAGACCGGACAGCGAGTCGATCACCGCCCGCTTGGCGCCCAGGCGCTTCACGGCATTCTGAATCTCCAGCAAGGTCTCGTCGATCGAGAGATCCAACGGGCGCAGGTAGAGGACTTCCAACCGCTTCTCGCGGACCAGCTTCTCGAATTCCTGCCCGCGCGGCGTGGTCTGGAGATAGTCGTTGGGCCGCTTCTCGAAGATGGCCACGATCCCGTTCTCGCCGCGCGAGGCTCCCTCGACGATGAATTGATTGGAGAGCACCGTCTTGCCCGAACCCGAAGGCCCGGCGATGAGCATGGAGTACCCGCTCGGGATGCCACCCCCTAACATCTCGTCGAGGCTTGGCACTCCGGTCGAGAGGCGATGTTCGAGCGGGTGCCTGGCGATGAGCTCCGCCGGCTTGAGAAGTCGCGGGAAGACGCTGTAGCCCGCGCCCGTGATGCGGGCCGTGTGCAGGCCGGGGATCTGCCCCTGGCCCCGCATCTTCATCACCTGCAGCTTGCGCACGACGGAGTTGCGATCGAGGGCCTGGGAGAGCCAGATAAGCCCGTCGGCCACCGTGAACACCGCGCTGTCATGCTCGCCGTCCGCATACTCCCCGATGAGGAAGGTGGTGGCCTCGTAGCTGGTGAGCATCAGCGCCAGGCGCTGCATGAAGTCCGACAGCTCACGCTCGCCGCCTGGCCCGGTGGCGAGCGTGCTTCGCACCATGGCCCGAAAGGAGTCCACGACGACGATGCTCGGAGCCGACTTCTCGATCTCCTGCACGATGGCTTCCAGCACCTTCCCCATCCCTCCCTCGAGCGCCTGCTGGCCGAGGTGGATGAAGCGAACCGTGCCGTCGCCCACCTTGGCGGCGTCGAAGAAGTCGTACTGTTGCTGATAGCGAAGCATCTTGATGGGAGGCTCGCCGATGATGCTGAAGTACACCGCCCTCCGCTCGGGGCTCGCGTTCGCGAACGCGATCTGATGCGCCATCGTCGTCTTGCCGCAGCCTGGGCCGCCGGCGATCAGGTTGAAGGAGAATTCCGGAATCCCGCCGCCCAAGACTTCATCGAGCCCCGGCACCCCGGTGCTCAGCTTGCGAATCGGAACGCTGTCGCTCATTCGTTTGTCTCCCAGGGTGCCGCCCCTTCGAGTGTCGACCAGGCGCTGCGGAGTACCTGGTTCGTCAGTCGCTCTCCGATAAAGGTCGTGAGGAGCGCGAAGAAGGTTGCAAACAGCATCGCGGCCGACTCCATGGTGACGGCGGGATCCTTGGCCTGCAGCCGCTCGCGCAGCTTCGTCGGGCCTTCGAGGCTGGAGACCTCGGCGAAGCACTCGAAATCGCCTTTCGCCAGCTTTGCGCTCCTCAGGAACAACAGCTGGACGCCGATGGAGCCCACCAGGGGCGCCGTGTGCGCATGGATCTTGTCGTAGACACGGCTGGCGGCCGTCGTCTCAGGCTCGCCCGCGCTGCCGGCCGCACCCTCGTGCGCCAGCAATCGCCGGGCCCGCTCCAGCTGCGCCGGGTTCGGGCGGGTCACGGTTCCGCCGTGATCATGGAGTTTCCCGAGGCTCCGTCCTGCTCGACATCGAGCGGGGATTCGGCACCCCGCGGCTTCTCATCCAGCGTGCGCACCATGGCTCTCTTCCTCGACCCTGTGCGTGGGCCGTCAATGACGTCTTCAAGTCGGCTGGGCAGAGGGGAGAACGGGCGTGAGCAGCCAGGGCGATCCCAGCCGGAACTCAGGGCCCTCTTACCACGGTTACCGTCGCTTCTTGAGCCAGCGCGTCACGCTGACCTTGCGTAGTCGGCCACGGAACAGGTACCAGGTGAACACTCCGCCGAAGAGCGCCGCCGCCAGCGCGATGCCCACGATCCCCAGCACCGGCACGTTCCCGTACATCCACGGCTTCTGCGCGAAGGAGATGAACGCTCCCACGATGAAGCCGCACGCGCACAGCCCCAGGAACGCGATGATCGCCACGCTGCGCAGGTTGTCGTTCAGCTTGTCGAACTGATCGGCGCGCACCGTCACCGTGAACTTCCCGGACTCGAGATCCAGCAGGATCTGCCTCCCTCAAGCGGGGGAGGAGCCGGGGCTGGAGGAGGAGAGCCCCGCCTTTGCCGCGACGGTGGAGGAGCCGAGGAAGGAGCGCACCCCCCGTTTGGACTGGAAGGCCTCCGCTCCGGTGGGGCCGGAGCCGGACCTTGACACCCGGGCTGTCCGGTCGTATTTAACATTCAGGTTAAATACAGCTCTGCTCTCGGGAAACCGCCGTGTCCAACGCCTCGCCCCTCGACGCCACCTTCGCTGCCCTCGCCGATCCGACGCGGCGCGCCATCGTCGAGCGCCTGGCCCAGGGGGATGCGACCGTGCTGGAGCTGGCCGCGCCGTTCCAGATCAGCCTGCCCGCCATCTCCCGGCACCTGAAGGTGCTGGAGCACGCGGGGCTCATCTCACGCGGAAGGGATGCCCAGCGACGCCCGTGCCGCCTGCGCGCCGAGGCGCTGCGCGAAGTCACCCAGTGGACCGAGCACACGCGGCGCGCGTGGGAGGAGCGGTTCGACCGCCTGGGCGACTACCTGCGCGAGCTGCAGGCGCGCGAACCCATCACCGACACCCCGAAGGAGGAGGAGGAAGATCATGGAGACGAGCAGAGCTGAGACGAGCAGAGCTGAGACGACCTGGGAGCTGGAGCGAGAGATCGTCATCGCGCGCGTGTACGACGCCCCGCGAGAACTCGTGTTCCGCGCCTGGACGGAGAAGGGCATTGGAGAGTGGTTCGGTCCGAAGGGCTTCACCTGCGTGATGCACGAGATGGACGTGAGGGTCGGCGGGAGGTGGCGCTTCGATCTCATCGCGCCGAACGGTCACCGCTACGACAACCGCGTCACCTTCCTCGAGGTGAAGCCCCCGGAGCGACTGGTCTTCGATCACGGCCCCGACAAGGACAACGACCCCGGTAAGTTCCGGGTGACGATCACCTTCGACGAACAGAAGGACAAGAAGACCGTGGTGACTTTGCGCCAGCTCCACCCGACCAAGGCCCAGCGCGACGCCGGCGTCGGCTTCGGCGCGGTCGAGCTCGGCCTCCAGACGTTGGACAAGCTCGCGGAGTACCTGCGGCGGCGATGAGAGAGAGGCGGGCTAGTGGAGTGTCTACGAAGTGCGTAGACATAGTCGCGGGGGATGCATAGCTCTTCTCGATGAGAAGACGCCCCCCGCGGCTGATCCATCTGAAGCGAGCCGAGGTCGACTACCTCGAGAGCTTGGTGCGAGACGGACGAACCGAGCAACGCATGGCGTGCCGAGCGCGCATCCTGCTGGCCATGGCGGACCCGGACACCATCGTGTCGGAGCTGGCCGAGCGGCTCGGTCAGGATCGGCGGACCATCTGGGCGCTGTGTCGTCGCTTCGAAGCACTCGGAGCGGACGTGGTGAAGGATGCACCGTGCTCCGGCCGTCCGCGGGAGCTTTCCCCCCCTGCAGCGCGTCGAAGTGGTTCGCCTGGCTTGCTGCGAGCCAGCCGGGGCTGGAGCGCAGGTGCCCCAAGCACTCCATGAGGCCGGGCCATATCGAGAGACGGGAGTTCGAGTACGTACGGCATGGCACGGTGAACTTCCTGGTGAAGTTGGTGGTGCACTCCGGCCAGATGCGGGGCTGGTGCTTGGAACGCAATGACGGAGCCTGCTTGCGGGCGGTGCTCCCCCAAGTGCTTGGCGACCATCACGATGCGCGGCGCATCCATCTCATCTGGGACAACGGCTCCAGCCACATTGCCCAGCAGACGCGCGACTGGCTGCACGCAAATGCCCCGCGTGTGCGGGTGCTCTACACCCCGGCCCATGCCTCCTGGCTCGACCAAGCCGAGCTGCTGCTACGCGCGTTCGCAGCGCGTTATCTCCCACCCGTTCACACAGGGGGCACATGAAGAAGCAGAAGGCAGTAAAAGCCCAGCAACCCTTTAAGATTGCTGGGCTTCTCGGGATGGAGGCGGCGGGAATCGAACCCGCTGCCTCCTTATGAAGGTCCGGCGGGCTCCTCGTCCATTCCGAGTTTTGCACGCACACCCATTTCCATCTGAGCGGCCAGACTCGTGGGACCGAAATCCCCGCCGATCCGGCATGAATCCCCGCTCTCCCGTCCGCTGGCGTCCCGGCGCATCCTCCGGTCATCATCGCCCGCCTCGCGCGGCCCTCTGGAGGACACGTCATGGCTCACGAGCACCCCACCCCCTCTCCCCAGCACATCGTGCCGGGCTTTGGTGCCGACCGCGCCGCCCACTACGACACCCAGGCCTCCGTCTCCCTCGCCGGCTGCCACGCGATGTATGAGCTCGGCGTCAGCGCGCTCGCCAGCCAGCTGGACGGCCAGGATGCGGCGTCACTGCTCTTCGTGGGGCTGGGCACGGGCGCGGAGCTGGTGCCCTACACCCGGTTCAGCGTGCCGGGCTGGCGCTTCACAGGCGTCGATCCCTCCGACGCCATGCTCGCCGTCGCCCACAAGCGCCTGGAAGAAGAGGGGCTGCTCTCCCGGACGCGCTTGCACGTCGGCGAGCTGAACACACTGCCCCCTGGCCCACCGTTCGACGGAGCGCAGATGATGGGGGTGCTGCACCATGTGGCCGACGAGGAGGGCCGCCTCGAGCTGCTGCGCGAGGTGACCCGGCGGCTCAAGCCCGGAGCGCCCTTCGTCCTGGGCTGCCGCGTCGGCAAGGACGCCGAGCTGTCGAACGTGGAGCTGCGCCGGTGGCGTGCGTACGGCATCCCACCGGACGAACTGGAGCGTCGGCGCCAGGCCTTCACGACGATGCGGCCCATCGAGTCCGATGCCGCCCTGTTCTCGATGTTCGCCCAGACCCGGCTGGTGGCACCGCGGCCGATCTTCGTCTCGCTGCAGTTCAAGGTCTTCCTCGCGCGCTTCGAGCCCGGCGAGGTCACTTCTTCGCGGTGAGCTGCTCTACCAACTCGAGGACGCCTTGCCGGGTCAGCTCTCCCAAGTGTGAGCGCAGCTCGACACGCGGCGCAGCTCGAAGGGCCCACGTGGCATGTTCCTCTCATGCAACGATGAGTTGCAACGCTATGTCGAGGCCGCGGCCTGGACGGCCAATGTCGTGGTGGACGGCCGTGTCATCAGCGGACAGAACCCCCCCCTCGGCGGAGGGCGTGGGCGAGAAGCTGGCCGAGCTGCTCGCCGCTGGCGACTGAGCGCAGGCGGGCGCCCAGGCTCCAGGCGGGGTGAGAGGCCGGGCGCCGCCGTCGGGATCGAGGAGACCTCGAGGGTGAGCGACCGCGCGCTCCACTCCAGCAACCGGCCCTCCAGCGCCGCCTTCTGAGCCCCCTTCTCGTCACGCACCGTGAACGAACGCCTGCAGTTTGCGCTTCAGCGCGGCAGGTTGTGCTGACCAGCTCTCAGGGGGTGGTGGTCTCAGGCACCGGCACGCTGGGCTCCCGGCGGGGCTGAGCGGCGGCCTTGCGCGTGATGAGCATCACCGCCCCGAGGATGGCCGTCATCGCCACGAAGGCATAGGGGCCCGGCGTCTCGCCACCGAGACCCACGCCGAGCAGCACCGCCACCACGGGGTTCACATAGGCGTAGCTGGTGGCGATCGCCGGCCGTGCGTTGCGCAGCAGGTAGCCATAGGCGCTGAACGCGACGAGCGAGCCGAAGGCCACCAGGTAGCCGAACGCCAGCAGGGCGCGGGTGTCAGGCACTCCGGCCAGGCGCTCGCCCAGGGCGAAGCTCAGCCCCACCAGTATGACGCCCCCACACAACATCTGTGTGGCGGTGGCCATCAGCCCCTGGGGCATGGAGGGGCTGCGCCGCCCCCAGATGGAGCCGAATGCCCAGCTCACCGGTGCGAAGAGCAGCACGAGCGCTGGCAGCCACTGGTGGCCCAGCTCGCCTCCGCCGTTGAGCAGGACGATGCCGAAGAAGCCCAGCGCCAGCCCCCAGCGCTCGGCGCGGCCCGGCCACACTCCGCCAAAGAGACCGCCGAAGAGCGCTGCCCACAGCGGCATGCTGCCCACCACCAGCGCCGCGACGCCCGAGGGCACCGACTGCTGGGCAAAGGCCACGCCCCCGTTGCCGATGACGAGCAACAGCAGCCCGGTGAAGGCCCCCGCCTTCCACTGGGGACGCGTGGGCGCTGGCATGCCTCTCAGCCGGAGCACCGCGTACAGGATGATGCCCGCCAGCGTGAAGCGAGTGCCCGCCATCAGCAGCGGTGGGAATCCTCCCTGGATCGTCCAACGTATCGCCAGGTACGTGGAGCCCCAGATGATGTACAGCGCCAGGAGGCAGAAGAGGATCCAGCCTCGACGTGGGTCCGCGGGGGTGGACTCGGCGGGAAGCGCGGCGGAGAGCGAGGGAGCTGTCGAGGACAAAGCGGTAGACTTCTAACGCGCTCGTCCTCGGCATGCGATGTGCGACCTTGTACCAGGACAATGGGCGCCGACGCGGGCGCGGCAGCGCTTCTCCGGATTAGAGCGGGTAGACCTTCAACCCGGAGAGCCGGCACACCTCGTAGATGACGTCCATGCGCTCGAAGAGCGGCTGGGGATCCAGCAGCACGCGAGCCTCCAGCCGCCCCATGCTGAGCAGGTCCACCTCGCCCTCCTCCACGGTGTGGTAGATGGCGTAGTTGGCTCGGACCAGGGTGCGCCCTCCCCGAGGCTGCTCAATCTGGATGTTCGTATAGAGGTGGCGGCAGGCATAGGGCACGGTGGCATGGGCCCGCTGCAGCGTCGTGACGCACTCCTCCAGCTGCTGCCGGGAGGTGCAGTTCATCAGCGCCACCGGCACGTTCTGCTCGAGGTTCTCTCGGGGAATGAGCCGGTAGTGGCCCCCCTCGGTGAAGCAGCGGGGCCAGTGCTCCAGCGGCCCATCGTCCAGACACGTGGCGTACCGGTACAGCAAGGACTCCGCGAGGTGGCGGACTTCGAGGGCGTCGTCGTACATACGACCCTCATCTCACGATAACTCGGACTTCAATTCAATCCTGGAGAGCATAGAAAATAAGGTTGTAGGGGTTGTGGCGGCTCCTTCGGGCGTCTGGCTGCCTGCTCCACGGCGTGGGATTGAACCGCTCCGGAGACCTCCTTAGACTTCGGGGTGGAGCGTGATCTAGGGATGTCGGAAGAGCTTGGAGAGCGCGAAAAGGAAGTCCTGCGAGCGGTCGTGCAGGAGTACATCACCACGGGTGGACCCGTCGGCAGCCAGCAGCTGAGCCGCAAGGCTGGATTCGATGTCTCCTCGGCGACGCTGCGCAATGTTCTGGCGGACCTGGAGGAGCTTGGGTTCCTGGACAAGCCCCACACCTCCGCGGGCCGTGTCCCCACGGACAGCGGCTACCGCTTCTACGTGGACACGCTCGTTCGTCTGAAGGATCCGGGGCCGAAGGATCGGGAGATCATCAACGCGGGGCTCGTCCAGGAGAGCAACCTGGGGGACATCCTCACCGAGGCCAGCCGCATCCTGCACTCGCTCACACGGCATGCCAGCGTGGTGCTCACCCCGCGCCCGGAGGCGGCGGTGTTCCACCGCGTCGAGTTCGTCCGGCTGCGCGAGGATCGCGTCCTGGCCGTGCTGGTGGGGCCCAACGGGCAGGTGCAGAACAAGGTCATCACGGTGGACTTCCCCGTCACCTCGGACGAGCTGCTCAAGGCGTCCAACTACCTCTCGGAGCTGCTGCACGAGGTGCCCCTGGAGGAGGCCCGCGAGCGCATCCGCCAGGAGATGGACCAGGAGCAGGCGCTCTACAACGCGCTGACGGCCAAGGCGCTCAAGCTGGGTGCGGCCGCCACGGCCCTCCAGACGCCCGAGGCCGAGCGCGTGCGCATCGAGGGCACCGGCTCCTTCCTGGAGCAGCCTGAGTTCGCTGACGTGGAGCGCATGCGCGCCCTCTTCAAGACGCTGGACGAGAAGCACAAGCTGCTGCTGCTGCTGGACCGCGTGCAGCGCGCCCGGGAGATGCAGATCTTCATCGGCGCCGAGAGCGAGTTCTCCGGGCCTGGGGAGCTGAGCGTCATCGCCAGCCCGTATGGCAGCCGAGAGCAGGTGCTTGGAACGGTGGGCGTCATCGGGCCCACCCGGATGAACTACCAGCGCATCATCCCCCTGGTGAACTTCACCGCCCAGGTGCTCTCGCGGGTGCTGGAGCAGAGCTAAGGCGGGCCTGCCCTCACTGGCAGGGGCCGCAGTCCGCCCGGCAGTTGTTGTACTGGTGGCCCGTCCCGCAGGACTCGCTGATCTGGCACACGCCGTCGCCACACGTGAAGATGTCCTGTGGGCGCAGGCGCGTGGTGAGGGGCACGTACGTGACACCGTTGAGCGTGCAGGAGGTGTAGTGCGTCCTCGAGGCGTCCCGCGTGCAGAAGCTCATGCACGGGCCGCCATAGATGAGCGGGGGACAGTTGCTGGGGTTGCTGGCGTTGGGCGTGATCGAGCAGGCGCGCGAGGTGCTCTCCGTGATGTTGTGCGAGCTGCGGTCGCTGCCGGCGTAGACGCCCTCGTCCGTGAAGAGGTTCCCGAAGAAGCAGGCCTCCCGCTCCGAGTACTCGGCGAGCTCCTCCTGCGTCCAGGGGATGGTGTTCCCCTCCGCATCATGCCCGAGCACGGAGATGGGGACGTGTTGCTGGTACTTGTTGGTATGAGCCGCCAGGCACGCGGTGATGATCTGCTGCTCTGCCACGGTGAGCGCTGCACCGCTGGCCCAGCCTGGCGCCAGCCCCAGTCCTCCCGTCCAGGTGTAGCTCTGGCTCGACGAGGGCTCCGTGTACGTCAGCGTCTGCGCAGCGGGGAGGGCACAGCGGACGAGGTAGAGCATCACCTGATCCGCCATGTTCGGATCCTGCGTGAACCACGCCTCGAAGGCGGCGCTGGACAAGCCATTGTACGAGAGGCCGTTGTACGAGAGGCCGTTGTACGAGAGGCCGTTGTCGGTGTGCACCGCCTGGGATAGCTGCCCGAACTGCTCGAACTCGCCAGGCTCGGCGGGGTTGCAGGCCGAGAGGCTCGTCAGCCAGAGCACTCCGGCAAGCAAGGCCCCGGGACTTCCTCCGGCGCGGAACCCCTCTCGAGTACGGCGACCTTCCTCAGACACTTGGGTTGCCATGCGAGACCCCCTCTTCAGCAGCGGTGAGCAAACTGTAGGTGGGCAGACAAAGGCCGTCGACGGGTCAGATAAACCCAGGGTGGGTTAATGCGGACTGCAGGAGAAATGTGAAAATGGGGGAAGCGGCCCGGGAGGGCAGAGTAGAGGTTCAGCCCTGCTCGCAGGGTGCAGGAGCAGTGATGTCCGATGTGCTGAGACCGGAGGCGGTCCCCTCCGCGGAGGAGTCACGAGCGGAGGCCTCGCGGGTGGAGGTGTTGCCCGCGTCGCAGGCGGGCGGGAGCCTTGGAGGCCCGCGGGGGCCGGAGGAACAGCAGGGCAACCTCCCTGAGACCCAGGGAGACATCATCGGCCGGAGTGACGAGCTGGAGGCCCTGCGGGGCTGGTTCGCCGCCGAGGCGAGGCTCGTGAGCGTGGTCGGGCCAGGAGGGATGGGCAAGACACGGCTGGCGACGCACTTTGGCCGGCAGCAACTGCAGACGCGCGCCTGGGAAGGGGGCGTGTGGCTGTGCAACCTGACAGAGGCCTCGACGGAGGCGGACATCTGTCACGCGCTCGGAGAGGCGCTCGGGGTCTCGCTGAGCCACGGTGGCGAGGAGAGCCAGCCGGTGGAGCAGCTCGGGCGGGCCCTGGCGGGGCATGGAGCCACCCTCGTCATCCTCGACAACCTGGAGCCGATCCTCCGGCACCTGCCCGCCACGCTGGGCCGCTGGCTGGAGATGGCTCCGCAGGCGCGCTTTCTGGCCACGTCTCGCGAGGCGCTTCGCCTGACGGGGGAGTGCATTCTCGATCTCACGCCGCTGGTGCTGCCCGCTGAAGGCGAGACACGCCTGGATGCCATCGCCCGCTCGGCGGCGGTGTGCCTCTTCGTTCAGCGAACGCGCGAGGTCCGGGGGAGCTACGAGCTGACAGTCACCGACGCGCCGCTGGTAGCGCAGCTCGTCCACCTGCTGGGAGGGATCGCGCTGGCCATCGAGCTGGCGGCGGCGCACACCCGCCTGTTGAGCCTGGAGCAGCTCCGCGAGCGGCTGGTGCGCCGCTTCGAGTTGCTGCGCGAGGGCCTGCGGGATGCCTCGGCGTCCCGGACTCCACTCCAGGGGGCCATCGATTGGTCCTGGGGACTGCTGGACGCGACGGAGCAGGCCGCGCTGGCGCAGTGCACCGTGTTTCATGGCGGCTTCACCCTGGAGGCGGCCGAGGCCATCCTCGCGCTCCCTCCAGGGAGCCCGCGGGTGGCGGAGGTCATCGAGTCGCTCCGCTCGAAGTCCCTCCTGCGGAAGGTGGTGCCGGAGGGACTGCCGGAGGGCGCGGCGCGCCTGGGGATGTACGAGAGCATTCGCGAGTACGCCGTGGCCCGGCTGGCGGAGACCGAGGGTGGGGCCGCGCTCCTGGAGCGCCATGCAGACTTCTATCTGGCCTTGGCGCGCCAGCTCCGGGGGCGGGTGCGTGGAGCGGGAGCGCGCGAGGCGCTGCGGCGGCTGGCGAACGAGCGTGAGAACCTCCTGGCGGCCTGCGACAGCGCCCTGGATGCTCCACCCACTGCGCGCTCCGTGGAGCGGGCCCTGGGAGGACTGATCGCGCTCGAGCCGGATGTGACCGCGCGTGGCCCCATGGGCATCACCTTGTCCCGGATGGAGCGGGCGCTGGAGCTGGCCGCGCAGCTCCCTGTGCCTCCCTTGATGCGGGCCGAGGTGCTCGCGGCGAGGGGCCGGATGTACGGGGCCTGTGGACAGGTGACGGCAGCCCGGCGTGACCTGGAGCAGGCGCGCGAGTCCTTCCAAGCGCAGGGTGAGGTGTCCCAGCAGAAGCACGTGCTGGTGGACCTCTCCATCATCGCCCGTCATGCAGGAGACATGGATGTCGCCTGGGAGCTCATCCAGGAGGCCTTGGCGCTGCGCCTGGATGACGCCCCGTGGCTGGAGGCCTATGCCGTGGGCAACCTCGGCCTGGTGGAGCAGTTCCGGAGTGGAGCCAGGGCGGCTGCGCCTCACCTGCGCGCGGCGCGGCGGCTGTTCTGGGCAGTCGGAGACGTGATGTTCGAGAGTGGCTTCCTCACCAACTGTGCCGTGGCTCTGGGAGAGGCAGGAGAGACGCCGGAGGCCATCACCCTGCTGCGCGAGGCCATGGTCAAGGCCACCCGCGCGGGGGACCGTGTAGGCCATGCGATCGCCCGGCTCAACCTGGGCTGCTATCTCCTGGAGGAGGAACAGGCGCTGGAGGCGAGCGAGCACCTGGAGGCCACCGTGCGCATGGGCCGGCAGTTTGGGATGCGCATCCTGGAAGGGTGTGCTCGAGGCGAGCTCGGCCGGGCCTGGCAGGCCCTGGGCGTGGTGGAGACGGCCCGGGGCGCTCTGTCCGAGGCCGTCTCTCTGCTGGGACAGGCGGCGCGCTGGCACGCGCTCCGGTTCCGGGCCCACCTCGCCGCTGTCCAGGCCAGCGCGGGCTGCATCTCGGAGGCACAGGCAGGCTTCGCAGAGCTGGTGGCCGCTCCGGAGCTTCAGCAGGACATGGTGCTCTACGAGCTCGCCGCCCTGCTGCAGGTGGCGGTGGACCTGGCCGAGGCACGGGCGAGTCCGCCGGGCAGTCCGGAGGCGCAGCAGGCGCTGGAGCGTGCTCGCCAACGTCTGGAGTGGGCTCGGAAGGTGCCTGTGGAAGCCGTGTCCTCGGATCTGCGCGGAGCGCTGCGCTTCTTCGAGCGCGCGCTGCTCAGTTCGCGCGGGTGAGCTGGAGCTGCTGCTCCTGACCGTCCGCGCGCTGGATGCGGAGCTGGACGGGCGAGCCTGGGGCGCCTCTGGTGCGCTGCTCCGCCTCCTGTCGGCTGCGCACCACCAGTCCCTCCACCGCGAGCAGCTGGTCCCCCACGCGCATCCCCGCTTGGGCCGCGGGACTGTCCGCCTTCACCCAGGCCACGGACACCCAGCCGCGCTCCTCGCTGAAGCCCACGCCGATCGTCCCAGGCGTCGTCTTGCGCGTCGTCACCGCCACGTCCCCCAGATCCACCGCCTCGCCCGAGGCCAGCTTCACCGTGCGCGTCACGGGCTGACCGTCCGCGGAGGCCCACACCCTCAGCGTGTGCGGTCCGGGCTTCACGTCCTTGAGGAGGAAGCGTCCGTCCGGCCCTGTCTGGGCGTCGCTCCCCGCCGAGAGCTGCTTGTCCAGGTAGATGGAGACTGCTTCGGCCGGGGCCTTGCTGTCACTCCACACCGCCCGTCCGGCGATGGAGGCGGAGCCGCCCGTGAGCGGCACCTCGAGCTCCGCGCTCTGGCCGGGCGAGAGCTTCACCGAGGCCTCTCCCGTGCGCCCATCCGTGGTGCGCACGCTCACCCGCAGGGGCAGGGCCGGTGCGTCGTACAGCACGAAGGAGGCGCCGGTGAAGGAGCGCTCCGGGTTGCCGCGCTCGAGCCACGGCAGCACCGTGCCATCCTCCTGGAGGAGCTGAAGCGAGAAGCCCAGGGGCGCCGCTCCGCTGCGCGCCACCACCCGGCCTCGGAGCGTGGCCGCGGGGCGCAGCTGGAGGGTGACATCGGTGTCCTCGCGTACTCCGGAGAGCTCGCCCACCCGTCCCGCGTTGTGCGCGATGATGTCCAGCGGAGGGGCATGGGCCCCACGCGGAGGGAAGACGAAGGAGCCCTCCTCGTCTGCTTCGACGGGCAGGGCCATGGCGAAGTCCCCGCGCTGAATCGCCACCGCCGTGGCGTAGGGGCTCGGCGCTCCCGAGGGCTCCAGCACCGTGCCCCGCACGCCTCGATCCTCCGACAGCGACAGATCCTGCACCACCGCCGCGCCGGCGGGCACCGTCACCGCCAGATCGTCCTCGTGTGTGAAGACGTAGCGCGCGCCGGGGTTCACCGCGACGAGCTGGTAGACGCCCGCGGGCAGCTCGAGCTGGTAGCGGCCCTCCACATCCGTGTCCGCATGGGTGAGGTTCCCGAAGCCGCCCTGCTGCGTCATGGCGCGCACGAGCGCGGGCTGGGTGAGGCGAGCGCCGGAGGCCTGCGTGACCTGGCCCTGGACGATGCCCGTCTCCGCCAGGGAGAAGTCCACCTGGGCGGCCGTGCCTGGCTTCACCTCCACGGACTTCTTCGTCCAGTGCTCCGTCTGCTCCCGCCGTGCCGATACCACCGTCGTCCCCAGCGCCAGCCCTTCGAGCCGGTAGGCGCCAGTCGCGTCCGTGCGTGTGAAGCGCTCCACCCCTTTCGGACCGTGCATGCGAGAGGCCTTCACGGAGGCGCCCGCGATGGGCCGAGTCTCCAGGTCCGTCACCCGGCCTTCCACCGTGCTCGTTCCGTCGAGCTGGAAGTCCACCGTGAGCCGTTGGCCCGAGGCGATGACCAGCGCCTCGCGCACCGCGCCGGTCCGGCTCGGCGCCACCACCACCACGTCGTAGTCTCCTGGGGGGAGATCCAGCGTGTAGCGCCCATCCGTCCCCGTGGTGACCGAACCCACCTCGCCTGCCTTGTTCGCGGGACTCGCGACCAGCCGCGCTCCCTCTACCGGTGTCTCTTCCGAGGTGGCTGTCACCGTCCCTGTCAGGCCGCTGGGGGCTCCGAGGGTGATGCGCAGGCCCCGCAGCGTCTCGCCCGGAGCCACCTGGAGGAGCTGCGGGATGCGCCCCATGCGCTCGCCCTGTCGTGCCGCCAGGACATAGGTGCCGTTCGACACCTCGAGCGAGAAGCCACCCCCGGAGCCTGTGGAGGTGCTGGGGACCGTGGGGCCGCCCAGCGCCAGCACCTCCGCGCCCGCGACGGGCTCCCCGTCCTCGCCCAGCACGAAGCCCTCCAGGAAGCTCGAAGCCCACAGCTTGACCTCCAGCTCGCCCGGCAGCGGTACCGTCACGATGCGCAACGTTCGCCGGCTGTAGCCCGCCGCCCCCGCCGTGAGCGCATAGCGGCCCGGTGCCAGACCGGAGAAGGTGAAGCGGCCCTGGGGATCGCTCGTCACCTCCGCGGTCTCTTCCGGGAGTGCCACGGCCTCGGAGCTGGCCCAGACGGCCCCTGTGTAGGGATGCAGCGAGATCTCCGCGAGCGGCACCGGCTCGCCACGGCCCGCGGCGACGACCCGCCCTCGGAGCTCCACCCCCGCTGGGAGCGAAAACTCCACGACGGTCTCTGCCTCACCTGATGGCCGTGCCACCTCCCGGCGCGCGGGCGCGTGGCCCTGGGCGGAGGCGCTCAGCAGATAGAGGCCAGGGACCGCGGGCAGCCGCACCGTGCCGTCTGCCCCCGTGGTGCCCTCACTCGCACGGCGCCAGGGTGTCCGCCCCGTGCCGTCGTCCGCTCCGCGCAGGTAGGCCTGTACCCGTGCGCCCTCGACGGGCTGTCCTGCGGCCACCACGCGCACCCGGAAGGCTCCATCCGAGGGCACAGCCGGAGTCTCCAGGGTTTGAGTGGTGCTGGAGGGCTGGGGGGAGGAGCGGGTGCTCCCATTGGAGGAGGGGCCTGAGGTCGCCGAGCCAGGGGTGCTCGTACGAGCCGCCGGGGTGTCCTTGTCCGTGGGCCGCCACCACAGCAGCAGCGTGGCGACGAGTCCCAGGATCAGAGCAATGAGGAGGGGGTAGCGAGAACGGTTGAGCACGGCGCTTCACTCTCCAGGCTGCAGCCGGTGGACTGGCAGGGAGAGCGTAGGCCGAGAAAGCAGATCCTCGAAATCGCTGCAGGGGGAGGAGGCCCGACGGGCCTCACCGGCTCCCTGGGGTGGAGCACCCGCTCAGTGCGTGGGCTCGGCCGGCGCGGGCGCGTACACGCGGAGCGCCGCGGGCACCAGCTCGAAGAGCATCGGCGTGCGGCCGGTGAGCTCTCCGTCCGCGTTCACCTCCTGGACAGGCTCGGCCTCCACGTACAGCCGCGAGGTCCGCAGGGATGTGACCGCCGGGTGCTCCACATGGTGGCCGCGGCGCAGCGACAGCGCCACGCGCGCCAGCGTCGCCATGTCCTCGAGCTGGCCGAGCCCTGTGCCTTCACGTCCCGACTCCACGGAGGGAGCCGTGATGGCGTACACGTGCAGCCGGCGATCATCGAGCGTCGCATCCGGTGCCACCACGTTGCCCGCGCCGTGGTAGCGCCCGTTCCCCACCACGAGCTGCAGCACCTCTAGCTCCAGCGACTGCGTGTCGGCCTTGATCCGAACGCGGAACGGGTGGTGCTCCCAGATCTGCGTGGCGGCGGCCACGGGATAGGCGAGCTTGCCCATCTTCTGCTTGAGGCGCTTCGTCAGCCTCCGGGCAATGGCCGTGGCCAGCCCGAGGCTCGCCGCGTTGAGGAAGGGGCGCCCGTTGGCCAGCCCCACATCCACCCGGGCCGTGAAGCCCTGGGCGATGACGTCGCAGGCGGCCTCCACCGTGTCCGGGATGCCCAGCGAGCGAGCGAAGTCATTGCCGGTGCCCAGCGGCAGCACCCCCAGCGTCACATCCCGGCCGAGCAGGTGGGACGCCGCGCAGCTGACCGTGCCATCTCCTCCGCCCACCAGGATGCGTCGCGCGCCCCGCGCCACCGCATCGTCCAGCACCCGCTGCAGGCGGCTCGTCCGGGAGAGCGCCAGGGCGCTCATCAGCGGCACACCTCTCGCGGCGAGCGCCTCCCGGGCTGCCTCGAAGGCCTCCTTGCCCGAGCGGGCCTTCGTGTTCACCACCAGCACCGCGGGCCCGTCATCCAGGGCCCGGCGACGCGGTGGAGCGATGAGAGCTGTCTCCAGTGCGCGTTCCTCCTCTCCGGCGCCAAAGGTGTTCACTCCCGGCGCGGGAGGACAGGGGGGATGGAAGAGAGGCTCAGCGGGACTCCTCGTCCTCGGGCCCCGTGGGCATGTCCGCCTCACCCCACGGCCAGGTGCGCTGGGAGGCCTCGAAGCGGGCCAGCAGCTCCGCGGGATCCTTCATCAGCACGCGGCAGCCCGCGGCGCGCAGATCGTCCGCTGGGAAGCCGCCGCACAGCACGCCCAAGGTGGGCAGGTGGAGCTTGCCCGCGGCCAGCGCGTCATAGGGCGTGTCCCCCACGACGACGGTGGTGTTCACCTCCGGGCTCCCGAGCCGCTTGAGCGCCACCTGGAAGATGTCCGGGTGCGGCTTGCTCTTGTCCACATCATCCTTGGAGGTGGTCTCCTCGAACAGGCCCTCGATGCGGCAGAGCTTCACGTAGTGCCTCAGCTCCTGCTCCTTGGCGCTGGAGGCCAGGGCGATGTGGATGCCCTCCTTGCGCAGCCGCTGGAACAGCTCGCGCACCTTGGGGAAGGAGCGGACCTTGGGCAGGAAGCTCTTGAGGAACAGCTCGGAGCGGTACTCCTCCAGCTCCTTGCCGAAGCGAGCCAGCTCCTCGTCGTTGAAGAAGACGGGGATGAGCTGATCGGCGCCCTTGCCGATCTGGCTGCGCACGTGCGCGAAGGGCAGGTCCCGTCCGAACTCGAGAAACGCCCGCCGCCAGGCCTCGGCGTGTTCATCCACCGAGTCCACCAACGTCCCATCCACGTCGAAGATGACGTTCTGCACCATGCCCCCATACCTCCGTCTGGAAGGTGGGAACGGAACGGCCTGGGAGCAAGGCGGAGGGCTACTTCCCTGCGGCGTCCACGAGTGTCTTCGTCTGCACCTCGTAACCCTCCGGAGCGGCGAGGGTGAAGCTGTCGTTGGGCAGGGTGGGGTTCAGCTCGACTTTGGAGAGCGTCGTCTCGCCAACCTTCTCGCCCTTCACCCAGCGGCTGAGCTTCTGGGGGACGCAGAGCTCGAGCGCCTTGTCGCAGTGCTCCTCCTCCACGCGGACTTCGAGCGTGGTGCCGTCGGCCAGGCGCGACTGCCGGCCGAGGAAGTCCAGCGTGGGCCAGCGCAGCGTGTACGTCACCTGCAGGCTCTCGCCGGACGGATCCGCGACGCTTGCGGCCAGCTCCACGGCCTCCGGGGCGCGCGCGTGCGAGGTCCGCTTCGCGCTCAGCTCCGCGGGCAGCAGCGGCGCGCGGAAGCCCTCGGGGGTGAAGGGGGCGAAGGTCTCCGTGAGGAAGCCGGAGCGCCGCTCCGGGGACAGCTCCGTCTGGAAGGTGGTGAAGCGCTTGTCCGCGTCGCTCTGCTCGAAGAGGCGCTCTCCGTCCCAGGAGAAGGTGCGCGAGATGGGCGCGCCCAGCGAGCCGCGCATCTTCTGGGGTGCGCGGTAGGCGAAGCTGAAGCCCACCGGCTCTGCTCCCCCCTCGCCCGTGCGGCCCTCCAGCCGGTAGCTCGTCAGCCGTGCGTCGCGCTCGGACAGGCGCCGCTTCACCTCATTCAGCAGGTGGGCATCCTCACGCTGCCGGCTGCAGCCCGCGAGGACGAGGAGGGTGAGGAACAGGAGGCGGGCGCGCATGCGGGGCCGGGAGCAGGGGTGGAAAAGAAAGAAGGCCCCACTGTCGCCAGGGGGGCCTTCTTGAAAGACGGTGACTCCGAACAGGCTTACTTGACGGCGACGCCCATCGCGGACGACTGGGTCACGCCGATGATGCCGCCGAACAGCGCGAACAGGCCGTGACGCGGGGTGGTGCCGGCGCCCTTCAGGTCCAGCTTGGAAGCGCCCATGGCCTTGGCCTCGGCCACCAGGAGCTTGTTCACCACAGTGTCGAGGTCGCTCTGGACCAGGTCGACGATGTGGAAGATGGCGGTGAGGCCCAGAGCGTTAGCCTGGACCACGGCAACGGCCTCGCCACCGTTGGCGGCAATCTCGGCGCCAGAGACAACGGCGCTCTCGACGCTGGTGCAAGCCACGAGGCTGGTCGCGGCAACGGCGGACAGAATGGCCTTCTTCATTTGTATTCCCTCCCGGATAGGTGGCTTGCGGTAGCTGTGGGCTAACCAAGCGAGCCCACTGTTGAGTGGTTGCCCCTCAAGCGCGGCGCGTTCGTAGCAGATGCCCGTTCAGAGTCAAGATCAGTTCAGGGCAGAATCCCCTTTTTCCAGGAACCGGCCGTTGCGTTGCAAAGGAAGAGGCCCCTTGGTACCCACCTCTCAGGCACCTCATGGAGACAGTCCCCGCCCGTCCCGCCTCGCGGCTCTGGCTGCACCTGCTGCTGTTCGCGCTGACGGTCTTCACCACCTATAGCGCGTACGCCTGGTCCTTTGGAGGGAGCGAGGACCTGGGTGCGCTGCGGGTGGAGTCGCTCGCCTTCAGCCTCTCGTTGATGGCCATCCTCGGTTCGCACGAGATGGGGCACTACGTGCTGGCGCGGATCCACAAGGTGGACACCAGCCTGCCCTACTTCATCCCCTTGCCGTACGTGGGGGTGGGGACGCTGGGCGCGGTGATCCGGATCCGCGGGCGGATCCCCCACCGCAACGCGCTGGTGGACATCGGGGCGGCAGGGCCGCTGGCGGGGCTGGCCGTGGCGCTGCCCATTCTCCTGTGGGGGCTGGGCCACTCGCAGGTGGTGGACGCACCCGCGGTGGGGGCCACCTTTCCGGGAGAGAACTCGCTGTGGGTGCTGCTCCGGGAACTGTTCACGTGGGCCATGGCGGAGCTCACGCACGCCCCGGCCGCGCCGGAGCAGCTGTTCACCGGGCGGATGCAGCTCATCTTTGGTGACAGCCTGTTGATGCAGGGGCTGACGCGGCTGGCGGTAGGGCCGCTGCCCGAGGGGAAGGACGTGCTGGTGCACCCGGTGGTGATCGCCGGGTGGTTCGGGCTGCTCGTCACCCTGCTCAACCTGCTCCCGGTGGGACAGCTGGACGGGGGGCACCTGGCCTTCGCGCTGCTGGGCCCCCGCGCGCGGTGGGTGGGGAAGGGGGTGGCGCTGGTGCTGTTCCTGCTGACCCTGTTCGCCACCGCCTCCTGGGGGGTGTGGCTGCTGGTGACGAGCAAGCTGGTGGGCTTCGGGCACCCCGAGGTGCTAGAGCCCGAGGTGCCCCTGAGCCGCGGGCGCAAGTGGATCTGCGCCCTCTGCCTTGTGGCGCTGATCGGTTGTGCCATGCCTGTCCCTCTTCGTCAGGTGCTGTCATGAGGTACCTCTGCGATGCATGCGAGCGGCTCGCGCCCCCGGCGGCCTTCCGGGTAGAGCTGGGCGTGCTGGTGATGACGTGCGCGCGCTGCGGCCAGGAGAGCCGCGCGCGGCCCGAGGAGGCGCTGGTGGCGGCCGTGGCGCAGACGAGCGCCGAAGCGTCTCAGCCGGCCCCCGCGCCCCGGAGCACCACGGCGCCCGCGTTGAAGGTGGTGGCGCTGCGGCCCTCCGAGGAGAGGGTGCGCGAGGCGGCGGCGCTGGCGCGCTCGGAGGATCCCTTCGCGGTGGCCGGGGGCTTCTGTCCCAAGTGCATCTCAGTGCGCAAGGAGGGAGCAGAGGCGTGCTCCGCGTGCGGCCTGGTGTACGCCAACTTCGATCCCGACGAGCAGCGACTCTCCGAGCCCCTGAGGGCCGCGTGGCTCGCCGTGCTGGAGCGGTGGGACGACCGGGACGCGCACGACCGGCTGGTGTCGCTGGCGGTGGGGCGGGGCGAGCTGGCCGCGGCGGGCCGCCTGTACCGCATCCGGCTGGCGCAGGCGCCGGATGATCTCTACGCCCAGCGCGGCCGGGACGAGGTGGTGCGGCTGGCCTCGGCCTCGCCGGCGGCCTTCACGCCGACTTCTGTGCCCGGTACCTCCCCCAAGGCCCAGCTGGTGGCGGGGGTGATCCTCTTCCTCACGCTGTTGGTGCTGGCGTTCTTCTTCTTCCGCCAGTTCCGGATGACGCTCGGGGGATCTTGAGGGTGCGCGAGGCGCACGCCATCAACCTCTCGTGGCTGCTGCGGCTGCGCTGGGGGGCGGTGGTGGGGCAGGCGGCGCTCATCCTCCTGGCGCGCCTGGGGCTGGAGATGCCGCTTCCGCTGGTGCCGCTGTTCGCCACGGTGGGCATCGCGGCGGCGAGCAACGCGGCGCTGGGGCTGTGGGCCCGGCGGAGGCGGGAGATCCAGGAGTGGATGCTGTGGGCGGTGATGGCGCTGGACGTGGTGCTGCTCACGGTGCTGCTGGACTTGAGCGGTGGCCCCTTCAACCCCTTCAGCACGCTGTACCTGGTGCACATCGCGCTGGCGGCGGTGGTGCTGCGCGCGCGGTGGACGTGGGCGCTGGTGGCGCTGGCCCTGGGGTGCTTCGGGACTCTCTTCGTGCGGCACCTGTGGATACCCGGCCGAGATGCCTCGGCCGCGCACCACCACATCGATGACGTGCCGCTGCACCTGGAGGGCATGTGGGTGGCCTTCGGGCTGGCCTCGGGCTTCATCGTCTACTTCGTCCAGCGCGTCACCCGGGCCCTGGCCGAGCGCGACGCGGAGCTGGTGGCGGCACGCGCGGTGACGGCGCGCAACGAGAAGCTGGCGGCCCTGGCCACGCTGGCCGCGGGGGCCGCCCACGAGCTGTCCACGCCGCTGTCGACCATCGCCGTGGTGGCCCGGGAGCTCGAGCGCCGAGTGGAGCTCTCGCCAGCGGGGCGGGAGGACGCGCAGCTCATCCGCCAGCAGGTGGCGCGCTGCCACGACATCCTCGCGCAGATGGCGGCCGATGCCGGGGCCAGCCGCGGAGAGGCCTTTGTCTCTCTGACGCCTGCGTCCCTGCTGGAGCAGGCGCTGGAGGGCCTGCGGGGTGTCGAGCGCGTGCGGTGGGAGGCGGACGGGCGTTGCCGGGAGGAGGAGGTGTCCTTGCCGGCACGGGCCCTCAGCCAGGCGATCCGGGGGGTGGTGAAGAACGCGCTCCAGGCCTCGGCGGAGCAGACGCGGGTGAGGCTGGCGCTGGCGCGCGAGGAGGCGGGCTGGCGGCTGTCCGTGGAGGACGAGGGCTCTGGCATGCCGGCGGAGGTGCTGGCGCGCGCGTGCGATCCCTTCTTCACCACGAAGCCGCCGGGCGAGGGCATGGGCCTGGGCCTCTTCCTGGCGCGCGCGGTGCTGGACCCGCTCGGCGGGCGGCTGGAGCTGCGCTCGGAGCTGGGAAAGGGGACGCTCGTGGAGATGACGTGGCCGGTGGAGCGCCTGCGACAATTTGCCCGGTTGTCCTCGGAGGCGAGTGGGGCGAGCCTCCGGCCGCCGGGTGAATGAGCCTGGCCCCGCCATGGTGCCTTCGAGAGCCTCTGACGCCCCTTCCTTGCTGCTGGTGGACGATGACGTGGTGTTCCGCGAGCGGCTGGCGCGCGCCTTCCGCGAGCGGGGCTACGAGGTGGTGACGGCGGGCTCGGTGGACGAGGGGCTGGCCGCCGCGCGACAGGAGTCTCCGGAGCTGGCGGTGGTGGATCTGCGGATGCCTGGGCGCAGCGGGCTGGAGCTGGTGCGCGAGCTGCGGGCGCTGGATGCCTCTACGCTCGTCCTGGTGCTCACGGGCTACGGCAGCATCGCCACGGCGGTGGAGGCAGTGCGGCTGGGAGCGCTCAACTACGTGCCGAAGCCCGCGGATGTGGATGATCTGCTCGTGGCGCTGGCGCGAGGTCTGGGAGAGCCCAGCCCCGCGGTGGGGGAGGACGTCCAGGCCCCCTCACTGGCGCGGGCCGAGTGGGAGCACATCCAGCGCGTCCTGGCGGACTGTGCCGGCAACATCTCCGAGGCGGCCCGGCGGCTGGGGCTCCACCGGCGCTCACTCCAGCGCAAGCTGCAGAAGTACCCGCCTCCGCAGTAGCGACTCTGGCCTCGGTCAGTCCTCCCGAGGACATCAACGCTGGATGGCGAGGATGCGCCAGAGGGTGACATCGATGGCGTAGGTGGCGCCCATGTCGAGGACAGGCCCTTCCGAGTTGCAGACCCCATCTTTGACGGTGAAGCGGACGAACAAGACTCCAGCAGGTCCTGGCGCGGTAGTTACATCGTAGGACTCTCGCTGGTAGAGGCAGACCTCGTCGCGGGTGGCACCACGGTGAGGCCGGACATCCGAGGGGAGGAAGTGCTCCACTGCCAGTTGAGCGGCCTTGAGGGCGGTTCCTGGGATGATCAGCCGCTCCTCCTTGGGGAAGTCGAGTGGGAACTGGACCTGCGTGGCTTCCTTTTGAAGAGCCTGCCATCGCACGTTGCGGAAGTCCCCCGGCGGCGGAAGTTTCATACGGGCTGTGTTCGCGATTGCCGCACCCAGGCCTGTGGATGGCAGAGCCGCCGCTGGAGGGGGGGCCACGCCGGGGGGCTGAGAAGGAGCCTCTGGCGGCTGGGGGCTTATTGGGTTGGGCCGCGCATGCATCTCGCGTGAGAGGATGCGCATTGTCCGGATGTCTATTGCATACGTGATGATGTTGATGAGCTGATCGGTTGACCTGCAGACGTCAGTGTTCAGGTTGAAGCGCACCAGCACGACGCCCTCGGGGGCCGGCACGGCGGTCACATCGTAGGACTCACGACGCCACAGACAGGGTTCTTCGTGGATGGGCGAGGGCGAGGGTGGTGGTGCATCCCACGGCAGGAAGTCATCCATGGCAAGCTGAATCGAAGCGGCCATATTCCCGTCGAGACGCTGGAGTCCTGGTGTTGAAACAGTCAAGGATGGAAATTCTACCGCAGCGGCTTCTGCAGGTGGAGCATGGGTTACCCGCCGTGGTGAAGTTGTGCAGGCAGAGAGTGTGGCGGAGATCAGAGCGGAGAGAGTCAAGTATCGCATGGGGATCGGCTGAGCTTTCTCATGGAGAGCGCACGGCGAGGATGCGCCATCCCGCTGTGTCGACCGCATACGTTGCACCCGCGTCCGGGAACGGATCAGGTCCCCAGGTGCACGCACCATCGCTCAGTGAAATAACAACCCAGATCAGATTCCCAGGCCCAGGGAATGCAGCGATGTCATAGGATTGCCGCTGTCCCAGGCATATGCCTTGTGAGCTTGCGCCACGACTGGCTTTCCAGTCCCGTGGCAAGAAGTCCTCCATGGCCAGTTGGATGGCTGTGGCCATGGTGCCGCTAAGGGTCTTCTTGCCAGCCTCCGGTAATTCATAGGGCATCTTGAACCAGGCCGCCTCCTCCGGTGGGACATAGGCAAGGTGTGCTGGCGCATGTGAACACGCGGCGAGGGCCCCACAAAGTAGGGATGTCAGTAGGCTATGGATTGCCGGTGGGCGTGACGTAGCCATAGGGTTTGTCCTCGGGTTTGATAATTCCAATGAGCACCCATGACTTGCCACGGCGTTCGTAGACTTCGCCTGGGCGCGAGCTGCCTAGGTTGGGGACCAGTTTTTGGATGGTGCATTGGGAGTCGAACTGAACACGGAACCGCCAGTATTGACGGCGGAGCTGGCGGTCGTTCTCGGACAGCCCGGATGCTGGCCATGGGTGGTTGTGATAGTCGGCTTCAGGCACCGGTTGCCCCCTCGGGTCAATGACGTGGAAGGGCGAATAGCAATTCTTGCTCTTGCTCGGTCCGGGGCCCTCGTACCTTCCAAGCGGAGAAGGCTTGCTGGCGTAGTAGATGCCCTCGCCGAGGGTGTAGATCGCTCCACAGTACTCTTGGCCGTAATCCTTCAAGGTGGCACGCGGAAGCGCCAGGACGGCAGGACACATTTGATCAATGACTTCATCAACATCACGTGAAGGCTGGATGGCTTCCCAGGGACCGCGGACCCACACAAGCCCGTCGGGTTTGCGGCCATAGTCTTGTTCTTGAAGGACCACGGTGCTTTCACTCATGGGCTCGGGCCCACTGGCACAGCCCAGCAGGCCCGACGTCAGGAGCAGGACGGCAAGAGGTCGCATTCAGGTTAGTCATGGAAATCAGAGGATTCTGGTATTCTATGCATTTCCCCGGTTTCCGCATCAACGACCCCACCTGTTGGGTTGGCATTTGCCAACCTACTGGGTCAGGTGCACGCACGCCAGCCCTGGGCCGAGGCAGCCGTGCCTCCGCCCAGCGAGAGCAGGCGGGCAGGGGAGCGCAAATGTTCCGATCTCCCAGGCGCGACAGGCTGTTATCTTGTCCGACCGCCTCGGCGGATCGAGGCTCCCCCCAGATGGCTCTTACGCTCGTCCGCTCGTTCAACGTCGATACCCTGCTCGGCCCGGGAGGCGCGCTCCAGGCCGCGCTGCCTGCATACGAGCACCGTCCGGAGCAGCTCCAGATGGCGCGCGCGGTGGAGCGGGCCTTCTCCGAGCGCAGCTACCTGGTGGCCGAGGCCGGCACGGGCACCGGCAAGACGCTGGCCTACCTGGTGCCCGCCTTGCTGTCCGGCCGCCGGGTGGTGGTGTCCACGGCGACGAAGACCCTGCAGGATCAGATCTTCTTCAAGGATCTGCCGCTGCTGAGGGACCAGATGGGCCTGAAGTTCGAGGCCGCATACCTCAAGGGCCGTGGCAACTACCTGTGCCTGCAGCGCTTCAACGCCTTCTCGAAGGACCCGACGTTCGGCTCGCGCGACGAGGTGCGGTACTGGTCGCTCATCCAGTCGTGGGCGGAGCGCACGGACACGGGGGATCGGGCGGAGCTGGAGCTGCCGGAGAACTTCAGCGCGTGGCCTCGGCTGTCGGCGACCGCGGACACATGTGTGGGGACGAAGTGCCCGCTCTATGAGCAGTGCTTCGTGACGCGGATGCGGCGTGAAGCCGAGTCCGCGGATCTGCTGGTGGTGAACCACCACCTCTTCTTCGCGGACCTGTCGCTGCGCGGGACGGGGCGGCGCAACGAGGGCGTGCTGCCGCTCTACGAGTCCGTCATCTTCGACGAGGCCCACGCGCTCGAGGACGCGGCGAGCGGGTACTTCGGGTGCAGCGTCTCCAACCATCGGCTGGAGGAGCTGTCGCGGGACGCGGTGGCGGCGCTGCCGGAGACGGACTCGCGCTTCACCACCGTCCGGGCGCTGGCGGCGCGGATTCGGAACCATGCGGAGGTGCTCTTCACGCAGGCCCCGCGAGTGCTGGGGCTGGCGGGCACCGAGGGGGGCGTGGCGCTGAAGGCGGACCGCATGGCCTTGCTGGCAAGTCCGCTGGAGCAGGTGCGTCAGGGGCTTGCCGCGCTGGCCTCCTTCACCGTGAGCGAGCGCGAGCCGGAGCTGCTGGCCCTGGCGCGCCGGAGCGGGGAGATGGCGGAGGAGCTGACCTTCCTGGAGAAGGCGGAGTCCACGGACCACGTGTACTGGGCGGAGCAGCGCGGGCGCGGAGTGTTCCTGCGCGCCAGCCCCATCGACGTGGCCAAGGAGCTGCGCGGGCGGCTCTATGGCGGGGTGGACACGGTGGTGTTCACCTCGGCGACGATGGCGGCCGAGGGACGGTTCGACTACTTCGCGAAACGGATGGGGCTGTATGACGACGAGGGCGTGCCGGTAGCGGAGGTGCGGACGCTCGCGGTGTCCAGCCCGTTCGACTTCGAGCAGCAGGCGGCGCTCTACCTGCCCACGCACCTGCCGGATCCCGCGGTCCCCGGCTTCATCGAAGCGGTGTCGGAGGAGATCCTCCGGCTGTGCGAGGTGTCGGGGGGCCGGGCCTTCGTGCTCTTCACCAGCCTGCGCAACATGGAGCGGGCGCACGAGCTGACGAAGTCGCGGCTGCCCTACCAGGTGCTCAAGCAAGGCGAGCGGCCCAAGCAGCAGCTCCTGGAGTCGTTCCGGGAGATGCCCAGCGTGCTCTTCGCCTCGCACAGCTTCTGGGAGGGCGTGGACGTGCCGGGCGACGCGCTCAGCCTGCTGATCATCGATCGGCTCCCGTTCGCCTCACCGGGGGATCCGCTGGTGGCGGCGCGCATCCGGCAGATCGAAGCCCGAGGCGAGGAGGCCTTCGAGCAGTACCAGCTCCCACAAGCGACGCTGGCGCTGCGCCAGGGCTTCGGGCGCCTCATCCGAACGCAGAGTGACCGGGGCGCGGTGGCGCTGCTGGACCGGCGCATCGTGACGAAGCCGTACGGCAGGGCGTTCCTCGAGAGCCTGCCGCGGGCGCGGCGCGTGGAGGACCTGGACGCGCTGCGGCGCTGGTTCAACCCGGACACGAACTAGCGGTCCACGCCTCTGTCACGGGGCCTCGCGCAGGCGAAGGCCCACACGCAGCATCAGCGGCTGGCCGATGGTGTCGATCCCTGCGCGGCCGACGAGGTACCGCCGGTTGAACAGGTTCTCCGCGGCAGCGAAGAGCTCCAGCCCTCCCACGAGCCGGCGGGCCACGAAGGCGTCCACCACGGCATAGCCGCCCATGCCGCGCTCGTTGAGATCGTCCTCGAACTGAGGGCCGGTGACACGGAGCTGCACCGTGGCGGTGAGGAGCCTCGAGTCATG
>NZ_DASPHO010000447.1:0-9088 GCF_035629615.1 Hyalangium sp. | reverse complement strand
GGTAGAAGAGCAGCACCAGCAGCGACACGAGCCAGGACAGGCGCAGCGCCCAGCCCTCGGGGTTGGCGTTGGCCAGGCCCCGCATCGTCACTTCCATGAGGCTGGCCAGCACGCCCACGAAGAGCGCCCCGGCCGTCACCGTGGCCACCGGGAGCCATGCGTCATCCCCCAGGCGGTTGAAGTCCAGCATCCGCGGCGGGGCCAGGGCTCCAATGGCGGCGGCCAGGAAGCCGCTGAGCACGCTGCCCAGGCGCAGCGCGGTGGCGGTGGCCTCGCGCTCCGTCTTGTGCCGCAGCACCCGCTTCCCGGCGGCACCGTTCAACTCCACCAGCTCCTGGGCACGCAGATCGGACGTGCCGTAGAGCGCCGACTCTGCGGCGGCCACGAGCGAACGGAGAAGGCAGAGGGCCAGGCAGGCGGCCCAGAGGGCCCAGGTAGGCATGGAGCCTCCTTCTTAACCTGTGCTAAGGGGTCGCACCACTTCGCCGGAGGCCTGATGTCCGCACCTGTGTCCTTCCGGGCGGGGCTGGGAGGCGTCCTGCTCGCCTCCCTCCTGCTCCTCCCCGTGAGCGCCCTCGCGTGGCCAGTGGACCTGGTCTTCTCCCTGGAGAGCGGGAAGGACCGCTTTCACAAGCTGACCGCCGTGGACTGGATCGAGGTGGAGGACCCCTCCGTGGCGACCGTGGAGATTCTCCCCGGCAGCAACGAGCTGCTCATCACCGGACACCGTCCGGGGCGCACCCTCCTGCTGCTCTACGCCGAGGGGAAGTTCGGCGTCTGGCGCCTGTCCGTCACCGAGCCGGGCGTCCGGGCCGTGCCCGAGGCCGCGCCGGAGCAGCTGGCCGCCGCGAAGAAGGCGTGTCCGGGGCTCCAGGTGAATGAGGGCACCGAGCGCTCGCTCGTCGTCACCGTGAAGGACGCGGCCTGCCGGAAGGCCCTCATGTCCCTCTTCCAGACGGAGGCCTGGCTGGCGCGAGAGCTGGAGCTCACCTTCGAGCTGGCAGCGCTCCAGGAGCAGCTCGCCGTGCTCACCCCGGGCTTGAAGGCGCTGGGGCTGGAGGCGCGCTACAGCGGCGCGGGCCTCGTGCTCCAGGGGAAGGCCACTCCCGAGGGCCACCGGCGCGCGCTCTGGGAGCTGTTCCGCCAGTCCGTGGGCCGCGTGCCCCTGGAGGACCGCGTGAAGATCGACATGCCCGAGGCCGCGCCCGACGCGGGGCCGGCTCCGGCGGACGCGGGGGGAGTACCGGTGGAGGCCCTGGAGAAGCCCGAGAAGCGCAAGCGTGGAGCACCCGCGAGGTGACAGGGGCGCTGCTCCTGCTCCTGCTGGCCATCCTCCTCGGGGGGATGCTGTCCATCGTCGTCTCGACGCTGCGGACCGGCATCTCCCCCATGCTCACCCTGAGCAAGGTCCGCCGCCAGCTGCTGTCAGTGATCGAGCCGGACCTCACAGGCACGATCCTCGAGCTCGGCGCAGGGTGGGGGACGCTGGCCTTCGCGCTGGCCGATCGCTGCCCTCGGGCGAAGGTGATCGCCTTTGAGGTGTCCCCGCTGCCTTGGGCCTTCTGCTGGTTGCGCCAGCGCCTCGCCCCACGCTCCAACCTCGAGCTGCGGCGCCAGGACTTCTTCCGCGCCTCTCTTGCGGGTGCGTCGCTCGTCGTCTGCTACCTCTTCCCAGGGGCCATGTCCCGGCTGGCGCCCAAGCTGCTCGCGGAGCTGTCTCCCGGTACACGCATCCTCAGCCACACCTTCGCGCTCCGCGGTTGGAAGCCCTTGCGCACGCTCGTGGTGGATGACTTGTACCGCACCCCCATCTATCTCTATGAGAGAGGCCCGTAGCCGCTCAGGTCATCCGTGAACACGGAGCGCCATGCCTCACGTCCACGGGCCGCGGAGGGTGGGCTCCTTCAGCGCCCGTGCCAGCGCAGTGAGGAAGCGACGGCGCGGCCAGTGCTCGGCACCGAAGCGGGCCAGGTGCTCGGTCTCCACCTGGCAGTCCACGAAGTGGAAGCCCCACTGCCGGAAGCGCTCCACCGCGGTCGCGAAGGCCACCTTCGAGGCATCCGGCCCGCGCGCGAACATGCTCTCGCCGAAGAAGGCCGCGCCCAGCGACACGCCGTACAGGCCCCCCTGCAGCTTGCCGTCGGCCCAGGACTCGATGGAGTGCGCGTAGCCCAGCCGGTGCAGCGTGACGTAGCCCTCGCGCATCTCGTCGGTGATCCACGTGCCGTCCTGGCCAGGCCGAGGCGCCTCCGAGCACGCGGCGATCACGTCCGCGAAGGCCGTGTCCCAGCGCACCTCGTAGGTGCCCGCCTTGAGCGTCTTGCGCAGGCTGCGGCCGACGTGGAGCTTGTCCGGCTCCAGCACGAAGCGCGGATCGGGCGAGTGCCACATCAAGGGGTGGCCCTCGGCAGGCCAGGGGAAGATGCCGCGAGCGTACGCCGCCAGCAGGCGCTCCGGCCTCAGGTCCCCGCCCACCGCCAACACGCCGCTGCGGTGTGCCTTCTCGGGAGCAGGGAAGGCCTCTGGATCTTCGGGATCGAGCAGGTAGATGGGCACGCCCGCAGCCTATCGGGAGCCGGTCCTTACTTGGAGACGTTGAGCTTTACGTTCCCGTCGAGGGAGTAGGGCACCTTCAGCAGCGGGCCCGTCAGCTCGCCCTGGAGCGTGTAAGGGAGCACACCCTTGGAGATGAGCGCCTTCACGTCCGAGCCCCAGGTCGACGGCGACACCGAGGCCTCCAGCGGGTACACGCTCGTGGCCGAGGCCTCCACCGTGTCGGCCTTGGCCAGCGTGCCCTCGCCCAGCGACTTGCCGCCCACCAGGAGGGTATAGCCGAGCTGGTCTATCCGCAGCGGGAAGGGGTTCGGGTTCCTCACGCCCACGCGGTAGGTGAGGTTCACCTCCGAGGAGGAGTAGCGCGCCGCATCCAGGCTCTCCAGCACCACCTCGGGGAGCCGGGGCACGCGCACCGATCTCGAGGCGGCGAAGGGGAGCGTCTCCACCTCCTGCCCCGAGCGCACCGTGAGCGTGCCACGCAGGGCCAGCAGTATCGTCCCGCCCTTCTGGCTCAGGACCTTCAGGTCCTCCGGACTGCGCACGTAGGGGGCGCGCTCCTGGAAGGAGAAGGAGGTGGCCTGGTGGGCGGTGAGGGGGACGTTCAGCGTGGCCGTCCCTGTCTTCACCACCTGTCCTTCGGCGACGAGCTCATAGTCCGCCCTCTCCAGGACACCGGGGACGGGGCTCACCACCTGACCGGCGTAGTGGACGGTCGCGTCCGTCAGGTTCTGGGTGGGGACGGTGGCCTCCTGGATCGCCAGGGTCGGCGGGCTGGAGGGCTTGGAGGGAGCCGAGGCACACCCGAGCCACAGGGCGGCCAGCGCGGGGACGAGGAGCTTGGAGCGTTCAGAGGGCTTCACGGGCAACATTGTGGAGGGCGCACCGGCTGCTCCCAAGCGCTTTTCCGCTAGACTGTCCACCACTCGTGGCCACACGACGCCCCAACTTCAACAAGGCGCTCCGCGCCCTCATCCGTGACATCGCCGCTCGCATGCCGGAGTTCGGCCACGTGAAGGCCAGCCGCATCCTCGTCGTCGCCGGTGAGGCGCGCCGGGCCTCTCGCGGCACGGTGAAGCCCCTGTGCTTCCGAGGCGGCAAGAGCACGGACCGGACGGGCCGGCGCAAGCCCATCGTCCGCATCCGGGGCCGGCGGATGCTCTACTGCATCACCCTGCGCCCGCTCTTCTTCCGCGGCTCCACGGCGAAGGCGCGCATCGAGACGGTGATCCACGAGCTGTTCCACTGCTCGCGCCGCTTCGATGGGACGCTGCACTCGGGGCGGCGGCATGACGTGCTGGGCAGGGACTTCGCCCGGCGCCTGCGGCCGCTGGTGCGGCGCTACCTCAAGGCGTGCCCGCGGGAGCTCAAGGCCTCCTTCGCCCACCGAGGCGAGGTGCGGGTGCTGCAGTGGCTGGAGCGGCCCGGTCCCTCCTACCTCCCGGGCCCCTCGCGCGTGCGCGTGCGCAAGGTCTACACGGAGGACCAGCTCTTCTACGGCATCGTCCGCATGGTGACGCCCAAGCCCCGGGTGGCACGCGAGCCTGCCCCACGCTCTCCCAAGGTGCACTGACCCCCAGGCCCATGGGGGTTCGCAGTGACCCGCTCGGGCTGAGGCCTCCTCAAGCGGTTCCATGCGGCTGGCGCTCGCCGCACCCACAAGAATTCTCCACCGTCCTCAAGCCTTTACGCTCCGGGTGAAGGAGGAGCCCGCTCCGAGGTGCGGAGATCCAGTGTATTCGGCGCAGGACGTTCGGCATGCTCGGCCCGTCGGGGAGTTGTTGGAGTTCAAGGGGCAGGAGAACGGGTTTGTCATTGCTGAGCGCTCCCATCCGATTTCTCATCTACCCCTCGCTGGGAGAGGTCAGGGAGCATGTCCGGATCGAGTTCTTCGGCAGGCTGCTCTCCCAGCGGGCGGGGCGGCCCATCGTGGTGGAGCTGGCCCGCACCTACGAGATGGTCGCGCAGGAGCTGGCCGCGGGCCGGGTGGACATGGCCTGGGCCACCGCCGAGCAGTGCAATGCCTTCGAGCCCCAGGCCCACGCCGTCCTGCGCGCGGTGCGCTCCGGGCGCTGGCACTACCACGCGGCCCTCATCTCCCGGCTGGAGAACCCCCTCTCCCTGGAGACGCTGAAGGGCGCGCGCGCGGCCTGGGTGGCCCCCCTCTCCACGGGTGGCTACCTGCTGGCTCGTCGCCACCTGGAGGCGCGCGGACTGGCTCCTGACGAGCTCTTCGCCGAGCAGCAGTTCCATGGGAGCTACCGCAACGCGCTGCTCGCCGTGCTCCAGGGCCAGGCGGACGTCGCGTCCCTCTTCACCACGCACCCGGACGAAGTCTCCGTGCGCGCCGGCCTGGCCCAGCGCGTGGGCGCCTCCGAGCACCTGCTCACCCCCTTCGCCTTCACCGAGCCCACCCTCTCCGATGGGATCATCCTCACCCGCCGGCTGTCCGAGGCGGATGCCGCCGCGATGATTGCAGCCCTCACGGCGATGAGCCACGACGGCAGGGGCATGCAGCCGCTGCTCGGCCTCTTCGAGATCGACGGCTTCGCCCTCGCGCCCGACTCCAAGGCCTGGCGGCCTCCGGCTCCGCCCCACCAGCGTGCGGAGTACCTGGCGGTGGAGCTGGACGCGGAGGAGCGGTACCAGAGCATGTGCTCCTCCGCCGGCCTCGTGTTCGGCCGGGACGTCCATGGGAGGGAAGGGAGCACCCTGATGCAGGTGCTGCCTCCCGATGCGGGAGCATCCCTGGAGGCGCTCGCGCGGGCGGCGCGGCACCACGGCATCGGCGGACGCGCGGAGTACCGCCTGGAGGTGAATGGGCAGACGCGGCTCTACGCCGCCGAGGCCACCCCACAGCCGGCTCCTCCGGGGCAGCCCGCTCCCGGCACCGCCCTGCTGGTGCGCGACATCACCGAGCAGCACGAGCTGGAGACGGAGCTCTATCGCCTGGCCTCCTTCCCGCTCCTTCACCCCGAGCCGATGCTGGAGCTCGGTCAGGATGGCACCCTGCACTACGCCAACCCGGCTGCCCATACCGCCTTCCCGGATCTGCTGATGCTGGGCATGCGCCACCCGCTGGTAGAGGCCGCGCTGGCGTCGCTCCAGCAGGGCCAGGCACAGGGGGGAGTGCCGGTGGTGGAGATCTCCCACCAGCACTGGGAGCTGGTGATCTCCTCGCTGCAGGAGGCTGGGGTCATCCGTGTGTTCGCCAAGAACGTGACGACGCGCAAGCTGATGGAGGCGCGTCTGCTCCACGCCGATCGCATGGCGGCCCTGGGCACGCTGGCCTCACGCGTGGGCCACGAGATGAACAATCCCCTGGCCTACCTGATGGCCAACCTCTCCTTCGCACGTGAGGAGATCACCCGGCTCCGGCAGGCGATCCGTTCCGGGAAGAGCGAGGGAGTCCTGGACGAGTTCGACGAGGTCCTCGAGGCGCTGGGCGAGTCTCGCGAGGGCGCGGATCGGCTGCGGCTGATCGTCGAAAATCTCCACCTGCTGGTGCGCGAGCCTCTCGCACACCGGGCGTGGGTGGACGTGCAGCATGTGCTGGAGGACGGGCTGAGTGTGGTCAGCAATGATCTGCGCCACCGCGCCCGGCTGGAGAAGGACTTTCAGCCCGTACCGCTGGTGGAGGCGGACGAGGCGCGGCTCGGGCAGGTGTTCCTCAACCTGATGCTCAACGCGGTGCAAGCCATGTCCGACCGGGAGGCGGCGCGCAACGTGCTGCGCGTGGCCACCCGCACCAGCCCGGCCGGAGAGATCATCGTGGAGATCAAGGACACCGGCGAGGGGATGAAGCCCGAGGTGATGATGCGCCTCTTCGAGCCCTTCTTCACCACCCGCCCCGGCAGCACGGGCATGGGGATGCCCGTGAGCCACGCCATCGTCACCAGCCTGGGCGGCACCCTGCGCGTGGAGAGCGAGCCCGGCGTGGGGACCCGCGTCACCGTCACCCTGCCGGTGCAGTGAAGCGGACCCCGCGGGTCGCTTCGCTCCCGGCCGCTCCGCGTCAGTGCACTGGCGCCTGAGTCGTTCCGGGAGCCCAGCCAGCGGGTGGATCCAGGCGCGCCAGGGTGGGGAGCACCAGCTCGTCAGGGCGTCGGCGGTAGTTCTGTCGCAGGAAGATCCGGGCGCGCACCTGCGGGGAGCCGTAGTGCAGGTCGATGCGGCGCGTCGCCTTCGCCCACTCCTTCATCGTGCGCACCGGGGACAGCGTCTCCATCAGGAAGGGATCCAGGTGCCGCGCGAGCGCACGCTCCCAGAGCACCTGCGCGGGCTCCTCCAGGAGGTTGCCGACGGTGCCCTCGTAGATGGGCATGCTGCGCACCGCCCCGTCCGGCTCGACGTGCATCAACCCGCGGAAGGCCTTGCCGCTGGCGATGTGGTCCGGGTGCATCTGCAAGGAGAGCCCGTCCGTCGTGCCCACGCGCACCGAGGCGGGGGCCAGCGTCTGCAGGTACCGCGTGAAGCCGGAGTTCCCCATGAGCCACAGCTGATCATCCGTGAGCAGCTCGTGGTCGGCGTAGCCCGGCCGGCTGGCCAGCCCCGAGGGGATGGCCGCTCCCAGCAGGAGGAACTTCATCTCTGGGAACCGGGGGGCGATCGCCGTGCAGAACTCCTCCAGCTGATGGAAGTTGCTCCGCACCACCACAGAGTCGATGCCGAAAGACAGCGTCTTGCTGCCGAGCTGCCGCTGCTCGCGGACCGCCGCGTCGAGGAGCGCCAGGCCTCTCATGGCCCGCTCGAAGGAGCCCGGCTTGGCGCGCAGCGTGTCGTGCACCTTCGCCGTCGCCCCATCCACGCTCACGTGGACCGTGGAGAAGGACCGGACGATGTCCGGTACCAGCCGCTCGTCGAGCAGCCACCCGCTCGTATAGAGCCCCACAGGGATGCCCGCCTGAGCGATCCGCTCGACGACCTGGAACAGGCCCTTGACCAGCAGCGGCTCGCCCCCGCTGAACTGGATTGACTTGGGACGCAGAGAGATGAGCGCGTCGGCCACCCGGAACATGTCCTCCAGACTCAGCTGGCGAGACGCCCGCCGGCCTGACTCCGAGTAGCAGTGCGTGCACCGCAGCGGGCACGCGTACGTTACGTCCCAATTAATGGACCAGGGCTGATCAAGAGCACTCATCAGAAAGGAACTTTGAAGGAAAAACGTGAATATTTCAAAATCACGCAGTCGATCGCGAAATACATGATTTGCAGGTATCGGCGTGTTTGAAGGCTTTGTCGGGAGATGCTCCTGTACTGTCCCAGGGTCTGGAATGACGGCCACCCAGGCTCAGCGCTCTCGCCTGGAAGTGTTAAAATCAGGACAAAATGCCCGAGTGGCCTTGGCGTGTCACCTGGTGGTGCTACGGCCGCGGCTCCCAGGCTCGCCGGGTCCTCGGTGACGAAGCGCCGGGGGCGGGACTACGAGGGCGTGCCGGAGGTCTCCGGGGCAGGACCATGAATGGGCATGGACTCCTCGCGGTGGCCGGTGGCTTTCCGGAAGGAGGCCACGCGAGCGATCCACGAGGGGTGGATGGGCGCTGGCACGGCCTGCAGCGAGGGCCGGTGCTGGCCCTGGCGGAGGAGCTCCTCGGTGAGTGCGGGCAGGGCGCGCCATGGCACCTGCGGCTTGAGGTGGTGCGCCTGGTGGTAGCCCGCGTTGAAGAAGTAGCGGTTGTAGAAGGGCGAGGTGGACGTCACCGCCAGCGCCGTCCGATCCGTGGAGTCCGAGCTCACGTGCGCCGCGAGGTTCAGGTAGTGGATGCTCGTCTGCCCCACCAGGAGCATGGCCAGCAGGGAGAGTCCCAGCGACGGCTGCCACAGGATCAGCGCCAGCAGCGCCCCATCCACCACCGCGAAGTCCAGCAGCAGCTCCAGCTTCTGGCCGCGCGTCTTGCAGCCGCTCCACACCTTCCCCACCGCCTCCCACGGCCAGAACCACGGCGTGAGCGCCCAGCGTACGCAGTAGTGGAGCGCGCCCTCGCCGGGCCGCGGACGTCCCCAGTCTCCCGGGCCGTCGTTGTACTTATGGTGGTTGAAGTGGTGGATGTAATAGCCGCGGTAGGCAAAGCCGCACGCCAGCCCCAGCGTTCGTGACACCAGCCACTTGAGCGCCCGCGGCCTCGCGATGGGCACGTGCATGTGGTTGTGCAGCACCGCGTAGTTCCAGAACATCACCGCCCACCCGACAACCATCGCGGCGATGCGCGGCCCCACCGACCAGGAGCTCCAGCTCCACAGCACTCCTGCGAACCACGCCCACCAGAGCGCGTGGACCGCGAGGTTCGGGACATCCAGCCGCGGGGCGTGAGAATCGGGCGTGGGCATAATTTTCCGATTACTCCGAGATTTCCGGATCCCAGTGTACCTGAACCGCCCGCCGAGTTCCCCGAAGGAATGACAGGCCGCCGCTTTTTCACGGCACACCGGATCGGACACCTGGGTCGATATTGGGACCGCCCACGCCCACCGTCCCCCCCTGCCACGGTGTGTCTCGTGCGCCCTACGTGCAACCCCTCGCCGTGGAAGAAATCGC
>NZ_DASPHO010000446.1:0-4521 GCF_035629615.1 Hyalangium sp. | reverse complement strand
CCTTGAGCAGCATCTCCGCGACGAAGTTGTTGGACAGCTTGTTGAGCCGCTTGAGGATGACGTCAAACGTGTCCGACTGGGCCACATGCACCAGCTTCGCCCGTGAGGGCGCCAGCCCCAGCTTCACTCGGCCCTTCACCTTGATGCCGCGCGCCTTCAGCATGTCCTTCAGGGTGAAGCCGAAGTACATGGGCGGGTTGTCGATCTTCTTCCAGACACTCAGGGCGCCCTGATCGGGCGAGACCTGTCCCTTGACGATGATGCGCTGCTTGTCCCCGAAGGCCTTGCTGGCCACGGAGATTCGCCGGGCCCGGCGGCTGCCCGTGAGCAGCCCGTTCTCCACGACGAAGAAGTCGCTGTTGGGCTCCAGCTCCACCGTGCCCTTGGCGCCGGGAACCTCGCCGGGCCGCAGGTAGATGGCCGTGGCGTTCCAGTTGAGGCTCACCGCGCCGGTAGGAGACATGTAGGCCCGGTCCGACGTCTCCTGGTCATACCCCGGCGGCGTGCGCTCGGCGTCGAACCACGAGTCGTCGATGATGATCTCCTGCACCTCGCGCAGGCCGGTGTGGAAGAGCTCGGCGACGACGCCATACAGGCGCTCGGTCGTCATGGACGGGTCGCCTTTGCCGCGCACGTAGAGCGTCTTGACCTTGCCGTCCGGCGGCATCTCCGGGTCCACGAGGAACTCGGTGTCGAAGCGGTACTCGGGCCCCAGCGTCGCCAGCGCCGCGGCCGCGGTGACCAGCTTCACATTGGAGGCCGGGTTGAGCAGATCGTCCGGGTTCTGGCTGAAGACGACGGTGCCGTCATCCATGCTCTGGATGAAGATGCCCACGCGGCTGGCCTTGAGCGGCGTGCGTTGGAGGACGTCGAGCAGCGCCGTCTTCAGCGCCTCGCGCTCCGCCTTCTTGTCCGCTGGGGCGGCATGGGCAGCGGGCAGCGAAAGAATGATCGCGACCGTCGCGGCCAAGACGACTCTGGCTCGATGAACCTGCACAAGGGCTCCGGGGAAAGCGCGAGCCATCATGAGAAGCCGATCGAGGAAGTTCAAGGGAGGAAGAGTAGGCGCGTCCACGGTTGGGCGCTCGCTTATCCACCGGGCGAAGCGGCTGTGCCGAGGATGTAGACTTTTCTTCATCAGGCTGTCGTGGATGCGCACCTGCAACCCTGTGGACCGACCTTCAGTTCCAGCGCCATCACGAACGCTCAGGGGACATCACTCGATGCCAGGAGTGCGCAACGTCATCGACCGTACCACTTAGGTATGACAGAACCAGGAACTGGATGTCCTTGCTTCGCCGCGCGCTTTGGGGGTTGCTCCTGGTCGTCGCCGCTGGGTGCCGCTCGGAGCCGCCGCCGGACGGCATCACCGTCCTGGTGGAGGCGCCGCCGGACAGCCTGGATGGCCGGTTCGCGCTGACGGCCATCGGCCAGCGCATGGTCCAGCTCATCGCTCCGGGACTCCTCACCTTCGATGATACGAGCAGGCCGGTGCCGGAGCTGGCCGAGTCCTTCCGAGCGCTCTCCCCTACCCTGGTGGAGTTCACCCTGCGCCCGGGGCTCACCTTCCATGACGGCACCGCGCTCACCTCCGAGGACGTGAAGGCGACCTATGACGGAGTGCGCTCCAAGGCGCTGCAAAGTCCGAAGGTGGACCGGTACGCGCCTGTCGAGGAGGTGGAGGTAGTAGATGATCGCACCGTCCGCTTCCACCTGCGTGGGGCGTACGCGCCGCTGTTGGCGGAGCTCTCGCTGAGCATCATCCCTGCGGAGCGTGCAGGACTGGACGGAGTGGCACTGCAGGCTTCTCACCCCGTGGGCGCAGGCGCGTTCCGGTTTGAGTCCCAACCGGATGAGGAGCACCTCACGCTGGTGCCCTTTGAGGGATACCACTTAGGGCCTCCTGCCATCCCGCGGCTGTACTTCCGGGTGGTGCGTGACGAGACGACGCGGGTGCTGGAGCTGCTCAAGGGACGGGCGGACCTGGTCACGAATGCGGTGTCTCCGGCGGTGCTGCCCTTGCTGAGGAAGCAGCCAGGCTTGCGGGTGCTGGTCCGGCCGGGGACGGGCTATGCGTACCTGGGCTTCAACCTGCGCCCAGGGCCACTGGCGGATGTGCGGGTGCGCCAGGCGGTGTGCCACTTGCTGGAGGTGAAGCCCCTGGCGGAGCACAAGTTCCACGGTCTGGCAGAGCCGGCCACGAGCATGATCCCGGCCACGCACTGGGCCTACACACCGGGCGAGGGCTGCCGGTACAACCCGGCCGAGGCGGCGCGGCTCTTGGACGAGGCCGGCTACGGGGATCCGGACGGGCCCGGGGGCCTGCCGCGGCTGAGGCTGAGCCTCAAGGTGAGCACGGATCGCTTCCGCAAGTCCGTGGCGCTGGTGCTCCAGGAGCAGCTGGCGCGTGGGGGAATCGCGGTGGAGGTGCGCTCGCTGGAGTTCGGGACGCTCTTCAATGACATCCGCCGGGGCAACTTCGAGATGGTGACGCTCAAGTGGGCGTCCGTCATCGAGCCGGACCTGATGCGCAACGTGTACCACTCGAGCAACGTCCCCACGGAGGAGAACCACTGGGGGGGGCTGAACCGGGGTGCGCTGATGGATCCGGAGCTGGACGCGCTGCTGGAGGAGGCCAGCCAGGTGGAGCTCTCGGAGCGCAAGGCCGCCTATGCGCGGGTTGGGGCGCGGTTGGAGGAGCTGCTCCCCTATGCGCCGCTGTGGCACGAGAGCAGTGTGGCGGTGGTGTCGCGGCGACTCGAGGGCTTCGAGCCCAGCGCGCACAACTTCATCAGCTCGCTGGCTCGGGCGCGGAAGGTGGGGCCATGAGGCGCGCGGCTTCCGCGGTCATCGCGGTGGTAGGGGCGCTGCTGCTCATCTCGCTCTTCCTCAACCTGGTGCCGGGCGATCCGATCGACGTGATGCTGGGCGAGGAGGCCTCCGAGGTGGATCGCGAGGCCCTGCGGCGCGCGGTGGGCATGGACCAGCCCTGGTACGCGCAGCTGTGGACGTTCTCGAAGGACTTCGCCACGGGCGAGCTGCGCACCTCGCTGCCTCCGTTCCAGAAGAAGGTGCTGCCGGCCATTGGAGCGGCGCTGCCGAAGACGCTGCAGCTCACGGTGGCCTCGCTGCTCATCGCGGTGGGCATTGCCATTCCGCTGGGCGTGGCGGCGGCGGCGCGCAAGGGGACGGCGGTGGACTCGGCGGCGATGGGGGTGGCGGTGGCGGGGGTGGCCCTGCCGCGCTTCTGGCTCGGGCCGATGTTGATCATCGTCTTCGCGCTGTGGCTGGACTGGCTGCCCGTGTCCGGCGCGGAGTCCTGGAGACACCTGGTGCTGCCCTCGCTGACGCTGGGCACGGCGCTGGCGGCGTTCCTGTCTCGCATGACGCGCGCGGCGATGCTGGAGACGCTGCGCGAGGACTTCGTCACCGTGGCGCGAGCCAAGGGGCTGCACCCGCGCGTGGTGCTGTGGAAGCACGCCTTCCGCAACGCGCTGCTGCCCATCCTCACGGTGCTCGGCCTGGAGTTCGGCACGCTGCTGGGAGGGGCCATCGTGACGGAGAAGGTGTTCGCCTGGCCGGGCATGGGGACCTTGCTGCTCACGGCCATCGAGAAGCGCGACTACAACACCGTGCGGGCAACGGTGCTCATGTTCACGCTCTGCTACGTCATCGTGAACACGCTGACGGACGTGGCGTACGCGCTGGTGGACCCCCGCGTGAGGAGGCGCTCGTGAGCGAGGCCTCGCCCGTCGCGGCTGTCGCGCCCACGGTTGTCACGCGCCGGGGGTTCCGGCTGCGCACGCTTGGGGGGAGGTTCGGGCTGGGGGTGGCGGTGCTGCTGGTGCTGACCGCGCTGCTGGCGCCCGTGCTCAGCCCGTACGCACCGCAGGCGATCGAGCTGTCCGCGGAGCTGGCGCCACCGGGCCCGGGGCACCTGCTGGGCGCCGGTGAGAACGGAATCGATGTGCTCACCCATGTCCTCTACGGAGCGCGAGTGTCGCTCGTGGTGGCGTTCTTCGCCGTGGTGCTGTCAGCGCTCGTTGGGACGACGCTGGGAGGGCTGGCGGGGTACGTGGGCGGCTGGGTGGACGAGGGGGTGATGCGGGGAGTGGACGTGCTGCTCGCCTTCCCGGGCATCTTGCTGGCCATCTTCATCACGTCGGTCCTGGGGCCGAGCCTGTTCAACGTGGTGTTCGCCCTGTCCTTCACGGGGTGGACGGGCTACGCGCGGCTGGCACGCGGGCAGGTGCTCACGCTGCGCGAGCGCGACTATGTCCAGGCGGCGCGGGCCCTGGGGAGCGGCAACGCCCGCATCCTCTTTCGCCACCTGTTGCCCAACGCCGCAGGGCCGCTGCTCATCCAGGCGACGTCTGCCTTCCCCGGAGCCATCCTGGCCGAGGCCTCGCTGAGCTTCCTGGGTCTGGGAGCTCCACCGGGGACGCCTTCCTGGGGAGCACTGGTGGATCAGGGGACGCAGTACCTGCTCGTGGCGCCGCACGTGGCGCTGTTCCCCGGGCT
>NZ_DASPHO010000445.1:0-4845 GCF_035629615.1 Hyalangium sp. | reverse complement strand
GCGAGGGAGGACGTCGACTTGTAGAGGCCAGGCGCCAGCGTCTGTCCGCCGAGGTTTCCGGCCACGGTGACCGTGCACAGCGTTCGCCCAGCGGCGTCGTTGTAGGCTGTCGTCAAGTCGGCGATTCCCTGCGCCGCCGTGGGATCTCCCGCGTGCATCGCCCCCATGAGGGTTCCAGGCGGGAACCCGGTGATGGCGGTGCCCGGGCTCACACCGAGGTCTCCTGTGACGGAGGTCTGACCGGTGCTGGTCACGGTGGAGCCAGCCAGCACCGCGAAGTTGCCGGCCGAGCTGAGCGCGACAGGCCATTGGCTGCAGGCCCCCGTGGTGAAGCTCCACTCGTGGTTGGTCGCCAATGAGCTGCCCGACGCGTCCTGGGCGCCAGTCGAGATTGTCGCCGTATAGGTCTGCGAGAGTCCCAGCGGGCTGGCCGGCACGAAGGTCGCCGTGTTGGTCGCCGCCGCCCAGGTGACAGAGCCCGCGACAGCCGTTGCCCCTTGCCGCACGGTGAAGGTCGAGGAGTTGATCGTCGCCGGGTTCATCCCCTTGTTGAAGGTGGCGGTGATTCTCTTGTGGGTCGACACGTTCGTGGCGGCGTTCACCGGGCTCGTGGCGATGACCGTCGGCGAGATGAGGTGTGTGTCCGTGGTGAAGCTCCAGGTGTAGTCCGTGGCCAGGGCGTGGCCCTCGATGTCCTTGCTCGCGGTCGAGATCGTGGCGGTGAACACGGAGTTCGGGGCGAGGTTGCCCGCGGGGGTCAGCGTCGCGGTGGTGCCGAGGTAGGCCACGTCACCTGTCACGGAGGTCGCGCCTTGCTTCAGCGTGAACGCCGTGGCCAGCGTCGCCGGGTCCATCTCCTCGCTGAAGGTCGCTGTGACGGGGGCGTTGATCGCGACCGACGTCTCGGCATCCGAGGGTCTGGTGGAGACGACGGACGGCGGGGTGCCGGCGTCAACGGTGGGGCCGGCGTCAACGGTGGGGCCGGCGTCGTTACCCGGGCCATCGGGGTCGCCGGGGAACTCGACCAGCTGCTGCCCGCAGGCGGTCATCAAGGAGAACAGCAGGAACAGGGCTCCAGTCTTCAGGCTTCTCATTTCGTGCTCCCGTCATTCAGGATGTTGAAGTTGACAACGAACTCGACGCGGCGGTTGTTCTCGCGGCCGGTGACTGTGTTGTTGGTGTCGAGCGGCACGGACGAGCTGAAGCCCTTCGAGACGAGCCGCTCCTTCGCGACGCCGTGCGCCACGAGGTAGTCCAGCACCGTCTCCGCCCGCTTCTCGGAGAGCGTCTGGTTGTGATCCTCCGCGCCGGACGAGTCGGTGTGCCCTTCGATCTGCACGCGGAAGTCCGGGTTGTCCTTCAGCGCCTGCGCGACCTCGTCGAGCACCGGGAACGACGCCTCTTCAAGCGTGGCCTGGTTCCAGGCGAAGTAGAGCTTCTCCTTCAGCTCCAGCTTGTCCCGCTTGATAACAACCTTCTTGTATTCAGGGCAGCCCCACGACTCCATGGGCCCCGCCACGTTGGGGCAGCGGTCCACGTTGTCGGGGACTCCGTCCTTGTCACGGTCGGGACAGGAAATGGTCTCCTGGGTGATGGTGCGGACCTCCGCGGCGGCGATGGGCTCGCGCTCGCGGCCGGGTCCGATCTCCAGACTGACGCCCACGCTCAGGAGCTTGGCGTCATGGTTGTCGTAGCCGGCGCGGTGGCGTTGGATGATGTGGAGGTAGCGCACGAACGGGCCGGCCCAGAACATCCGTGTCTCGCCGATGGGAAGGGAGAGGCCTGCGGCGACGGCGAAGCCAGGACGGTTGAGCACGCCGGTGCGGACGTAGAGGGCGTCAGCCTCCGCCCAGGGCGAGATGGCGAAGGACCCCTCAGAGCCGCCGGGGGCGTCATGAGGCCGCTTGAGGCGCACCCCTCCGCCAAACGTCCACGCCACCCCGGGCTGCGTCAGCTCCGCCTCCGCGGGCAGCTGCAGCAGGGTCACGCTGGGTCCGATGTCCAGGTACTTGTTCAGGCCGAAGAGCGCCTTCAGGGTGAGGCTGCCTCCGACTTCATAGAGCTGCGACTGGGGGGCGGTCAGCGGCACCGCCACGCCGGGCTCGAGCTTCAAGCTGAAGTCAGCGGCCCGCGCTGGCAGTGGGAATGCCAGCAGGGCGAGGGTGATTGAAGTGGCGAGAATAGAACTGTTTCTAGCCGTTTTCGTAACGGCTGCTGTGTGAGGCATTGCGTGACTCCGTTGTTCTTTCAATGCGATGAGCAGGTGATCGCCGGGGTTCTGGCAATCACACGTCATTGCGGTGTCGCGCAGCTCCGAGAGTGAGCCGCACGTCGTAGCGCAACGCCGGGCGAGCGGCAGGCGCCACCCACCCCGGCGCAATCACTCGTCTACGGAAGCGTCAGCTTGTCCAGCTTTGCCTGGGCCGCTTCCTGGTTGTTATTCTTTTTTTGGGGGTGTCAGAAGCTAAGCACGAAGCCCTGTCTGTCAAGTCCGCATCAATCGAGCTCTCATCCGTGCCATCCAGGAAGAGGTCGCGGGTAGAGGCCTTCGCGCTGGAACTCCTCTTCTAACACCGTCGGCGCAGGAAAGATAGCCTGCCCTTCTTTGCCAAACGCATACATCATTTCAATCTCTTGATGCAATGCCATTTCTTCGAGTTCGGGGTTCCATGCTTGACAACACGATAACGGCACTTAGATTGGGACTTCACGAAATGAGAGGGAATGCATGTCTCGTCAAGGCATAGCGGTGTTAGGGTTCGTGTTGTCGCTGGCCTCTGCAAGCACGGCGACCGCCGATGAGGAGCCTCGACGAGGAAGGGGGAATGTGTTCCTGCGCGGAGGGGCGGGTAACTACACGGGAGATCTCGGCGAGAACGTCAACGTGGGCCCTACCTGGGGTGTGACGTTGGACTTACAGCCCCTGCGCTTTCTCAGCTTTGAGCTGGGCTATGAAGGCGCCAGGAACACCGCCAAGACCGCGCTGCTCGACATCTCCCTCACGCGCCACGGTGCCAGTGGCCTTGTAAAGCTATCGCTGCCCTTGTTCGATGCCGTCAGGCCCTTCGTGGGCGTCGGCCTGGGCATCTCGAACATCACCATCGGAGGTGACCTCCGAGGGGCTTTCGAGTCGGACGTGGTGCAAGAGGTCCCGCTGGCATTGGGCGTCGAGTTCAACTCCGACGCGCTCATCGCAGGCGCTCGGGCCACTTACCGGTTGCTGCTGGACGAGAACCTTGGCGAGCAAGTGGAGAACCCCCAGGGCGGCTTCATCGACGTCGTGCTGACCCTCGGGGCCCGCTTCTAGCGACAAAAGCTTTCTGCTCCTCAACACCTGTCCGTGCACACCTCTTCGCCCAGTGCAACCTTGGGAGGTACACCGTGTCGCTTCAGTCATTCGTCGTGTGGATCGTGATCGGCCTGATCGCTGGATGGCTGGCTTCCGCGGTAGCGGGCGGCGGCTACGGGCTCATCGGGGACATCATCGTGGGCGTGGTGGGGTCCTTCATCGGAGGCTTTCTCTTCCGGGCCCTGGGCGTGGGTACTCCCTTCTCAGGGATTGCCGGAACCATCTTCGTCGCCTTCATCGGGGCCATCGTCTTACTGCTCTTGCTGCGTGTCCTCCGCTCGGGCACCCGCAAACGCGCCTGAGGCGCCAGCTCCCGTGAGCCTGGCCCCGCGCGTCGAAGCGTTCCGGCCCGCAGCGTGTTCGAAGACTCTCTCGAGAAGCTCGAAGTTCAACGGCTTGACGAGGTGAGCGTCGAAGCCGGCTTCGCGCGTCCGGCGCCGGTCTTCCGGCATGCCATAGCCCGTGAGAGCCACCAGATAGGGGACGGGCGAACAGGTCGCGCGCACGCGCCGGGCCACCTCGTAGCCGTCCAGCTCCGGCAAGCTGATGTCGGTGAGCAGCACGTCAGGCGGCGCTCGGGTTGCCTGGGCAATGCCATCGAGTCCGTTCACCGCCACATCGACCCGGTGGCCGCTGGCTTCGAGCAGCTCGTGCAGAACCTCGCGGCCGTCCTGGTTGTCTTCAACGATGAGCACGTGCAACAGACGGCTTGGGAGGTCTCGTTGCGTGGGTGCGACGACCGCGAGGTCCTGCGCGGCCGCCAGCGGGATCCGGATCTGAAACTGCGATCCCTTCCCCAGTCCCTCGCTGGTCATCTCCACCTTGCCCCCGTGCATGCGCACCAGGGTGTCGACGAGCGCCAGGCCAACTCCAAGGCCGCTCTGGGTGCGTTCGGTGCCGTTGCGCGCCTGCGTGAAGAGCTCGAACACCTTGGGCAGCATCTCGGGCGAGATCCCGATGCCGTTGTCGCGGACCCAGATGACGACGTCCACGTCGTCGCGCTGCACGGTGACCTGAATTCTCCCGCCGGGTGGCGTGTACTTGATCGCGTTGCCAACGACGTTGGCGATGATCTGCTCGAACCGGATGGCGTCACCCCGGACCAGGAATGGTCCGTCGCCAATATCCAACGTGAGGGTGTGCCTGGCGTGGCGCGCATTGGACTGCAGCGAGTCGACGGACCTGCGCACCAGCTGTCCGAGGTCCAGGTCCTGGCCTTCGAGGTGCAACTTGCTCAGTGAGAGCCGGGACACATCGAGGATGTCGTCCAGCATCCGCGTCATCGCGTGCATCTGGCGATCGAGGATCTCCAGGTACCGAGCACGACGGCGCTCATCGACGGGTCCGCCCTGGAGGATCGTCAACGCGGTGCGCGCCGCACCCAAAGGATTGCGCAGCTCATGGCCAAGCATCGCCAGAAACTCGTCCTTGCCTCGGTTGAGCGCCTCCAGGTTCTGGTGCAGCACCCGCATCAGGTACTGACGCTTGCGGCTCTC
>NZ_DASPHO010000444.1:0-18158 GCF_035629615.1 Hyalangium sp. | reverse complement strand
TGCGGTATGCGGGGACAGTGGATGTCGAGGATCGCTACGCATCCGTGGTCATGATCTCCCGGAAGGATGATCCAGGACTCTGCAGCGGCGTCCTCATCAGCGATCGACTGGTTCTCACAGCCGGAAGCTGTGTGTGTCTCCAGCAGCCCTCCGGTAAATCCGCGGAGTCAGCCCCCCCCTCCCCCCAGGCTTCCTCGTGCGTCAAGCGCGTCTCCATCACGACGGTCTTCCATGGGGGGGACGTTGAGGCTCAGAGGGGGCGGAGACGGCTCCGAACCTACGAGGGGGACGTGCGACCCCATCCTGAGATGGAGTCCCGGGCAGCGACGCACGGCTTCAGGCTCTCTCGCGTGGATCTGGCCGTTATCCTCTTGGATGAACCCGTCCAGGAGCGGCCAGAGGAGGTGCTCCTGGCCGCGAACGAGGTTCGAGAAGGCGAAGCCCTGATCATGGCCGGCTACGGGAAGGATGAGGCCCTTGGAGGAGACTGGGGCGCCCGGTACTACCGGAAGAACAAGGCAACGCGGGCTCCCGGGGTGGAGGATGATCGGGTGCTCTATGAACAACAGGGCCCCTACGTCTATGACGGCTTCGTTGGAGGCCCCTGCTTCCGTGAAGGCCTAGGGGGTCGGTGGCTTGTTGGCATAGCGGGGGGCCGTTCGGAGAAGGAGCTCTCTTGCACGAGCCTTCATGTCCACCGGGAGTGGGTGCGCGCGGAGGTGCAGCGTGCGATGCAAGGAAGCTCTGCCCAGCCGTGAGGAGGAAAAGCCCGATGAACTCATTGAGGTTGCGCGCCATGTGCATCGCGTGGGCGGCCTGGCTCATGGCGTGTGCTGGCGGCGCCGCGAACAGCACCGTGACTCCAGAGTACGAGCGCACGGGCTTTGAGACGGAAGCGGGCGGGCTGACATCGGGGTTCGACATCTCTGTTTCGAGAGCTCGAGAGGACATCAAGAACCGCTATGAGGCTGTGGTACAGGTTCGGAGCGAGCGGGGAGCGTGTAGCGGCGTGTTCGTCACGCCCGAAGTGGTGCTGACGGCGGCTCACTGCTTGTGCGCGCCCGCAGATCCCAAGAGCCAGGCTCAGGTCATTGATGGTTCGGATTGCGTGACGAGCGCCACCGTCATGAGAGGCCTCCACGGCTCGGAAGAGGCGCCAGCGAGAGGGTCCCCTGGAGACAAGGGAAGGGTTCGAGTGCATCCAAGCTTCAGGGCTGAAATGGCCGGAGGCAAGCTGAAGTCGAACCTCGCGGACCTCGCGGTCGTACAGCTCGGTAGGCCGGTCGAAGGCATCAAGATCGATTTCCAGTTTCCAGCGCAAGAGGTCTCCATCGACGAGGAGCTCACCGTGGTGGGGTTCGGAGAGACACGTCACCGAGGGAAGGATGAAGGCACCCGGAGAGTGGGACACAATGCCGTCACGGACATCGTTCTCTCCTCAGGAGGTACTGGCTCTTTTCTGTTCCGCGCTCCCGGAGCACATACACATGCTGGGGACAGCGGTGGGCCTTGTTTTCGAGAGTCCCCAGCGGGGCGATGGCTGGTGGGTTTCAACAGCGGCCATGCGAATAGCGGCACGGTCTCCTGGTTTACGAGCACGTTCCACTTTCGTGCCTGGCTCGCGGAGCAGCTCCGGAAGAGAGACACGGATTGAGCATGGTCCACCATGTCAACCGGAGTTGTCGGCGCCGTAGGCCTCAGCGATGTCGCGCTCTTCCTGCAATTTCCACCAGGAAGTGGTGGAGATATGTATAGTCCTCGGAGAGGACTAATGGTGTTGTCCTCCAAGGGGGCATCATGAAGGCTTCTGGATTCGTATCAAACGGGTTGCTCGCGGCTTCCATGTTGATCTGGGGATTGAGTGCTGGCTGTGGATGGATCGGTGACGGGCAGGACTCCGAGAAGAGGAGTGCCAGAGCCGAGGTAGAGGGAGCGCAATGCATTGGCGGTGACAGCTACACGGTGCGACAGGGGACTTTCACTACCACCATCCACACCATCAAGGACAGCAAGAGCGCGCAAGAGTTCTACGCATACAGCGACTCCAGCGCGAACACGGGCCTTGAGGTATCCCAGGAAAGCACATTCTTCGTCTATCACGACACCACCTGGGATCAGTTCAGCTTGTTCATGATTCACGACAAGGCCGGGGATGAAAGTGGGGGCTCCATTCAGCTCGGCATCCAAGGGCTCAGCAATGCCTCAAGCGTGGCTGTGAATGACGAGTCTACTGAAGGCATCCAGAGCGTGCCCACGGACGTGACTACGGCCACCTGGAAATGGAACGACTGCTGCACGGATGGTACGGCCGTCACGTTCACGAGCAAGGAGATCTGCGTCACAATCGATCCGGAGGAGGTGAGCGGTATCAGCAAGTTGACCGTCGTTGAGGGCGCGGTGGGCAACTCGACGCGCACGCATCTTCCGAGCCTCACGGCCCCGTTCAGCATCTGCTTCAATCCGCCACCCTCGGCGGACCCGGGGCCACCGCAGGTGCTGGAGTGCACCGGCAATGGCGGGGCCACCGCGACACTGGATGGCTCTGGATCTTCAGACCCAAGGGGAAAGCCTCTCTCCTACAACTGGCTCATTGATGGGACGGTCCACCGGGCCGGGGCTGTCGTGAGCGAGTTCATGTCCACGGGCACCCACACCGCCGATCTGACTGTCAGCAATGGAGCCTGCCAGGACACGGCACGCACCACTGTTCAAGTCGTGGACACGCTCCCCCCTGTCGTCTCGGTAGCGGGCGCATCGGACCTGTGGCCGCCCAACCACAAGTACCGGAACCTCTCGCTCGAGGACTGTGGCATCTCCATCCAGGATGTCTGTGAGGGGAGTCTGGATCTGGCCACCGCCCAGGCGGCCATCTCCTGCGTCTCCTCGGACGAGCCGATCAACGGGCTGGGAGATGGCAACACCATGCCGGACATCATCTTCGTGGACTCCACCACGGTGATGCTGCGCTCCGAGCGCGGCGGGCCGCGCGACGGCCGTGTCTACAAGCTCTACTTCACCGTGAAGGACGCGGCCGGCAACACCACGTCGAGCCACTGCGTAGCGGGAGTGCCGCACGACCAGCGAGGGACGCCAGCGGTTGACAGCGGAGAGGCTTACCGCATGTGTCGGCAGTAGCGCCAGGGCTCCTCGCCTCCGGGAGCGGTCACCGCTTCCGAAGGCAAGCCGGTGCGCTACTCAGGCACAGGGGGACCTCTTCTGATAGGGGGGACGTTGAAGCCCTGACGATGAGCCACGGTGGAGAACTAGAAAGAAAAAGCCCCTTTCATGCCTCGCGGGTGGGGCATTCCCCATGGCCAACTGTTCGGAAATGTCGGGACTTTTCGCGCCCAAACCCCCGACATTTCCGAACAGTTGCTCACCGGGATGGCCCGACCCGCGAGGCATGAAATGAGGTAGCCTACCTGTGGCGTTGGCTCAGAGGCCGGCTTGACAGTGGTGCTCTACAAGCCCGTCGAACAGTTTGGCCCGGAGCCCGGCGAGCACCCCGAATTGTCGCCAGGCCGCACCAAGTGGGTGCGGAGTGAGCACGCGTTCTAGACTTCCCCGACACGGGCTCCATGCCAGCGCCGCTACCGAGAGGAGACGCCCATGGAAGTGCTTCATCCCAAGTGCGCGGGGCTGGAGGTGCACAAGGACAGCGGCAGGGGAGTGCGCGCGTATCGCGCAGGCGGGCGCGGTCCACCGACACGTGGAGAGGTTCGAAACGACGACCCGAGGGCTGCTGGCGCTGCATCAGTGGCTGGAGTCCCACGAATGCACGCACCTCGTCATGGAGGCCACGGGGGTATACTGGAAGCCTGTCTGGCACATGCTGGAGGGCAGCTTCGAGCTGGTGCTGGCCAACGCCGCCCAGGTGCGCAACGTGCCCGGCCGCAAGTCGGATAGGCGTGGACATGTCGCGCTTCCCCACCGCCGGCCACTTGGTTTCCTGGGCGGGCCTTTGTCCTCGAATGGATGAGAGCGCCGGCAAGCGCCGCTCCACCCGCATACGCAAAGGAGCTCCGTGGTTGAAGGACACCCTGGTGCAGTGCGCCTGGAGCGCTGCTCGCACCCGGGGCACCTACCTGCGCTCTCTGTTCCTGCGCCTCAAGAGCCGCCGCGGTCCCAAGAAGGCCTTCATCGCTCTGGCCGCCTCCATGCTCACTGCCGCCTACCATATGCTTACTCGGGGCGTGCTCTACGAGGATCTGGGCCAGGACTACTTCGAGCGCTCCAACAAGACCCAACTCACCCAGCGCCTGCTGCGCCGTCTTGAGGGCATGGGCCTCCACGTCACCGTGGCACCGACTCAGCAGGAGGCTTGACCACCTCTCCTGCCTGATCGACCCCTTATTTCTTTCTAGTCATCTCGCTGATCGCGCAGTGCCGCGCGAGATCATCGGTTCCCTCATCACTCACTCCACCAGCGAACCTTTGCGGTATGCAGAGTTTGCGAGGTGGGCTCCCGCGCGCCGAGGTGTGCGTGGAGCTGGGAAGCCTCGTCATTTCGCTGGCTTGTGCGGCACCTGGCCCAGGGCTTGAGTTTGCACAGTCCCGCTGCGCCACGTGAAGCCGATGAAGGCTCGCGGGGTTTGCGCGGAGACATGACCATGCAGCAGTCCTGGATTTCCATTCTTCGTCGGCTGAGCCTGGGGCTCGCCATGCTGGGTGTGGCGGGCGGAGCGCACGCCGAGCTCGGCAACCCGGCCTCCGACTCCGCCGCGTGCTGCCAGCTCACCACGTCACTGGTGAATGACGTGCTGCGCGGCAAGGACGTATCGGGCGACGAGCGCTTCTTCAGCGCCGAGGGCGCCCCACCCAACATCCACTTCCTCGTCGACACCTCGAGCTCCATGCGCGAGCTGCCGCAGGTGATCCTCGGCGGGCACGAGGCCTTCCTCGATCTCACCACCAACGGCTGCGAGAACCCGCGCCTGGATGCCTTCCAGGTCAGCCGTGGCTGGAACCCAGCCACCGTCTACCCGGTGCCGGATCCGGGCACGGGGCTGGGCCTGGACCAGGGTTTCCCCAACCTGTTCCAGGACGACAAGTTCTACGGCTACATGGAATGGGGAGACCTCACCAATCCGACGCCCCATTGGAACACCCGGGAGCAGGCCTGCCAGTCGCAGGTGACGGACTATGCTGGCACCGGCGCTGCCGAGTACGCCCTCTGTCTCACGTGCTTGAGCACCAAGGGCTACTTCAAGGAGCACGAGGCGCGGGGCCGTGACAACCCGCCGTACAATGTCGCGGGCTTCATCTTCTGGGGCCGCTTCCTCAACTTCAACCCGCCCAAGTACGTCACCGCCAAGGCGGTGCTCAAGTCCGTCATCAAGGACCTGAAGCGCGTGCGTGTCGGCATCAGCTACTTCACCAGCAGCACGCCCAACACGGCGATGCTCAAGCCGCAGAGCCCTTCGTGTCAGCAGATCGTCAGTGACGCCAGCGCCTTCGACAGCTATCGCGAGAGCTACATCGATGCCGTCAACGAGCTGAACTTCACCGCGGGCACGCCCCTGGCGCGCTCGCTGCTGAACCTGGGCTACTACTTCACCTCGGATGAGGGGGTGTACCGGGACGTGTTCGGCTTCGGCACCGGCTACAGCTACCCGAGCAGCGCCCCGAGCAACTTCCGCAACCCCTCGCTCAGCTCGCAGGACCGCAGCGTGTGCTGGGGCTGCCAGGTGTCCTCCGTCATCATCATCACGGACGGTGAGCCCTCCGGCGACAACCTGAGCAGCACGGTGGTCACCAAGCTGCGGCAGCTCCAGGGCCCGGTGTACTGCCCGGATACGGCCTCGTGCGGCAGCGGGACCGCGCCTGGCCGTGACAAGGGCTCCAACCCCGCCATCTACACGGACGACAACCCCCAGTACATGCTCGATGACGTGGCCAAGCTCCTGTTCGAGCAGGATCTGCAGCGCAACACGCCGCCCATTGTGGGGGACTTCAACACCGCCGGTAAGCAGAACCTCATCACGTACACGGTGGGCTTCGGCATCAACAGCAACCTCCTGAAGCACACCGCGGAGGTGGGCGGCGGCCTGTACTACACGGCCGACGACGCGGACAGCCTGAAGCAGGCGCTGCTGGACATCATCAACAGCGTGCAGACGCGGTCCACCTCTTTCTCGAGCCCCGCAGCCAGCACGCTGCAGGTGCGCAGCGCCAGCGCCACGCTCATTCCGCGCTTCAAGCCGGCCCGGAACAAGACGGCGCCCTGGCAGGGCTTCCTGTACCGGTTCGAGCAGGGGCCCGAGCGTCTGCTGGGCTGCCATCCGCAGAACCCCTCCGCGGGGGGAGACCTCAACCAGGACGGCGACTGCGACGACACGCTGCTGCTCGACGCGGCGGGGGACGCCATCATCGAGAACGACGAGGGTGACTTCGTGAAGCTCTTGAATCCGTTGACGCCTGCCGTGCCCATCTGGGAGGCCGGCGCGAAGCTGAAGGCGGGCGGCAACCAGAAGTGGATGGCCCGCCGCATCTACAGCATCGTGGACAGCAACGCGGACGGCAAGGTGGACTCCCGGGACACGCCGGTGGAGTTCAGCGAGGCCAACGCGAGCGTGCTGCGGGAGTACCTGGGCATCAGCCAGAACCCCGACGTGTGCTCGGACCTGGCCGCGCGCCTGGGCGAGCCTGCCCTGTCGCCGGACGACTGCGCCCGGCTCGTCATCCGCTGGTACCGCGGCGCGGACGCGCTCAACGCCGATCCGCTCCTGCGCGGCCTCGACAGGCCGTTCCTGCTCCACGACATCTTCCACTCCTCGCCGGTGAGCGTGGAGCCGCCCGCGCAGGCCCGCTTCTGCAGCTTCTCCCAGCAGTGCGTCTCGGCGCTGTTCTCCGGCTCCACGCTGCAGGACGACACCTCGCTCCCCGGTGGAGCGACGGTGAAGGCCTATGCGGCGTACCAGTACGAGGCAGGCAACCGGGACAAGCTCCTGCTGGTGGGCAGCAACGGCGGCATGCTGCACGCCTTCCACAACGGCAAGGCCCTGGGCGCGGGGGAGGTGGACTCGCTTACCGGCCAGTCCAAGTACGACCCGGGTACGGGCGAGGAGCTGTGGGCCTTCATTCCTCCGGACATGCTGCCCAAGCTGCGCCCCAACCTGGGCAAGCACGCCTACTTCGTGGACGGCACGCCCATGGTGCGGGACACGTGGCTGGATGGCACGGAGGGCGAGCCGGCTGACGGCAAGAAGCAGTGGAAGGAGTACCGCACGGTGGCCGTGGTGGGCACGGGCCGTGGCGGCGTGCACCGCTTCGCGCTGGATCTGACGCGCTTGCTGGGCCGCGACCCGGGCGACACCGACCACCGCGTGCCCAACCAGGCGGGGGACTTCCTGTGGATGTGGCCGCAGCCGTGCGACCCGCTGGCGCTGCAGGTGGGTGAGAGCTTCACCAACTACGCGCCGCAGCCGCCGCCCATCCTCCCGGTGGCCCTCACCGACGGCGCCGACAACGCCCTGAGGGACCTGTCCAGCACCCCTCACCCCAGCGAGACCTCGCCGTGGCTGATCGACAACACCCCGGCGCGTGAGCGCTGGGTGGTGGCCCTCAACGGCGGCTTCGACGAGCACATGCTGCGCGGCCGCGGCATGGCCATCGTGGACATCCGCACCGGCCACACCGTGTGGAGCTTCTTCCATGGGGACGGGCAGAGCCGCTCGGAGCACCTGCGCTACCCGATCGGCGCGGGCCTCTCCGTGCTGGACATCGGCCAGGCCAACAACGCGCTCTCGGATGCCGACAAGCTGTTCGACTCGGCCACGGTGGGCGACTACGGCGGGCAGCTGTGGATGGTGCGCATGTGGAAGCCGGGCGCATGGGACAGCACCAAGAAGCAGGTGAACAACTGGTTCGCCGCGCGCTCCTTCCGCGTGGCCAACCTGGCGGGAAGGACCGGAGACCCGGAGGCCCTGCGTGCGCCCTTCAGCTACATGACCGTGAACGCCCTGCAGCCCGACACTGGCTTCCTGCGCACCTTCGTGGGCACCGGTGACCGGGAGAACCTGCTGGAGAAGGGCACCGGCTGCCGGCTGTCCAACCCGCGCGCCTGCGCCGTGCAGGGCTGCGGCGTCAACAACACCCTCACCATCGAGCGAGGCGGCTCCACCGTGTACACCACCAACGCCACCTACCAGGACTTCCACTACACCGCAGGCAGCGCCACCCCGGCCTCCGCGGGCCCGGCCTGTGGCGGTTCTCGGGTGACGCTCACGTGGAACAACGACGCGGCCAACGGCTGCGGCAACGGCAATGATGGCTCGCTCCAGTACACCTGCGATGGTGACTCCTCTTCCTGGAGCTGCCGCGAGACGGCCAACACCTGGACGGCGCTCAACTACCTCCAGAGCGCCGCGCCCTACCCGCAGCGCTACTACGGCGTGTGGACGTATGGAGGCACCGACCCGCTGCGCCGCTTCAACAGCGACGCCGAGGCGGCGGCCTACGACGGCAGCCTCTTCACGGATGCAAATCTGGTGAACGTCAGCAACTTCAACGGCAGTGGCCAGGTCACCAGTAATCCGTCGGCCTCGCCCTCGGGCAAGGGGTGGTACCTCGAGTACGGCGTGGCCAACGAGCGCACCGGCACCACGGGCACCCTGATCAGCGGCTGCGTGCTGTGGAGCTCGTTCGAGCCCAGCGGCTCGTCCGGCGCGGTGTGCTCGACGACGGGCACCAACGTGGCGCGCCTGTACCAGGCCAACTTCGCCACGGGCGAGGCCAACTGCGCGCAGAGCTTCTACACGCAGGCCAGCGATTCCTGGACGCGCTACCACCAGACTTCGACCGTGGCTGCTCCGGCCGAGCCGGCGATGCAGGTGTCCATCGGCGGTGGGCTGATCTCGATCGACACGAACCAGCAGGGCCCTGGCCAGCAGGACACCACCCGGGTCCACCAGACCGATGAGGGCGTGAGGTCGCTCTACCAACTGGAGCTGGATCCTCGCAGCCACGAGTGCCGCCACGAAGGCGTCGCGACGGCCTGTCAGTAAGGACCGCCTGAAAGCACGAAGGGCTCGGAACCCACCCTCGGTTCCGAGCCCTTCTCATGTGCGGGCTGCTCCTTCGCGGGGGCCGCGGGCTGCTACTTCGCGGGGGCCGCCTGCTCGGCAGCAGCAGCAGCGGCTTGCTGCGCCGCCTGCTTCTCCTTGAACTTCTTCTGGGCCTCGGAGAACTTCTGCGTGAGCTCCTCGTACTGCTTCGAGAAATCCTCCGCGCGCTTCTGGTGCTCCGCCGCGCGGGCCAGCGCCTCGTCCACCTTGGCCTTCTTCTTGGTCTCCTTGGCCTCCAGCTGCGCGATCTGCATCATCTTCTGCTCGTGCATGACGTACTTGGCCATCACGATGCGCTTGTTGATGTACGTGAACGGGTACTCGGGGTTGAGGGCGATGACTTGGTCCAGGTAGGCGAGGGCCTTGTCCAGGTGCTCTGGCACTGCCACCGCGTCCTTGTTCTCCGTGCCGCCGCGCTTCGAGTAGATCGCCGCGAGCCAGCCCAGGCTGGCCTCATCCTTGGCGTTGAGCTTCAGGGCCTCGTTGAACTTCACCTCGGCCGCGTCCAGGTTGCCGGCCTTCAGGTAGGTGTCCGCGATGACGCGGTAGAGCTCGGCCTTCTCCTCGGGGGTGTTCTTGGTCTCCATGACCTTGAGGAGCGCCTTCTCGGCCTCCTCGGGCTGCCCGGCCTGGCGGAACTCGTCCGCGACGACGCGGTAGAGCTCGTCCCGCTTCACCGCCGGGTCCTTCGTCACCTCCACGTACTTCAGGAGCGCCACCGCGGCCTTGTCGTGCTCGCCGATCTGCTGATGGGCGAAGGCCTTCTCCTTCCAGGTCTTCTCCTGGTTGGGGTCCGCCTGGATGGCCAGCTCGTACTGCTCGATGGCGAGCTTGAACTCCTTCTTGTTGAGGTGGTTGGTGGCCTTGGCGCGAGCCTCCTTCGCGGGGTCGGCCTTGCCTTCACAGCCCAGCGTCCCCGTGAGGGTGAGCACTCCCAGCACCAGTCCGACTCTTCCCAGTCTCTTCATGCGCATGCCTTTCGAGCGGTGCCGGGACTCCTGGAGCTCGGCACGGTTTGAAATGAGGTGGCCCCCGAGCGGACGTGCGACGCCCGCCCCATCAGGCGCGGCAGCATACCCGAAGTCGATCCGCGCGCCCCCTCCCAGGTGGGGTCTTGGTTCCTACCCAGGGGAGGGGCACGGGAGCCGCCAGTCCCCCGCTCAGGACAGCAGCCGGGCCGGCCTGGACCCTCCAGGAGCGGGTCGGGCACCGGGAGCTGACTGGAGCATGTCTGGCTTCACCCGAGGTGCAGTCCTGCACTCGCGCTGGAGCGGGTGATCCGTGATGGCGGATGCGCTGTAACCTACTGGGAGCGCTCCCAGAGCGAGTCGCCCGACGAGCTGGGCACCTCTCGCGAGGAGCGTGTCTACCACTGGACGGCTCCTGCTACCGGCAACAGCAGGTCAGGGCTTCCCGCCTGGGAAGTCGGCCCAGTAGGTGTCCGGCAGCGGGTTGTTTCCCCGATCGCTGCGCGGGCCGTCTCCGTCCGGGATGTCGTCGACGCCGCCGATGTCCCCGTGCTCCTCCTCCTCCTCGGTGCTCTTGCGGGAGCCGCGCGGCTCCTCGCCCGGTGCGTCCCGGCGGGGGCGGGTGGCCGGCTCCTCGTGACTGGGGCTCGTCGGGCGCCCGAACATGTCCTCGGCTGGCTGGGTTCCAGGCCGCTTGGTGTCCTGCTTCGCCATGATGGAAGTTCCTCCGCAGACAACGGTCATGGCGCCGCCTGCCCGCTGCAAGCGGGCGGAAATGCAGGGCCCCAGGGCAGGCGAGGGAGCGGGGGCTCGGCCGGTGTCGCAGGTGTCCGACCCGACCCGGATCCGATGTTCGGAGCAGGGGCGCTCACCCCCGGGATACTCTACCGGCCCGTGCTCCGAGGACCGACATGACGATTCACAAGGTGCTGCTCGTGGATGACGAGGAGGACATCCGCACCGTGGGCCACCTGAGCCTCAGTCGCGTGGGGGGCTGGCAGACCGTGCTGGCCGCCTCGGGCGCCGAGGCCGTGAGCCAGGCCGCAGCCGAGCGGCCAGATCTCATCCTCCTGGACGTGATGATGCCCGGCATGGACGGGCCCACCACCTTCGGTCAGCTCCGAGCACAGGAGTCCACCGCGCATACCCCCATCATCTTCATGACGGCGAAGAGCCAGAAGCAGGAGGTGGCGAGCTACCTGGAGCTGGGTGCCGTCGGCGTCATCAGCAAGCCTTTCGATCCCATGACACTGCCCTCCGAGATCAAGAAGCTGCTGCCGTCCTCCTGAGCTCGAATGACGACACCGTGGGTGAAGACGCAGCTGTCGAAGCCCTTGGTGGGCCTGGCGTCCGTGGCGCTCGTGCTGCTGTGCACCCTCTTCGTGCTCGATCGCTTCGGGCGTCTGTCCGAGCACGCGCGCGTCACCTTCTTCATCGTGGCGCTGCTGCTGGGCCTCTACGGGGTGGTGCGGCTGGGGCGCAGGAGCGCCGCGCTCCATGCACTCAACTCGGAGCTGGAGCGCCGTGTGGAGGAGCGCACCGCAGCGCTCGCCGCCACCCACGCGGAGCTGCGCGAGAGCAAGGCGCGCAAGGCCGCCATCCTCGAGAGCTCGGTGGACGGCATCATCACGCTGGACGAGGCCCACCGCATCCTGGACTTCAACCCTGCCGCCGAGCGCCTCTTCCGCCTGCCGCGAGCGGTGGCGCTGGGAAGGGACTTCCTGTCACTGGGCCTGGCGGCCTCCGTCTCGCCCGAGCTGCGAGAGGGAGTCATGTGGGCGCTCCGGGCGGACGTCCAGCCGGGCCGGGCCGCGCGCCTGGAGCTGTCCAGCGTGCGTGCAGATGGGGACGTGTTCCCCTCGGAGCTCACCCTCACCCGCGTGGCCGCCGAGGGCCCTCCGCGCTTCACCGCCTATGTGCGCGACATCACCGAGCGCAAGGAGGTGGAGCGGATGAAGAGCGAGTTCGTCTCCGTCGTCAGTCACGAGCTGCGCAACCCCCTCACCTCCATCCGCGGCTCGCTGGGGCTGCTGGAGGGGGGCGTGCTCGGCGAGCTCCCCTCTCCCGTGCTGGACATGGTGCGCATTGCCAGCACCAACGCCGAGCGCCTCATCCGCCTGATCAACGACATCCTGGATCTGGAGAAGATGGAGGCGGGCAAGGTGGAGCTACGGCTCCAGCCGGTGGAGGTGGCCGAGGTGGTCGAGGCCACGCTGGGCGGCCTGCGAGGCATGGCGGACACTTCGAAGGTGGAGCTGCACGCGGAGGTGGGTGGCACCGGGCAGGTGCGGGCAGACCGGGATCGGCTCATCCAGGTGCTCACCAACCTGGTCTCCAACGCCATCAAGTTCTCTCCCTCGGGGGGCAGGGTGACGGTGCGGGCCCTGAGCGAGGTGCAGGGGCGGGTGCGCTTCGAGGTGGTGGATCAGGGGCCGGGCATTCCCGTGGAGAAGCGCGCGAAGCTGTTCGGCAGGTTCCAGCAGCTGGACAGCCCGAGCACGCGCTCGGTGGGTGGCACGGGGCTGGGGCTGGCCATCTCGCAGGCCATCGTCGAGCAGCACGGCGGCCACATCGAGGTGCAGGGCGAGCCGGGCGAGGGGGCCACCTTCACCTTCTCGCTGTCGGCGGTGAAGCTGGACTCGAGCTCGCTCTCCCGGGTGCGGGATGAGTCCCGCTACAGCGCGCTGGTGGTGACGGCGGACACGGGGCTGTCCGCCCTGCTGCGGGGCCTGCTCACCCGCGAGGGCTACAGGGTGCTGCGCGCCGGCTCGCGAGCCGAGGCGGAGAAGCACCTGGAGGCGGGCGCGCCGGACGTGCTGGTGCTGGAGGCACGGCTGCCGGACGACGAGGGGCTGGCGCTGGTGCGGCGGTGGCGCGAGGAGCCGGTCACCCGCGAGCTGCCCGTGGTGATGCTGGCCGAGCGCGTGCCGCCCGAGGGCGCGGGCCTGCCGCGGGTGGACTGGGTGAAGCGGCCGCTGGATGAGGCGTCCTTCCTCCGGGCCGTGCGCCATGCCATCCGCGCGCCCGGCCCCGCGCGAGTCCTGGTGGTGGATGATGAGGCGGAGCTGCGGCGCTTGCTGCGCTCGCACCTCGAGAAGCTGGGCGCGGCCTGCGTCGAGGCCGCGCATGGGGCACGCGCGGTGGAGCTGGCGCGCGAGGCGGCGCCGGACCTCATCATCCTGGATGTGCAGCTGCCCGAGCTGGATGGCTTCGAGGTGGTGGACATGCTCCGCCAGGGCAAGCTCCGCGGCCTGCCGCTCATCGTCTTCACCGTGCGGGAGCTGACCCCCGCGGAGCTGCGCCAGCTCACGCTCGGCACCACGCGGCTCATCCCCAAGGGGCCCAGGGCCGAGGAGGAGCTGCTCGAGGTGGCGCAGGAGCTGCTGGGAGAGCTGCTCGGTGAGTCCGAGTCCCGGAGGGCCGCCTCATGAGCGGCACGGTCCTCTTCCTCGAGAAGGATCGCGAGCTGCAGGTCGTCATGCCCGGGTACCTGCGCGAGCGGGGCTACCGAGTGGAGTCCGCCCGCAGCGTGCAGGAGGCACGAGCCATTCTGGCGAGCGCTCCGATGGATGTGGCGGTGGTGGACAGCCAGGTGCCGGGAATGGTGGACCTGGACTTCCTCCAGGAGCTGCGTCGCCGGTGGCCCGTGCTGCCCCTCCTCCTGGCCGCGGCCCGCTGGAAGGACGTGAAGAGCCACGAGCAGCTCCTCCAGGCGCTGCGCGTGGGGCGCATCCTCCAGAAACCCTATACGCCGCAGGAGCTCTTCATCTGGGTGGAGCAGGCGCTGGCCTGGCAGAACCCGGGCGCTGTCCCCGGCAAGCCCCAGGTCCTCTCGGATCTGGCGGCCGAGCTGGCGGCGGCGAATGCCGAGTACGGCCGGCACCTGCGGCGAAGGTTGGCCTCGCTGACGGAGTCGGTGGCGCGGGCGCGCTCGGGCTCTCGCGAGGCCTTGGAGGCGGCGTACTACGACGCCCACAAGCTCCATGGCTCGGCCGGCTCGTTCGGCTTCGCCCAGGTAGGCGAGGTAGCGGGGCGGCTGGAGGCGCTGGTGAGGCCGGGGCGCGAGGAGCTCGCGGTGGACTGGGAGGCCACCGAGGCTGCGCTGCGCGACCTGGCCGAGACCATCTCCGGCCCCACCCCGGTGGAGGCCGCACCCAAGCCCACGAGCCTCATGGGCACGGTGTTGGTGGTGGACGACGACGCGGACTGGCTGGCCGAGGTGGAGAGGATGGGCCAGGAGCAGGAGGTGCAGGTCGTCGTGGCCCAGGACGTGGAGGAGGCGCTGGAGCGGGCGGGCAAGCAGTGGCTGGATGGGGCGCTGCTGCATGTGCACCTGGGGGGCCCCGAGGGTGGCTTCGCGGCGGCGGCGCGGCTGCGGAGCGAAGAGGGGCTGCACGCGCTGCCGCTGGCCTTCTTCAGCGCGGAGGGGGATCTGGCACACCGGGTGGCAGCGGCCCACGCGGGCGGCTCGCTGTACCTGCCGAGGCCCTTCGAGCCGGCGGACCTCGCCGGGGCGGTGGAGCGGCTCGTGGCGGCCCGGCGCCCGGAGCACTCGCAGGTGCTGCTGCTGGCGGACAGCGAGGAAGTCCGGCGCTCGGTGGGCCAGGCCGGCGCCAGGCTCCAAGTGGAGGTGACGGCGCTGGCAGATCCCTTCCAGCTTCTGGAGGCACTGGCCAAGCACCGGCCGGAGCTGCTGCTGGTGGATGTGGACCTGCCGGGGCCGAGCGGGTTCGATCTGTGCCGCATCATCCGCTCCATGCCCGAGTGGCAGCAGCTGCCCATCCTCCTCATCGCCGCGCAGCTGGGGCAGGAGTTCCGGGTGGCGGCCTTCGAGGCCGGCGCGGACGACTACCTGGCGAAGCCGGTGCTGCGCGCGGAGCTGGTGGCCCGCATGCACTTGAGGCTCGAGCGGGTCCGGCTGACGCGCGAGCGCTCCGAGCGGGATGCGCTCACCGGGCTGCTCTTGCGGCGGCCCTTCCTCGAGGCCCTGCGCGCCCGGCTGTCCGAGGCTCGGCGCCACCAGCGGCCGCTGGCGCTGTGCTTCCTGGACGTGGATCACTTCAAGCGGGTGAATGACACCTACGGCCACATGGCGGGGGACCACGTCCTCTCGCGCCTGGGGCGGCTGCTGGCCACGCGCTTCCGCCGGGAGGACGTGCGCGCTCGGTGGGGCGGCGAGGAGTTCATCGTGGCGTTGATGGGAGAGACGGCCGCGAGCGCGCGGGAGATCCTCACGCGTGCGGCGGTGGAGCTGGCAAAGGTGGAGTTCTCGGGCGAGCGGGAGGAGTCATTCCACGTCACCTTCAGCGCCGGCATCGCCGAGTTCCCGAAGGATGGAGAGGGCGCCGACGCGCTGCTGCGCGAGGCGGACGCGCGGCTCTACCGGGCCAAGGCCAACGGCCGCAATCGCATTGAGATTTGATCCGGGACTGTTCAGCAGCAGTTCTTACAGAAGGGGGACTGGAGATCATCCAGCCTGGGTGTGCTTGACTCGCGCTAAGCGGGTGATTTCTCACAAACGGAGCAAGGCGCGCGCCTTGCAGTGGGAGGGGACATCGGAGACACACCATGTCGCACCCACGCTCAGCGCTCCCAACATACTACCGCGTCGAGCTCGCACCCGAGGCCTGGCGGGAGGTGGGGTGTGTCCCTGCGGCGGAGTTCCAGGTGCTGCAGGATGTGATTGAGCTGCTGGCGGTCGAAGGCACTCCGTACGAGCAAGGTGAGGGCCCGTACTCTATTACGGTGGCAGGCTTCGAGCTGCAGTACACGCGGGATGAGGCGGCACGCAACCTCACGCTGCACCGCGTGGCGCGAGCCCTCCGGAAGCCAGAAGAGGCCGCGTAGCTCTCGCTCGAGCGCCTGCTGGAGGATCCCCAGGACTCACGGCTCGCGGAAGATGAGCAGGCCGCGCGAGGAGTCCACCACGTACACGTACCCATCCCCTGGCACGCGCATGCCGAGGGCGCCCTCGTAGAAGCTGTAGCCGCGCTCGAAGTCCGTCTCGCGGAAGGTGTTGAAGTAGGCGAGCTGTCGGGGCTGCGAGGGCTCGGACACGTCCAGCACGCGCACGCCCTCGTGGTACCAGGCGACATAGAGCCGTGTGCCGACCAGCACCATGTTGTGGATGGAGGACTGCGAGCGCAGCTGGAACTCGCCGATCTTCACCACCTTGTCTGGATCGGTGACGTCCAGCACGCGCAGGTGCGCGTCGTAGCTCTCGCCCCCCTCGAAGGCGATGGTGCGGCCGGCAAGGGTGCCCACCGCGGAGGCGTGGCTCGTCTGGTTCTTGTACTGGTACTTGCCCACCTGCTTGAAGCGGGAGGGGTTGCTGACGTCCACGACGAGGTACCCCAGGTTCCAGTGGTTGACGTAGAGCCGCCCCTGGTACGCGAACGCATCATGCGGGTAGCCCGTCTGACCGTCCTCCGCGGAGAAGCGGGTGAGCAGCACGGGCTCCAGGGGCTGGGCGATGTCGAACAGCAGCGTCTCGCTTTGGGGGCTGGGAGACATGGCGTACAGCCGGTCCCCCTCCACGAAGACGGTGTGCACGTCGATGGGCGCTTCGGGCAGGCTCTTCAGGAAGAAGGGCTGGCCGGGATCAATAATGTCGAAGACGAGCACCCCGCGCGTCGCGCTGGCCACGTAGAGCGCATCGCCCTTGGACCAGACGCCGTTCCAGTAGCTGTCCCCCGGCAGCGTCACCCTGCTCTGGAAGACGGGCTTCGCCGGGTCTCTCACGTCGAACACGGTGAGGCCGCCAGTGCGCGCATGCATGTCCACGGACACCACGTACGCGTGCCCCTTCGCGACATAGATGTCCACTGGCACGCCCAGGGACACGAAGGACTCGGAGACGAGCTGGATGCCCTCGGCCTCCTGCTCTCCCTCGCGCCGTGTGGCGTGGAGGGCCTCGAAGGTGCCGCGCGTGCGCACCTCGCCATTGCGGCAGACGACGTAGCACCCGGTGAGCTGCTGGGAGCTGGAGAGCTGACAACCGGCATAGGAAGTCACGGCCATGTCGCCGTTGGCGAGGCGGGTCTCCCGGCTGAGGTAGAAGGTGTCAGCGCCTCGTGAGTCCACGCGGCTGGGGCCACCCGCGATGATGCTGGGTTCGCTGCCTCCCGACAGCTTCATCGCGCTGGCGTAGAGGACTCCGCCCGTGGAAGAGGCGCTCGACAGGGCGCGGTTCTTCAGGATGTAGACGCCTTCGGTGGGGGCGTTGGCCAGCGTGGCGCGATCGCAGCTCGACAGATTGAAGCGGCTCAGCTCGCCGCACGAGGCAACGGCCTGGACCGCGTGACTGCACGGCGCCAGGGCCCCCGTGTCCACCGCATCGCCGTTCTCCGGCAGGGCGGGCCAGGGACTGTCTGCCTCGTCCGAGCGGCAGCCAACAACAGACAGGACGCAGGCGGCGAGGCAGGCCCACGCGCCAAGGGTGCGAGTCATGAGGGGAGCTCCCGTTGAGCGGCGCCACCCCCGGCGGGCGGCGTCAGAACGGAAGGACAGCTTAGGCGTGCTGGGCCCAGAGCGGGAAGCGGCTCTAGGCGTACCGTGGACTCACGGGCGCTGAGGCAGCAGGCGGGTGACGCGCGCCAGCAGGGTGTGAATGGAGAAGGGCTTGGCGACGAAGTCCACGGCCCCCTCGTTGTACAGCTTCATCACGTCCTCGTCGCGGATGCGCGCGGAGAGCACCAGGGCGCGCACGGGCGAGGAGGCTTCGCGCAGCGCGCGCAGCACCTCGATGCCCGAGCGCCGGGGCATGTGCACATCCAGCAGCAGCAGGTCCACCGGCGTGAGGGAGGGGTTGAGCAGCCGGGTGAGGGCCTCCTCGCCATCCTCGACTGTCTCCACCACGTAGCCCTCCGCCTCGAGCAACCGCTGGAGCACCCGGCGCAGCGCGGGCTCATCGTCCGCGACGAGGATGCGGTGCGAGCGGCCTTGAGCGCCCTCGGCCGGACGGGAAGCCGCACCTGGGCGGGCCGGGGGGGCCGAGCTTCCACCTTCGCCCTGCGGGGGAGTGAGGCGGACCGGCGGTGGTGTGGGGAGGCTGGCGGAAGGCAGCGCGGGACGGGAGCCGGTGGAGGGGCCGGTGCCGAAGGACTCCTTCTCCACGCGCAGGGGG
>NZ_DASPHO010000443.1:0-21099 GCF_035629615.1 Hyalangium sp. | reverse complement strand
AACGAGGTCGGCACGTTTATCGACGAGCAGAAGATCCAGGCCCGCGTGCGCGAGCTGGGCGCGGAGATCACCCGCGACTACCAGGGCAAGGATCTGACGCTGGTGTGCGTGCTGAAGGGCTCCACCGTGTTCGCCATGGATCTGGCCCGGGCGGTGGATTTGCCACTGACGATGGAGTTCCTGGGCGTGTCCTCGTACCAGGGGGGCACGGAGACGACGGGCGAGGTGCGCATCACCACGGACGTGAGCAAGCCCATGGCGGGCAAGCACCTGCTGGTGATCGAGGACATCATCGACACGGGGCTCACCATGAGCTTCCTGCTGGAGAACCTGCGGGCGCGGCACCCAGCGTCGCTGAAGGTGGCCGCGCTGCTGGAGAAGCCGTCGCGGGCCCGGGCGAAGGTCCACATCGACTACAAGGGCTTCGTCATCGACGACGTATTCGTGGTGGGCTACGGGCTGGACTATGCGGAGAAGTACCGGAACCTCCCCTTCATCGGCATGATGAAGGGGAAGTAGGGAGATCAGGAGGAGGGCTCAAAACGAGGGCTCGAGGTGGCCCATGCGGCCCTCCCGGTCGTGTCAGAACGCGGCGTCGAGCACCACGTCGGTGGCCGCGCCCACACCCACCGCCACCTGGTAGGCGCTCACGCGCCGCTCGAAGAAGTTCGTGAGCTCCTGTACGTCCTGCAGGTCCATGAACCGCAGCGGGTTCTTCACCCGGAACATCGGTGCCATCCCCAGCATCATCATCCGCTGGTCCGCCACATACTCCAGGTACTGCCGCATCTCCTGCACCGACAGCCCGGCCACGCCCCCGCTCAGCAGGTCCTGCGCGAACAGCGTCTCGCACTCCACCGCCTCGCGCATCATCTCCATCACGTCCGCCTGCATCTTCGCGTCGAAGAGATCCGGCTCCTCCTGCCGCGCGACTTTGATGGTCTCGTACGCGAACGTCATGTGCGCGCTCTCGTCGCGGAACACCCAGTTCGTCCCCGCCGCCAGCCCGTTCAACAGCCCCTTGCTGCGCAGGAAGTACACGTACGCGAACGCCGCGAAGAAGAAGAGCCCCTCGATGCACCCCGCGAAGCAGATCAGGTTCAGCAGGAACCGCCGCCGGTCATCCTTCGTCTTCAGCGTCGCCAGATCGTTGATCGAGTCCATCCACCGCAGGCAGAACCGCGCTTTGCGCTGAATCGAGGGGATGTTGTCGACCGCCGCGAACGCCTTCGCCCGATCCGCTGGATCCGGTACGTACGTGTCCAGCAGCGTCAGGTAGAACTGGACGTGCAGCGCCTCCTCGAAGAGCTGGCGCGACAGGTACATCCGTGCCTCCGGCGCGTTGATGTGCTTGTAGAGGTTCAACACCAGGTTGTTCCCGACGATCGAGTCGCCCGTCGCGAAGAACGCCACCAGCCGGTGGATCAGGTGCCGCTCCGCCTCCGTCATCTTGCTGCGCAGGTCCACCAGGTCCGTGGAGAAGTCCACCTCCTCCACCGTCCACGTGTTCTTGATCGCGTTCCGGTACATCTCGAAGAAGACCGGATGCGCCATCGGGCGCAGCGTGAGGTTCATCCCGGGGTCCAGCAGCATCGGTGGCATCCTCTGAAGAGAAGGGGGTTGGGTTCGATTCATCGGGCGATGAGGCGCGACGCCCCGCCCGCCCCTCTCCAAAGGGAGAGGGGATTCCTGGGTCGTGACTGAGAGGAGGGGAGGGGAGGGGAGGACCTGCTACTGACAGGCCTCGCATACCTCAGGGTTCTCCAGCGAGCACGCTACCGCCTCAGCCTCCGTGTACGCAGGCGTCGCGATCGCCGCCATGACCACGGGAGCCGGAGCCGGAGCCTGGGCTGGAGCCGCGCTGGCCGTGGGCATGTTGGGTGTGGAGGTGATGGCGCCCCCGTCCAGCGTGCCCACCGTGGCCTTCGCGATGCGCGTCGCCGGACGCGAGCGCATGTAATACGTCGTCTTCAGCCCCTTCTGCCACGCGTAGAAGTACATCGAGGACAGCTTCCCGATGTTCGGCGCCTCCACGAAGAGGTTGAGCGACTGGCTCTGGTCGATGAAGGCGCCCCGGTCCGCCGCCATGTCGATCAGCGAGCGCATGGGGAGCTCCCACGCCGTCCGGTAGACGGCCTTCAGGTCCGCCGGCAGCTCCGTGAGCTCCTGCACGCTGCCCTCGGACATCTTCAGCCGCGAGCGCATTGAATCGTTCCACAGCCCCAGCGCCTGCAGCTCCCGCACCAGGTACTTGTTCACCTGCAGGAAGTCCCCCGACAGCGTCTCGCGCTTGAAGAGGTTGGACACCTGCGGCTCGATGCACTCGTAGCAGCCTGCTATCGACGCGATCGTCGCCGTGGGCGCGATCGCGATCATCAGCGAGTTGCGCAGCCCGACCTTCTGGATCCGCGCGCGCAGCAGGTCCCAGCGCTCCTTGTCCTCGGGCACCACGCCCCACGCGTCGAACTGCAGCTCGCCCCGCGCCGCGCGGGTGTCCTGGAACGCCGTGTGCGGCCCGTACTGCTCCGCCAGATCGCACGAGGCGTTCAGCGCCGCGTAGTAGATCTCCTCCGAGATCTTCTTCGAAAGCGCGCGGGCCTCGGGCGCGTCGAACGGCAGCCGGAGCTGGAAGAACACGTCCTGCAGCCCCATCAGCCCCAGGCCCACCGGCCGCCACTTGCGGTTCGAGTCCGCCGCCGTCGAGATGGGGTAGTAGTTGAGATCGATCACCCGGTCGAGCTGGCGCATGGCCAGGCTCACGTTCGCCCGCAGCCGATCGAAGTCGAACTTCCCCTCCACCATCATCCGGCCCAGGTTCAGCGAGCCCAGGTTGCACACCGCCGTCTCCGAGGTGCTCGTCACCTCGAGGATCTCCGTGCACAGGTTGGACAGGTGGATGACGTTCTCGGGCTTCGCCGTCTGGTTGCTCTTGCGGTTGCTGATGTCCTTGAACGTCATCCAGCCGTTGCCCGTCTGCGCCAGCGTCTTCATCATCCGTGCGTAGAGGTCGCGCGCCTTCACCTTGCGCATCGCGAGCCCCTTCGCCTCGGCCTCGGTGTACGCCTTCTCGAAGGCCTCGCCGTACAGGTCCGTCAGGTGCGGGACGAGCTTCGGATCGAACAGCGACCACTCGCCGTCCTGCTCCACCCGGCGCATGAACAGATCCGGCACCCAGTTGGAGAGGTTCAGGTTGTGCGTGCGCCGGGCCTCGTCACCCGTGTTCTCCCGCAGCTCGAGGAAGTCCTCGACGTCCGCATGCCACGACTCCAGGTACACGCAGCACGCGCCCTTGCGCTTGCCGCCCTGGTTCACCGCCGCCACCGAGGCGTCCAGCGTCTTCAGCCACGGGACGATGCCGTTCGAGTGTCCATTGGTGGAGCGGATCAGCGAGCCGCGCGCCCGCACCCGGTGGTACGCCACGCCGATGCCCCCCGAGAACTTCGAGAGCATCGCCACGTCCGTGTACTTCTTGTAGATGGACTCCAGGTCATCCGTCGGCGAGTCCAGCAGGAAGCAGCTGCTGAGCTGCTCGTGGCGCGTGCCCGCGTTGAACAGCGTGGGCGAGCCGGGCAGGTACTCCAGTGAGCTGAACAGCCGGTACAGCTCGATGGCATCCTTCGCCGTGTCCGCCAGCGCGCACGCCACGCGGAGGAAGAAGTCCTGCGGCGTCTCGATGACCTGGCGCGTCTGCGGGTTCTTCAGCAGATACCGGTCATAGACCGTCCGCAGCCCGAAGTACTCGAACAGATCATTGCGCGACGGATCGATGGCCGCGTTCAGCTTGCGCGCGTTGGTCTGCACGAACTGCAGCAGCCGCTCGCCGATCAGCCCGTGCCGGTGCCCCGCCGCCACCGACTGCGAGAAGGAGTGGATCTCCTGGTTGCTGACCTCCTTCTGGATATACGTGGCCAGCAGCCGCGCCGACAACCGCGCGTACTCGGGCTCCTCGACGATCAGCGCCGCGGCCGTCTGGATGGACAGGCTGTCCAGCTCCTTCGTCGTGGCCCCGTCATACAGCCCGCTGATGGTCTTCGTGGCCACCCGCAGCGCGTCCACCCGCGTCAGCCCCACACAGCAACGGCTCACCGCCCGGACGATCTTGTTCAGGTCCACCGGCTCCGCACTGCCGTTGCGCTTGCGCACCCGCATCATCGTCGGCGCCAGCTCGCTGGCCAGCGTTTGTTGCGGTGCGTCATCCGGCATCTGCGGGGGCACGGCAGGGGCAGCGGGCTTCGCGGGGGTCTCGACGTTCACGAGCAGTTCACTCCACGTGAAGTCACGGCAAAGACAGACCCCTCCCGTTCGGTGCCCGAGGGGGGTCCCGCCGCACTTCTGAAGGCAGTTTTTAGGGTTCCCCCGATGACCCTCGTGGGCCGTGGGTCATCGGCAGGGGGGCACAAGGTATTGGGGGCGTCAGGGCATGTCAACGCGAGATATTGGGTGTGCCTGGGCGCGGAGCTTGCAATCTATGATCACTAGAAAACGCCTCTTTGGGCACGCTGCTGCAACGCGCCAGACCCTCAGCAAGAGGCGGGCCGATCCCACCTGTTGGGGCGTCTCCGAGCGGCATTCCAGGAATATTGGATTCCATGGATTCCTGGTGAAGAGCGGGGCTGATCCCGTGTGTCGGGTTCCGACCATTTCGGACCGAGGAAGGGGCCTCCCGCAGGGTCCGGTTCGGGTGATCCCGATGAAGGGGGGGAGTCGCTCCTACCTGTGGCTCGGGGATGGCGGAGGCTCAGGGGTGCCGCTGCTCCCGGTGCTTCCCCGCGGGTCGAGGCTTGGGGGCGGGGGCTGGGCTTCGCTGCCCGGAGCGGGGGGGCCTGGCGTGGTGGGGGCGGGGGGGCGGACCTCCTGTGAGGGCGGCCCGCTCAACGTGTGGACGGCGCTGCGCAAGGCCTGCTCCAGCGCGACGGTGGCGGGCTCCACCGCGGTGAGCATCTGGTTCGCGCTGCGCGAGTGCCGGTTCTCTTCCTCGGAGGCCAGCCGGAGCTGGGAGAGCGCCTCGGCGATGAGCTTGCGCGCGTCCTCCATCTTCTGCCGAGCCTGGTAGTAGGCCACCTCCGCCAGCATGTGCTTGAGCGAGGTGCGCTGCTCCTCGCCCAGCCCCGTCAGCCGCTCCGCGCGGCGCAGGTAGTAGACGCCGCGCTCCACCCGCCGCGGCTCGTCCGAGGCGATGCGCGGCCGGGCAAGCGCCTCCAACTGGGAGAAGAGGGTCCGGTCCAGCTCGTCCCGCTCGGTGTAGCGCTGCGTGAGGAGGCTGGGAGGGACTTCATGCCCCTCCAGGGGAATGGGGGCGTAGGTGTCCGCGAGCCCCAGATCGCCCGGCCGGTAGGGGGTGGCACCCCACGGCAGCATCCGACCCCTCATCACCACGAGGTGCCCGCTCTCCACCTCCAGGGTGAAGGTGCGTGCATTGAGTTGCGAGAGGAGGAAGGCCACCGTGCCGGCCAGCGCCAGCAGCAGCAGCGTCACCACCAGCCGCGTGAGGGCCCGCATCGCCCGGGAGCCAAAGCCCTGCTGAGAGGTATCGTTCATCTCGCCTGCCCTCCAATCGTCCGATCATGTGGCTGCGTTCCCGGGCCCGTCGCTTTCCTTGGGACCTGGGTTCCGGAGGCTATACTCCCACCCCCCGAGACACCCATGCATCCCACATTCCGTCGCATGGGGCCCAGTGAACTGCTGCCCCGCTACATCTTCGTGGAGAGCCTCATCGCCCGCCGGCGGGTGCTCGAGGTGGACTCGGTAGCCTCTACAGGCGGCGAGAGCGCTCGATTCCTGCTGGAGCGCGGCGCCCGGGTGGTGGTGGCCTGTGACTCGGACCTGACGGCAGTGGAGGCCGCGCAGAAGGCCCACGGTGGCCCCACGCTGCGCTACCGCGCCAACGTCTATGAGGATCTGGAGCCGGGCAGCTTCGACACTGTGCTGGTGGCGGACCTGGCGCCCTACGTGCGCGCCCCGGCACTGCTGGTGGAGCTGGCGCGGCTCGTTGCGAAGCAGGGCTACCTCATTGGAGGGTTGCGCAGCGCGGGCGGCCTGGCCTTGTCGCAGCTCATGGAGGTGGAGGAGGGCGTGCCGCCCACGTATGGGCAGCTGCTGGATGTGCTCTCGTCCCACTTCCCCCATGTGGAGGTGGCCACGCAGACCCCGCTGCTGGGCTATCAGCTTGCATTCGAGCGGGGCGAGGGCCTCCAGGTGGATGGCTCGCTCATCCGCGGCGGAGAGGCGGCCTATTTCGTCGTGATGGCCGGCCACGAGCCAGCGCGGATCGTGGACCCCACGTGGGTGCAGCTCCCGCCCGAGCCGCTCGCCTTCACCCGTGGGCGCCTGGAGGAGGTGGCCCAGCGCGCCAAGGCCTGGGAGGAGCGCACCGGGAAGCAGAAGGAGGCCGCCTCCAAGCTGCGCGCGGAGCTGTCCGATCGCGAGGCTGAGGTGGCGGCGCTCCAGCCAAAGTTGGAGCTGGCACGCGAGGAGGTGGCTCGGGTGACCGCGCAGCTGGAGCAGGCTCGGGGATCCACGGAGCAGGCCCGCGAGCGGGATGAGCTGGTCGCGAAGCTGCGCCGCCGGGAGCTGGAGCTGCAGGTGGCCCAGGAGCGCCTCACGGACGCCGAGCGGCGCATGACACAGCAGCGCCTGGAGCTGGAGGGCGTGCAGCGCATCCAGGCCGAGGCCAGCGTGAAGGTGCTGGCCGCCCACGAGGCGCAGCGGCTGGAGCGCGCCCGCCGCGAGGAGGTGGCCGCTGCGCTGGAGGAGACGCGCGAGCGGTTGACCCAGGCGTACTCCGAAGTGGGAACGCTGCAGGACCAGCTGTCGAACCTGCGAATTGATCGGGAGAAGGATCGGCTCGCGGCGGACCGGGCCCAGGAGCAGGTGGAGGATCGGCGGCGACAGGCGGAGGCGGCGCGGGAGCGGGAGCTGCGCATCGCCGAGCAATACTCGCAGGCGCTCGCCGCCGTGGAGCACCTCAAGGTCGAGCTGACGCAGGTGAAGGAGGCCTCGAAGGCGTCCGGCGACGCGCTCCTCGTCAAGGAGGCGGAGCTGGCGCGGGTGGCGCGCGGGCTCGAGGAAGGCCGGCAGCGTGTCACGGCAGCCGAGGCCGGGCACCAGGAGGCCGAGCAGCGTCTGGCGGAGCGCGAGGCGGAGCTGCGAGGGGTGGAGACGGAGCTGGAGGCTGCGCGCGGGGCCTCGGCTCGGCTGACGGCGGAAGTAGAGGCGCTGAAGCGCGCCGAGGCGGAGGCGCGGGAGACCGCGGCGAAGTTCGAGGAGGAGTTCCAAGAGGCCCGCGGCCGCATGGCGGACCTGAAGGAGGACCGCGAGAAGGCCGCGGCGGTGTTCGCGCAGTCGCTCGAATCGGAGCGGGAGCTCGGGGAGCAGCGGCTCACCCAGGCAGTCACGGAGGAGCGGGCGAAGACGGAGGCGCTCGCCGTGGAGCTCGCGCGGGAGACGGCGGCGCGCGAGGCGCTGGAGCAGCAGGTCGAACAGCTCCGGGCTCAGGGGCACAAGGAGTCGGGGGCTCGGGCTGAGACGGCGTTGGCGCTGGCCGAGGCTGAGCAGAAGGTCCAGGAACTGGAGGCGGCGCGCAAGGAGCTGTGGGGGCAGGTGGCCGAGGCCGAGGCGGCGCTCCAGACCGCGCGAGGCGAGTTCGAGGCGGAGCAGCGGCGCCGGAGCGAGCTGGAGCGGGAGCTGACCGGACTGCGGGCCGAGCTCGAGGCAGAGCAGCAGCGTCGAGGCGAGCTGGAGCGGGAGCTGACCGGGCTGCGGACCGAGTCCGAGGCGGAGCAGCGGCGGAGGGGGGCCCTGGAGCAAGACCTGGCCGGGCTGCGAGCCGAGTCCCAGGTGGAGCAGCGGCGCCGCGGTGAGCTGGAGCAGGAGCTGACCGGGCTTCGGGGCGAGCTCGCCGATGGGGTGCGGAAGCGCGACGGGCTGGATCAGGAGCTGACCGCACTGCGATCGGAGTTCGAGCGCGAGCGCGAGGCGCGAACCGCGGCCGAAGCACAGGCGGCCCAGAGGGGTGAGGCGCTCGAGACGCAGCGGCAGGAGCGCGCCCGGCTCGACACGGAGCTGGCGGAGGCCCAGTCGGTCCTGGAGACCGAGCGTGGGGAGCGGTCTCGCTCGGGGGAGGTGCTGGCCCAGGTGCGCACGGAGCTCGACGAGGAGCGGCAACAGCGTGCCCGGTCGGAGGCGACGCTGGAGCAGACCCGGGCGGCGCTCGAGGCAGAGCAGGCTCGGCGCGCTCAGGTCGACACGATGCTGGAGCAGCTCCGCACCGCGCTCTCCGAGGAGCAGGGACAGCGCGCCCGGCTCGATGAGTCCTTCGCGAGGACGCGCGAGGAGCTCGCCACCGAGCGTCAGGAGCGTGCTCGGCTGGAGGAGGCGCTCGCGGAGACGCGGACCCGGCTCGACTCGGAGCAGAGCGGGCGCTCCCAGGAGGTGGAGGCGCTGTCGGCTGCCCAGGCGGCGCTCAGCGCGGAGCGGCAGCGGCGCCTTGAGGCGGACGAGCTGCTGGCCCGGCTGCGCTCGGAGTTCGCGGCGGAGCAGGAGCAGCGCTCTCAGGCAGAGGCGTCCCTGGCCCAGGCTCAGAAGGAGTTCGCGGCGGAGCAGGAGCAGCGCTCCCAGGCAGAGGCGTCCCTGGCCCAGGCTCGGAGCGAGCTCGAGGCGGGAGGGCAGGAGCAGCGGCGGCTGGGCACCGTGCTCGAAGAGCTTCGCGCCGAGCTGGGGACGGAGCGCGGTGCCCACGCTCGGCTCGACGAGGAACTGTCGGGAGCCCGGGCCGAGCTCGCCGCGGAGCGCCAGGGACGCTCCGCGGGTGAGGCGGGGATCGCGGAGCTGCGAGCGGCATTCGCGGCTGAGCGGAAGGATCGCGAGGCTGCCGAGACCTCGCTGGCTCAGGTGCAGGAGACGCTAGACACCGAGCAGCGGGAGCGCGAGCAGATCGCGGCCCTGCTCTCGGAGGCCCGGAATGGTTGGGACTCCGAGCGCGAGGCGGCCGCCCGGCTGCGCGCCGAGCTGGAGGCGCTCAACGAGCGGCTGGCGGACCAACAGCGTTCGTTGGAGGAGCTGAAGGCCCTCGTGGAGCGAGAGCGGGGAGCGAGCACGGAGAGCCTCGCGGCCGCGGAGCTCCGGGAGAAGGAGCTCCGGGCGTCGCTGGAGCGCGTAGATGCCGAGCGGACCTCCGTAGAAGGCACGTCGCGGGAGCAGCGCGCCGCTCTGGAGGAGCAGCGTGCGCGGGTGGCCTCGCTGGAGCAGGCGCTCACGGAGGCGGAGGAGCGCGCCCGGCAGCTCACCGCGCGGGGGCAGGAGAGCGGCGAGGCGCGGGAGCAGGAACAGGCGCAGGCTCGCGAGCGCGAGGCCGCGTGGGAGACCGAGCGTCAGAACCTGTTGGCCGGCGTGGCCCAGTTCGAGGCCGCCCGAGCCGAGATCATGCGGCTGGGCATGGAGTTGCAGCGCATGAGCCAGGCGCTGCAGCAGCGGGACTACCATCTCGCCCAGCTGGAGGCCGAGCTTCATGACACCCAGGCTCGCCTCACCGCGGAGCACGAGCAGGTGGAACTGCTCGGGGTGCAGCTCGAGTCCGCGCGGCGGTTCGCTGGCCGTGCGTCCGTGGCGGAGGCCTCGCTGGAGGCCGAGCGCTCCGCACTGGAGTCCGCTCGCTCCGAGCTGACCAAGGTCAACGAGACGCTGCGAGAGGAGCAGGAGCGGAGCGGCCTCCTTGAGAAGGAGGGCGCAGCCGTCCTGGAGGCGATACGCGGAGAGCTCGCCCAGGCCAACGAGGCGCTGCGAGCAGGGCAGGAGCGCATCGGTCGCCTCGAAGCGGACCTGGCCGCGCTGGAGTCCGCCCGCGCCGAGCTGGCCAAGGTCAACGAAACGCTTCGAGCTGAGCAAGAGCGCCTCAGCCGCGTCGAGGCTGAGCGTACGACCTTGAACGCCGAGCGGGAGCGTCTCCAGTCGGATCTGACGGTAGCGAAGGCTGCGCGTGCGCGGCTGGAGGGAAAGGTGACGTCGCTGGAGAGCGCGGCGGCGGAGACGGCGCGGCTCCTCGAGGCCGAGCGGGCTGAGCGCTCACGCCACGGGCAGGCGGCGGAAGGGGCCCAGGAAGCGGCCCGGAGGCGCGAGCAGGAGGCCGCTGAGGCGCTGCAGGCGGCTCAGCGGCGCGAGAAGGAGGCCCAGGACGCGGCGCAGGCGGCCCGGCAGCGTGAGAAGGAGGCCCAGGAGCGCCTCGCCACGCTCCAGGCGGAGCTGCCCATGCTGCGCGAGCAGGCGGAGAGCCTGGGCGCGGAGAAGCAGATCCTTCTGGAGGACCAGACAGCGCTCGAGACCCGGATCCGGCAGCTCACCTCGCGGGTAGAGGAGGCCGAGGCAGGAAAGACGCCGACGGTCGATCCCGCCATGGCCGAGGAGCTGGCGCGGCTCAAGAGCGAGCGCGAGAAGCTCGAGGCAGAGCTGACGGAGCTGCGAGAGAGCGTCGCCCGAGCGAAGGCCCAGGAGGACGATCTCCGCGCCACCCTGGCCGAGCGCGAGGACAAGCTCGAAGAGACCCAGCAGCGCCTGGTGACGTATGACCAGGAGCTGGCGACCCTCCGGCGCGCGGTGGCGGCGGCCCGTACCAGCGCCAGTCCGGCACAGCCCGCCTCCACAGGTCCCACCCCTCTCCCGGTGGCCGGCAGCCCCACACCGCCCGCCAGTCGCCCCACGCCTGGCCCGGGAGCCGGCAAGCCAGAGCCGGCCCGACGTCCTGCGACCCTGCCTCCCATTCCAAGCAGTCCTGCGGCTCGGCCCGCTGGGGCGGGGACGGCACCGGCTGCTCCCGTCCTCAGGCCGGGCCCTGGAGCCTTGGCGGCCGCAGCCGCACGCGCGCCTGCTTCTGCGGCTCCCGCCAGGCCGCCGACCCTCGCTCCCACGCCTGGGACCGCGGGAGGGCCTCCCGTCTTGACTCCGGTCGTGCCAGGTCGGCCTGCCACCCTCCCCAACAGGCCGAGCAGCTCGGTTCCTACGGTGGGCGGCCCAGGAGGCCCTCCGAAGGGAGACGGGCAGGAATGACGCTCCGCCGCTAGGATGGAGCCGTGGCGGAACGCGAACGCATCTTCAAGTACCACGGGCTCGGCAACGACTTCGTCGTGCTCGATCGGCGCCAGACGGGCGTGGACATCGACGCCGAGACATCGCGGTGGCTGTGCGACCGGCGGCGGGGCATCGGCGCGGATGGAGTGCTCTCGCTCCTTCCCTCGACGGCGGGAGTGGCGCGGATGGTGGTGCACAACGCGGATGGCAGCATCGCGGAGATGTGCGGCAACGGCCTGCGCTGTGCGGTGAAGTACCTCGTGGATCACGCGGACAGCCGTCCCGAGCGCATCCACGTGGAGACTGGCGCGGGAGTCCTCTCGTGCGTCCCAGGATACGGGGAGGCCGGCGTCACCGAGGTAGACATCTCCATGGGACCCGCCCGGTTGGTAGCGCCCAACCTGCCCTCGGGGGTCACGGGCCAGCCTTTCCTCGATGCTCCGATCCCTGGACACTCCGGGCTGCGCGGCTGGGCGGTGAGCATGGGCAATCCGCACCTCGTGCTGCTCGATTGTCCGCTGGACGAGGCCGAGCGCCTGGGGCCCACGCTGGAGCGCCACCCCTCCTTCCAGGATCGGACCAACGTCGAGTTCGTCCGGGTGGACTCGGACGGCCTCACGGTCGTCGTGTGGGAGCGGGGCTGCGGCTTGACTCAGGCGTGTGGGACGGGAGCGTGCGCGTCCGCCACGGCGGCGGTGCTGGCGAAGCGGCTCCCGGCAGACGCCTGGATGCGTGTCACCCTGCCGGGCGGGGACCTGCGCATCCGCGTGCCGTCCGACCTGTCCGACATTCGCCTCCGAGGCCCCGTCGCGTTCGTCTTTGAAGGCGTTGTGGGGCCTGCACCGGGCCGGTAACCTTCCATTCTTCCTCGTTCCCGAGGACTCCCTGCTGTGGCCGGCACCATCCTCCTCGTCGACGACGATCGTTTCTTCCTCGAGCTCACCAGCGACATGCTCGCGCGCCGAGGGTACCGCGTCGTCATGGCGGAGAACGCCCTGAAGGCGCTGGAGGAAGCGGCCCTCACACGGTTCGATCTCGTCATCACCGACGTGATGATGCCGGGGACGGATGGCTTCGAGCTCACAGCGAAGCTGCGCGAGCGGGATCCGGATCAGGAGGTCATCCTCATCAGCGCGCGGCCGGACGTGAAGGGCTCGGAGATGGCGCTGAGGGCCGGGGCGGCCGACTGCCTCACCAAGCCCGTGGACGAGGACGATCTCTTCCTCGTGGTGGATCGAGTGCTTCAGCGGGTGGCGCTGCGTCACGAGCGCGCCCTGCTTCGGGACGAGAACCTCGAGTTCGCGCGCTACCAGAACCTCCACCGGCGCTGCCTGGAGTTCCTGTCGTACCCGGATCTGGAGGGGCTGCAGGAGCGCGTCACCGCGGATCTGGCGGCGGTGTGCGACGCGCAGAGCGCGGCGCTGTGGGTGGGGGACGATCGCGGGGAGCTGGTGCTGCGCGCGTACCGAGGGCTGCTGGATCGGCAGTTCCTGGTGGAGCGGATGAGGCCCGAGGGCCCGCTGGCCGGGCGGCTGCGCGAGGCGGCGCCGTGGATGGCGCGGGAGGAGCGCTCGCCGGTGCTGTACGTGCCGCTGGTGGCGGCGGGGGAGCTGATGGGGCTGGCGCAGCTCTCGGATCCCATTGGCGGGGAGTTCCTGCCGGAGCACGTGCGGCAGGCGCGGGTGATCGGGGACTTCGCGGCGGTGGGGGTGAAGAACGGCCGGAGGATGCTGGCGCTGCAGCGGCTGGGACTGAGGGATCGGGACACGGCGGCGTACAACCTCAGCTACTTCACGGACTACGCCTCGAAGGAGATCTACAAGGCGCGGCGCTACGGGCGGACATTCTCGTTGCTGACGTTCTCGATCGACAACCTGCCGCTGGTGCGGGTGCGGCTGGGGGCGGCGGACGCGAAGAAGGCGGTGCGGGGCATCATCCGGGCGCTGTCGAAGATCATCCGGGACTCGGACGTGATCGCGAAGGCGAGCGATCAGGAGTTCTACATGCTTCTGCCGGAGACGGACTTCTTCGGGGCGCTGATGTTCGTGCGGCGGGCGGTGGCGGCGCTGCGGGACGAGCCGGATGTGCAGGAGGTGGAGGGGAAGCTGCCGCTGGCGCTGGTGGGCGGGGCAAGCACCTTCCCCAAGGACGGCGAGGACTTTGACGAGCTGGTGCACCGCTGCCGGCGGCGCATGGACGAGCGGCGGGCGTCGCTGCAGCGGCGGCTGCTGTTGGATGGGCTGCCGTTCTGGGACGAGGTGGAGCTGCTGCTGGGGAGCCCGAACAGCCCGAAGCTGCCAGCGGACGAGCGGGCGGAGCCCTCGAGGCGGGGGAAGGTGTCGGACGTGCTCTTTGACGAGCTGCAGGCGGAGATCGCGCGGGAGCTGTTGAGGGATCCGGGCTCGCGTGGGCTGCTGTACGTGGGGGGGCCGGAGGTGAGGGCGGATCTGCCGATCGCGGCGGGGCTGGAGGCGGCGCCACCGGAGCTGGCCTCGCGCGTCTACCTGCTGGGTCGGCGGGTGGACCTGGAGTCGCACCCGGCGGTGACGCCGGTGTTTCTGGAGGGGGACGAGCGGGTGTCGCGGCACGAGTTCCTGTTCTGGCTCTCGGAGCACGCCTCCTACGCGCTGATCCAGCGGCGTGGGAGGGGAGCGACGTGGGGCTTCCATTCCTCGGACACCTCAGTGGTGGACGGGCTCATCTCGAAGCTGCAGGCGGAGTACGATCTGCAGCCGTACTAGCGAGCGCGCACGGTGGCCCAGGTCCGGAAGATCCTGATCGCAGATCCCGACATCGACTCGGTGCGGATGCTGACGCGCGCGCTGAGGGCGAGGGGCTACCAGGTGCACTACGCGCCGGACGGCTCGCGGGCGCTGGAGATCTGCGTGCTGCGGCACCCGGATCTGGTGTTGTTCGACGAGGCGTGCAAGCTGCTGGAGGCGCGGACGTTCATCCAGATCTTGCGGACGAACCCGCGGACGGAGGAAGTGCCGGTGGTTTTGACGACCACCAACCTGGACGTGGATCGGCTGCGAGGGCTGCGGCTGGCGGCGCACCTGAAGAAGCCGTTCAACCTGGACGAGGTGCTGAGCCGGCTCGAGCACATCTTCCGGCGCAACGAGGCGGCGAAGGATCTCAAGAGCGACGCGCAGGAGATCGAGGGTTCGCTGAGCCAGCTGGGCATTCCGGATCTGTTGCAGATCCTGGGGATGAACAAGCGCAGCGGGAAGCTGAGCCTGGAGCGTGGGAACGAGCGAGGGGAGATCCTCGTGACGGACGGCCGGGCGGTGAACGCGCGGCTGGGGAGGGTGGAGGCGGAGAAGGCGCTGTTCCGGCTGTTGTCGTGGACGGAGGGGACCTTCACGTTCGCGCCGGGGACGAACCCGGGGAAGGCGCGCATCGACCGAGCGATGGACGACGCGCTGCTGGAAGGGATGAGGCAGGCGGACGAGGTGAACCGGCTGATGCCATCGTTGCCGCCTCGCACGACGCGGCTGGTGCTGGCGCCGGACGCGGATCTGTCACAGGAGCAGCACCCGGTGACGGCGCAGGTGGTGGATCTGCTGCGTCAGCCGCGGGCGCTGGGCGAGGTGCTGGATCTGGCACCGGCACCGGACCTGGAGGTGCTGAGCGTCCTCATCACGCTGATGCAGAAGGGCGTGGCGCGGGTGGCGGAGGGCGAGGAGGAGGGGAGCGGGCCATTGCTGGGGCCGGCGGAGCTGCACGCGCTGCGCAGCCGGGTGCTGCGCGGCAAGTCGCCCCTCAAGGTGGTGACGGCAAAGGTGTTCATCTGCGGCAACGGCCCGTCGGCGGCACGGCGGTTGTTTGCGCAGCTGCCGGGGGTGGCGGCGGTGTCAGCACAGCCCACAGCGGTGAAGAGCGGCTTCGGGACGCTGGGGCGGCTGGATCTGAGTGAGGTGCTGCACCTGGACTTCTGCGTGCTGCCGCCAGCGGAGGCCGCAAGGCCGCTGTGGCGGCCATTCAGCGCGGGGGCAGTGGGGGCGCTGCTGATGGACAGCTCAGAGGCAGCGGTGCGGCTGGCCAGCTACCTGGCGTGGGAGATCCGAGTGCCAGTAGCCGTACTGGGCAGCACCGTGCCGGAGAAACTGCTCGGCGCTCCAGCAGGAGCGATAGCGCTGGGAGACGACCTGACCGAAGCCTTGCGAGGCCTGCTCATCCAAAGCCTCCACCCAGCGCCTGCGACATCTGGAGCGCAGCAGGAACAGCGCGTCGTATCCTCAGCGTGAGCGCACTCAAACAACGCAACGGCTGAGGAGCAACTGAGAGCAGGTTCTTGGAGGGCGAGTTGCTAACTCCAGAAGCCAGACGTGTAGTGGAGACTCGTTGAAGATGGGGTGTGGATGTCCTTGTGCTTCTGAGGTTCCATCTGGAATCCTAGAATAGGCAGGTGAGCGATAACCTGCACTCGTCCATCGGGGTTAACCTCAAGTCGGTCAATAATGATAGTAGCCATCTCGCACACGGAGGTCCCTCTTGCTGCCATTTTCCGAAGGTCGCGGACCAGTTCAGTGTCAATCATCTTGAAGCCTCCTCAAATAGTGCCATGACATCTTTGTAGGAACTCCTGTAGTGCCATGACGTCTTTGTAGGCTCTTGGCGTTCCTTGGTTCATCATTCACCGCCCTTGGGTTTCTTGAGACCGCCGTGCGGCTCTTCCTCTTTGGTAACACCCTCTAGTATGCCCCTGTTGACGCTAGGTTGAAGATTACCATCACGTGGTTTGGATCTGTGCGGCAGTAGATCCCAGGGTGGACCCGGCATTGATTCGCGCTTTCTACATCCTCTGCGATGATGAGTTCTACACCACATTTGGGGCAGATAACGCGGGAACCGGCGGCTTTGCTGCTAGCGTACGCCGAGTGTTCCCATCGTAGGCAATATCGATCATGGCTCGTCTCCCTTGAGAGCCGATCGCTCTTTTCAACTGACCAGGTAGTACTAGATGCGAAGCTTCAAAACTGATCGTAATCACCGCGGCGCTCAATGGTGTCGACGGCCTCGGCATAGCTCAGTCCCTCAACGGCGCGGATAGCCTTGACCACTGGAATCAGCCCATACTTTTTCATTTTCATCTCATCCAAAGCTCTTTCGAGTGGCACTCCTTGTTCGCGAAGTTTCCTGAGCATGTCGATAGCCTCTTGCTGGATGTCCATATTGCTCTCCACTGACAAGTTCAAGTTGAACTGCCGCAGAATGGCATCATTCCGCCGGCTTCTTGGATATGAGAATGCCTGTGACGGGGTTGTACGAATGCTCCGTGAAACCAAGCTGCGAGAGAGCTCGCGCTCTTGGTGTCTTCCTGAAGTCCCCGGTCTTCTGAATGGCGTTGGCATTGTCGAATGCCATTTTTCCTGTGATGGACTCGACGTTGTTGGCCGATTCAATCAGTTTACGATACAGTTCAATGCTTAAGCCTTGTCTTTTGTGTTTGTCGACAACATTGATGATGTGGACATAGAGGTCTCCGCTCTGAGGGTTGAACTCGCCAATAATGCCTCCAGCATTCTCCGAGAGTTGGATCTCAATTTCATTGCCATTCCTAATCGGCTCGCCCAGTCGTGGAAGCGCTTGGTGGCCTCCCATTGCTCGCGCTTCTGGCTTACCTGCGGGATGGTCTTCCGTTGCAATCAATGGTGCTGGTGATTGGATCTCTGGATCCACTATCGGTGCACTAGGCTGATAGGGCTCTTCCTGTTTCACTTCCCCAGTTGTCTTTTCGCGCACCTCCTGTTCCTTAGCCGGCAGCTTATCAATCATCGCCGGTTGGCGAGCGCCGGGCAGTATGAGCGACTCAGCTGGGTGGAAACTGCTACCTCGATTATATCGTTGTTCAGGTGGCAGCGACCCACAACCCGTCGAGCAATCCTGGCTGGGCGAGTACAGCAGCACTGAAAGAAAGAGCGTACCAGGATTGAACCACCATGGTATTGAGATCCTAGGTGGTCTCGCCGTTGGCTGACGCGTGTGCGGTGTTGGGTCATACTTAGTCCACTGCTCCCAAGGGACGTAGGGACGTCCCGCTGCACTAGGGGGCATCGGTGGTCGCACTGGAGTGGGCCTAGGAACCTCGACAGTCTGATGCCCGTCGGGGTCCGTGTACCTTAGCGGATTGCCGTGGGCGTACGCGTACCGGTGCAGACTTGGCGCGTCGTTCAGCTTCCCCTCGTACGAGTCACGGCTGACGAATCGTCCCAAGTCGGAATCGTAATACCGGGCACGGGCGTAGGTCAGTCCCGTCTCCACATCGAGTTGGTGCCCGGTGAAGCCGAGTTTGAAGCGGTCAGCCGACGGTGCCGTACCGCTCCGGTGATTGCCCCACGTGTCGTACTTCCGCGCAGCCATCACCTCGCCCATGGTGGAGGTTGCGTCGGACACACTGCCCAGCGCGTCGTTGCTGAGGAAGCGTGTGGCGGTATTGGTGCTCGAACTGTCGCTGACGGCTAGAGGGTTCTGGGCGTAATGGTAGCGGCGCTTCGTCTGGTGGGTTGCGTCGCTCTCCTGAAGGACGAAGTCGTCGTCCAACACGTACGCCACATCCTCTGAAGCAGTGCGGCGCCAGGTACGCTGAAGGCTCGCATCATAGTCGTAGCTTCCCACCTCTTGGCTGTTGTCGCTTACGGTTGTCAGCGTGTTGCGGATGTCCCACGACAGGGATCGTGAGCGCGCAGAGGAAAGGAGAGAGGAGAGATTCCCGTTGGCATCGTAGGCGAGTTGGCGGTCGCGCGAGGTGTCGAGCGGGTCAGCGAGGGCCAGCAGCCAGTCAGCACGATTGAAGGTGGCAGAGGTGTCGCGCGAGAGCTGATGAGATGGCAGCGAGTGGAAGACCTCAGGTCCTAGCTCCCCAGGGGGAAGAGGGAGGGCGGAGGTCGGTGCCTCGCGCTCGCCGATGCGGTTACCGACAGCATTCAAACGGTAGAGGACGGCGCGGCCGTCTGCATAGGCCACACCCGTCAGCCTGTCGAGTGCGTCGTAGCCGTAGGTCGTCGTCTCGGGCTGAGCCAGCGCACCCGTATCGGGTTGGGTCCGTGTCTCCGTCTGGCGCAGGCGGTTCCCGTTGGCGTCATAGACATGGGCGAAGCGGCTGAGCAGGGTGCCCTCAGGCGTGCAGTCTTCGGCAACGGAGCCTCGGACCAGCACAATCTGGCTGAGCTGATTCGCGTCGTCGTAGCAGCGCCGCTCAGTTACCCCGTTAGGTAGGGCGGTGGCTTTGGGCAGCGAGTCTGGCCAGTAGGTGAATGAAGTCGTTCCTTCAGGGATGGTGGTCGTGGAGAGCCGACTGAGCGCGTCGTACTCGTAGAGCGTCGAGATGTTGTCCGAGTCAGTGATGCGCTTGCGCTGTCCTGCCGCGTCGTAGGCGAAGGAGAGAAGCTTGTTCGAAGGCAGCAGGGTGCTCTCGAGCCTGTCGAGTCTGTCGTAAGTGCGGACCGTGGTCTGTTGGACCAGTCCCGTCTCCGTGAGCTTGGTCTCGACCGTGTGCGTGAGGTTGCCGTTCTCGTCGTAGGTGAAGGCTTGAGCCTCAATCGACGGCAGAGCTCTCGGCAGGGCGTGGTTGGAGAAGGTGCGTGTTCCCAGCTGGTTCAGCAGCCCGTAAACGGAGGTCGTAAGCTGACCCTTGGCGTCCGTGAAGGTGTGGGGGTTGCCATTGTCGTCGTAGGTGGAGCGCCAGGTGAGAGTGCCCACCTCGGAAAGGGACTCCGCGCCCGGCTCGAAGAGGGGCACGGCGTTCCTGTCTGCGGACGTCAGGCGTGGGTGTTCGTCGAGATGGACGTGTTCAGCGGTACGGCGGCCGAGTTCGTCGTACTCGAACGTGCTGAGGTGACCGTTGGCGTCCTGCTTCGCCACGAGGTTCCTCGTAGCGTCATAGACGAAGGTGTAGCGGCCATCGAGCGCATCAATGACGCCGGTGAGCTTGCCCACCTCGTCATAGTTGTACTGGGTGGAGTGAGTTCCCGTGCAAGCCAGGGCCTCAATTTGGGACACGGAGAGGTTGGTGGCTTGGCCGTGACCCAGAGCCGGCTGCCCCAGCGGGCGCTTCACGCACCTCAGGTTGCCCGAGGCGTCGTAGGCGTTCAGCGTGGCATGGCCCAATGCATTCTCGGAGCGCACTTGCCTGTTCAGGTCGTCGTATGTCCAGCGGGCGGTGTAGGGCGCGCCTATAGCGCGCGGACCCAGAGTGGAGATGCGGTTGCCAACGGCGTCGTAGGTGTGCGTTGTGCGCGCTTCGACTGCTGTGCCGGCACCTCGCGTCTCCTCCTGCAGGCGTCCCGCGGCGTCATGGAGGAAGCGGCTGGTGTGGCTGTTGGGGTCGATGCTCGCCACTGTCTGGCCCGCAGTGTTGTAGCTCGTGAATGTGGTGCGGACCGTCGAACCATCACCGCGTGTCTCGCTGCGCAGACGGCCGAGCCCGTCATGGAGGCGCACGCTGGGGATGCCGCGCCGGTCGATCAGGGTGTGGCGTCGCGCGGCGTCGTCGTACGTCGACGACTGGGAATACCGCACCGTGGATTGGCCCACGTCGAAGTCATGCTGAGCCTTCTGTCTTCCCGCGGCGTCGTACTCGAGCCGAGAAATATGGCCCTTGGCGTCACGCGAGACGCGCAGGGACAAGGCATCGAAGCGGGACTCGCGAATATGGTCCAGCGGGTCCTCTCCGCGCACCTCGCGGTGCAGGCCGTCCAGCACGCTCACGGTCTGGGAGTCGCGTGCGTCCCGCTCCACGACGCGCACCAGGCCCTCGGCATCAGGCGTGTCCAGGTGCATGCGCTCGAGCGCGGTGAGCACCGTGCCGCCAGCAGAGAGGCTCTCCACCAGTTGCTCGAGCACCGGACGGCCAGCGACGTCATAGCCCGTGGCCCGGACGATGCCCCGGCCATCGGTGTGCTGAATGGCGTGGCCCTCGCCGTCGTAGAGGAAGGACTCCATGACGCCCATGGGCCGCCGCCGCTCGACCAACCGCCCCAGTGCGTCGTGCGTCTCTTCCGTGCGCCGCCCCAGTGCGTCAAACTGGACTGCAAGGTTGCCATGCCCGTCGTACTGGAGGCGGGTCGTCAGCCCCAGCGCAGCGGTCAGCCTCGGGTCATCAGGCTGGCGGCTCAGCAGGGAGCTGGGATCCGTCGCCGCGTCCACCGTCTGCTGGTAGGGACGATCCAGGTCGTCCTTGTGCACCACCGTCAAGAACCCGCGTGCATCCTTCGTCGTGACAATGTTGTTCGCGTCGTCGTAGGCCGTCCGCGTGACGTAGGTGAGTGTCGCGCCATTGAGATCCTGGAAGGTCTCCTCAACGAAGCGCGGACGGTTCAGCCCGTCGTATTGGGCGGTTCGACGACGCTGCTCGACGCCCCCTGCCAGCCAGCGCTCCTGCTTGGGGTTGCCGTTCTTGTCGTACTCCCGCTCCTCCACCCGGCCCATCGAATCCTGCGTGCGCACGAGGCGGTTGGCGAAGTCGTACTCCATGGACGTCTCGTGGCTGTTGCCATCCACGCTGCGCGTCTTGTTCCCCACCAGGTCGAAGCGGGCGAGCGTCTCGTAGTGCAGCGGCTGCGCATCCAGGCCTGGACCGGGCACGTCTGGGCTTCGTACTCGCACCACCCTGTACAGCGAGTCGAGCCCGTAGTCCGTTCGGTGCCCGTGGATGTCCGTCTCGAACACCCGGTTGCCCGCCGCGTCATAGCCATACGTGGCCACCACGCCCGCCTGCCCCACCACCCCCTCCACTCCGTTCTGCGCCAGGAAGGTACCTCCCGGCGCCGGAGCCACGCGGACGCGCACCGCCCGGTCTCCGAAGTCGTACTCTGTCTGCGTCTTTACCCCTCGTCGGTCGATGACGGCCACGCGGTTGCCGGCTTCGTCGTACCGGTGCTCGGTCACCAGCGGGCTCAGCAGCCCACCACCCGACTCGGTGATTCGGCTCACGCGGTTGAGCTCGTCCAGGAGGTATTGGCGCTGGAAGCCCGTCGCAGGGTGGTACTCCCGCCTCAGCTGGCCCCCGGGGTAGTACTCCCGGAGTTGCACCACGGACGG
>NZ_DASPHO010000442.1:0-7431 GCF_035629615.1 Hyalangium sp. | reverse complement strand
CGCGCCCGCGAACGGAACGTTCGAGCGCTACCGTCTGCAGGAGTGGCTGGCCTTCATCAGCACCGAGCTCCACGGGCCCTTCGGCCCGCTCTGGAAGCCGAACCTCGGTGACGCGGAGAAGAAGGCCGCGCACGACAGGCTCGGCAAGCGCTTCGAGTATGTCGCCAAGAGCCTCGAGGGGAAGCAGTTCCTCATGGGCGATCAGTTCACCGTGGTGGACGCCTACATGTTCGTGATGCTCCAGTGGAGCCAGCATCACAAGCTGCAGGTGCCCGCCTCCCTGAAGCCCTACCACGAGCGCATCGCTGCCCGGCCCTCGGTCAAGGCCTCGCTGGAGGCCGAGTTCGGCAAGCAGTAGGCCGCAGGCCGCCAGCAGTGGGTGTGCCGCGCTCAGTCGCGGCGCACCTGGAATGGAATCCGGAGCTCGCCGAAGGGCTCTCCGGTATTCCCGTCCACCAGCCGGGCCTGGAGGATGACCTGGCGCTCGCGGTCGGCGACTCCCTGGAAGTAGAGGAAGCCGTCCACGGTCCCGCCACTCTCCAGGCTCCCCTCGGGCAGCGCTCGAGCCAGCATGTCCTGGGTCGGGAGCGGCTCCTCGCACCGCACGTACGAGCGGGGGCCGTAGAACGGGTCATAGAAGGGATCGTAGTAGGGGTTCTGCCACCAGGGGCGCCCAGGGTAGCCGCCCCGCCAACCGCGGCGCGGGCCCCAGCCCCAGGTTGCCCCCAGCTGCCAGGAGTACCGGGGCACGTACGTGGCGACGCAGCGGGGCTCTGAGTCGTTCGCCTCCTCCATGAGCATGGGAGAGAGCGCGGCGTAGTGGAAGCGGGACTCCCCCACGAGATCGAAGAGGTTGTAGCGGATGCTCAGTGGCCGGCCGCTGTGGTTCTCCATGCGGACCTCCACGGGAGTCAGGCGGCGCTCGAGGTTCCCAGGGTGGCCGCTCCAGGCGGCGCCATCCGCGATGAGCCGCACCCCCGCGGTCTCGGCAATGGCGGCGCTCGGCTCGCCGGCGAGAGAGCGGGCATCCGGCCGAGGTTGAAGCTGAGCCTCCGGAATACACCCGGCCATGGCCAGCACCAGCACTGCTCCCAGGAGTCCAAGTCGTTCGCGCGCAAGCATGGGGAGTCCTCCCCAGGAAGATAGGCACTCGTCAGGGACGCAGTGCACTTCGACGCGCGTTCGCCCGGGCCGCAGGCTTCCGGCCCAGGCGAGCACCCACGGCTACGGCGTGATGCCGCCCGCCCAGACCTGCCGGGGCTCGAGCTGCAGCAAGGTGGTGCTGCCGTGCGGCGAGGACACCGACACCTGGCCCTGGGCGAACTGCTCCGCGGGGACCATGGCATCCATCAGCACATCGCGCTCCTTGGGATCCACATCCCAGACGATGATCCGGACTGCCTCGCCTGGCTGCACGTAGAGGGTGACGTTCGAGATGGCCCACTGGGCCTCATAGAGGTTGTCCAGCCGCGGGCTGCGGTAGACCACGCGTCCCCCCTGGATGATCTCGACCTCCAGCTCGGGGGTGCCCTCGTCCAGCTCCGTCGCGAGATCCATGGGCCGGATCACGGAGCGGATTCCTCTGAGCCGGTACCCCGTGGCGTGGGCTGTGGGCATCGAGTAGTCCTGCGCGAGGTTGCTGCCGTCATGCAGCGGGTACATGTTGGTGAACATGCCGTCGTACCGGCCCATGGCGGGCTCGATGCTCAGGTCCATCCCCGCCACGGACTGCGCGCTGAGCTGGGCCTCCCGGCGCCGGACGATCTCGCCCAGGGGGAACTCGATCACGCCCACGTCCTCGAAGGACTGGCTGTCCCCGTGGACGACGCGCAGGCTCAGCCTCCGCTCATCGAAGGAGTTCGTCGCCACGATGAACTCCGAGTCATACGACACATACAGGCCATTGATGGCGGGCGTCGTCAGCAGCGTCCCGTCCGGCAGGGAGACGCGGACGGCGAGGTTCGGGCGGTTCCCCGGGGGCATGCTCATGGCGGCCTCGATCAGCTTCCGGCTTCCACCCCGCGGGGTGTTCGTGAACATGCCGATCATTCGGCTGATGTAGGGGTTCATGGTGCCGACCCAGGGCCGTCCGTCCGGACGCATGGGCCTGGCGAGCACCGAGCGGATCCGCACCGCGTACGGCCGCACCTCCACGAGCTCCAGCTGCGCGCGGGCGTAGCCACTCACGTCCTGTCCAGACTCGACGGCCTGCCGGTAGCCACCGGTCGCCGTGAAGTAGTCCCGGCGAGCGAGCGCGGCTTCCGCGGCACCCACGCCGCCCGAATAGCGCGCGAGTGGCTCGGCCCGCCCGCCCGGCTTCATGTTCAGGGCGGCCGTGTAGCTGGCCTCCGCCGCGGCCCAGTCCCTGCGGGCCAGCGCCTGGTCTCCCTCCTGTGCGAGCCGCTCGTACTCCGCCGTGCGGAACGCCTCGTACTCGGCCTGCAGCGCGTCGAGCTTGCCCCGCTTGGAGCCGTCGATCGAAGCGGCGACGGTGAGGGCCTCCACCGCCTGAGGGTAGGACTTGCTCTGGCGCAGGCGCTCCGCCTCGGTGTCCGCCATGGCGGCGAGCCCCGTCCGGGCGGTGGCTGCCTCCTGGACGACGCTGGGATCGCTGGAGAGGACCTTGGCCTGATCAATCATGTCCAGTGCAATCCGGAACTTGCCCTGGGTGGCCACGTCGCGGGACTGGGCCACCTGCTGCAGCGCGAGCGAGCGGGCCGCGTTGGCGCGGAACGCGGCGATCTCCGAGTTGCCTCCGTCCACCTTGAGGGCGAAGTCCGCCTCGCCCACCGCGCACTTCCAGTCTCCGGCGGTGGCGCAGGCCTGGGCCTTCCTGTAGGCGTCGGACACGGCCTCGCGCTTGGCGCGCTCGTATTTCTCCTTCAGCTCCGGCTTGTCCGGATCCTCCGCGAGCGCCTGGCCGTACGCATTCAGCGCGCTCTCCCAGTCACCGACTGCCGCGGCCTTGTCACCGCTCTTCTCGTGGGCCACGCAGGCCGTCATCACGAGCAACACAAGCCAGGTCCATGCCCATCTCTTCATCATCTCGCCTCCAGAGTGTGGGCGCAGTCTAGCCGACTCTCGGGAGACTCCACTTCCTGGGCGGAGAAGGTGCCTGATCCGGCGGGCAGACAGCTGCACTCCGGGTGCGGGTTCAGCCCTGAGGCACGTCGATGGGGAAGGGGTGCACGTCCCTGCTTAGCCCCCGGGTGCGCTCCAGCAGCTTCTGGAACCGGTCCGTGTCGTTGCGCGTGTCGAAGCGCGCCGCGATCTCCTGCGCCTGGGTCTCCACCCAGCCGTGCAGCTCCCTCACCGCGTAGGTGCTCTGGCGCTGGTGCAGCGCAAACGCCTTGGGCAGCTGCAGGCTCACCGTGTCACGGCCCTCGGCCACCAGGCGTGAGAGGAGGAAGCTGGCTGCCGCGTGGAAGCTGAAGCGATCGCGCCAGCTCGCATGGTCCATGGCCCACCCGAGGTGCTTCTCGAACAGCGTCAGCCCCCGCGACAGGTTGTCCGTCAGCGCCAGGAACTCGAGGTGCTCGCCCACCGTGGCGAGGAAGTCCCGGTTGCGCGAGATCATCGGGTAGCCGCGCAGGTGGTAGTCCCGGGCCTCCTCCAGCCGCTCGAGCTTGAGGAGCGGGTAGAGCAGGCTGCCGTACGTCAGGTGGGGGATCTCCGCGCAGCTGCTGCGGCCCTCGAGGATCGGCTGTGCCTTCTCCAGCGCCTTCTTGTACTCGCCCCGATCGATGTGGTGATCGATCTCGTCGTCCAGGTCACACGCAAGGCAATCGGTGAGGTGATCCCGCGGAGCGGAGATCCACTGATCCCAGAACTGCTGCGCCGTGGCTTCGTCCCCCATGTCCCGCGCCGTCTGGTAGCGGAGCTTGAGGACAGAGCGCTTGCCCGCATCCACCCGCGCGTACGTCTGCTCGATGTCGTCCAGCGCCTCCTGGATCTGCTTGCGAGAGATGTGCGGGAAGTCGTCCAGCCGGCCCACCACCCACTTCTGCTTCCACAGGAGCAGGTCCGACTCGAAGCGCTCCGGGTTCTTCTTCGCCTGGCCGCGGCACCACGCGAAGGCCACCAGCGCCTTGTCGGGGAAGCCGCCGAAGGTGGCCGCGTCGATCAGGTCGTCTCGCACCTCGAAGGCCAGATCCAGATCGCCATGGGTGTCGGCCAGCCGCGCCGCCTCCTCGAGCGCCATGACCTTGGCCTCGCCGTGCCGCAGCCGGGCGGCGCGCTTCAGGAGCTCCTCCACCTGCTCACGCCAGTCCTGCGTCGTCAATGCATGCCTCCCTGGCCCGAGTCCTCGCCGCCCCCGTCCAGGTGCGCCGCGATGAGCCCCAGCAGCCCCTGGTTGAGCAGCGCCATCTCCTTCGCGCTCAACGGCCGGTGGCCGAGCAGCAGCGCCTGCACGTACAGCATCTCCACGGAGAGCTTCATCACGTTGCGGTCCGTCACCGCCGCCAGCTTGCGCACCACCGGGTTGAGGAAGTTGAAGGTGAGCAGCGGACGATCGGCGCCCTGCGCGCCGGTGAGCACGCTGTCCATCATGGAGCCGTACAGATCATCGCTCTCCTCGCGGGCCCGCTCGGCGTCGCGGCGGAAGGCCCCCTCCGCGTCTGAGCTGTAGAGCGTGGGTACCTCCTTGGGGCGGAACTTCTTCACCTCCACGTCGCATTGGAACGGCTGGAGCGCCAGCTCGGCCACCTTGATGAGCGGGAAGACGGCCTCGCGCTCGTCCAGCGTCAGCTCGTCGAAGCTCTGCGGCAGCTCCGCCGCGGAGAAGGGCTCCACCTGCGCATCCGGGAAGAGGCGCGGGAGCTTCTCGATGAGGTCCGTGTCATAGGTGTACGCGGCGTTGACCACGCATAGGCTCTGCGCCGCGGCCACGCGTGCCACCTGCCGGAAGTCATCCAGCGAGGAGACGTAGCGCACCGTGGGGCTCTGCCGGCGGTAGTCCACCAGCGTCATCATCCCCAGGGACGTCTCGAAGGGCAGCCAGCCGATGACGAGCCGGTAGAACTCGTCGTCATCCAGCGCCAGCGCCTTCACCGAGAGGCCGTGCAGGGAGATGAGGCGCTGGAGGGCGCGCGGGTCGTCCTTGGCCAGCTCCGTGAGGTAGCGGCGCAGCGCCAGGCCCAGCGCCTCGCGCGCCTTGGCCAGAGTCTCGTTCTCGTAGAAGGACTCGCGGCTGGCGGTGGGGCGCAGCTCGTTGGCGTTCACCACGCACTTGACGAAGAAGGCCCAGTCCGGGAGCAGGTTCTCCGCGCTCTCGGACAGGAGCATGTTCTTCAGGTACACGCGGTGCTTCTGCTTGGCGTTGTAGTGCGGGCTGAAGGGCAGCACGAAGGCCACGCCCTCCACGTCTCCCGCGGAGGACTTCAGCGGGATGCAGTCGATGAAGTCCGAGCCGAACACCTCGCGCCCGTAGGCCAGCAGCGCCGCGCGCCGGTCGCTGGGGCTCTCGTACTTGCGGCGCCAGGGCGCACCCTCCGTGTTGATGCGCGCGGTGCTCTCCTGCGCCGTCAGCAGGATGGGGAAGGGCAGCAGGCCGCCGTAGTGCAGGGCGAGCTGGCGGACGCGCTCGACGGTGAAGAGCTCGGCCGTGTCCTGGCGGGCCAGCAGGAAGACCTGGGTCCCCGGCCGCTCCAGCGGGTGCTCGGAGGGCCGCACGGAGTAGGTGCCGTCATGCCGGCCCCGCCACTCCATGGTCCGGCCATCCCCCTTCACCGAGCGCGTCACCACGAGCAGCTCGTTGCACACCATGAAGCAGGAGAGCAGGCCGATGCCGAACTGGCCGATGAAGTCGTTGCGGTGCTCGGCCAGGGCCTCGCGCTTGGAGCTCTCGCCGATGGTGGCCAGGAAGCGGTGGATCTCCTCCTCCGTCAGTCCCACCCCGTCATCGCTGAAGAGCAGGGTGGGCAGGCCACCGTCCTGCTTCTCGATGAGCTCGACGCGGACGGTGCCCTCGTGGCCGGGCTCCAGGAGCTGGCGGGCGCGGATGGCGTCCGTGGCGTTCTGCAGCAGCTCCCGCACGTAGACGCCGGGCGAGCTGTAGAGGTGGTGCGACAGGAGGTCAATGACCCCGCGGAGGTTGATCTGGAATCGATGGTCCACGTGCGGGGCGACAGTAGCGCACCCTCCGCCTTGACTGGCGGGTCAGATGACGCTCCGGGCGCCGGACTCCCTCCGCGGGATGGGGCTCGGGCCCACGAGCCCCTGGACTCCCACACTTCAGGTGCTATCCGACGGCGGCGCGACCGCTCCAAACCTGTCTGCTTGTCCGACAGGTTTTCCTGGCTCGACACCGGCTGGCTCTCCGCGCTCATGAGCCCCGGTCTCTCCTTCGACCGCATCGCACGGGGTAGCTTGCGCAGGGACAACCTATTGGGTTGCCTGCGGGAGGCCTTACGCGAGTAGAGTGAGCAACCCACACTCCGCGAGGTCCTCCCATGGAGAGAGCCAAGAGGGAGAGCGAGCACGCTCCCCAGCCGTACACGGCCCTGCTGCCCCTGGAGACGGTGGTGGAGGGCTGGCGCGTGGTGGCCTGGCGAGGCGGGGGAGTCCACGGAGCCGTCTACCAGGCCGTGAGGGTCGGGCAGGAGGACGCCGGCCCCGTGGCCCTCAAGCTGGCCCTGCTGCCGAGAGATCCTCGGTTCGTGCGAGAGGCGGCGCTGCTGTCCCGCATCCACCACCCCAGTGTCCCGGGCCTGCTGGAGGAGGGGCAGTGGCAACACCCCGGTGGCACGGTCCATCCGTACGTCATCATGGAATGGGTGGAGGGCACGCCCCTGTACGACTGGGCCCGGCGGCACAACCCCACCTGCCGGCAGGTGCTGCGGCTGCTGGCCCAGCTGGCGCGGGCCCTCCAGGCGATTCACGCGGAAGAGGGCCTCCACCGAGACGTCAAAGGGGACAACGTGTTGGTCCGGCACACGGACAGCCGCGCGGTCCTCATCGACTTTGGCTCTGGAAACCATGCGGGCGCGGCCACCCTGACGCCGCCAACGCTCTTTCCCGGTACCCCGGCCTACCGCTCGCCGGAGTCTTGGATGTTCGAGCTGCGCCACTGGCGCGACCGGGAAGCGCGCTACCACGCGGGCCCGGCGGATGACCTCTACGCGCTGGGGGTGACCGCCTACCGGCTCGTGACGGGCACGTACCCGGAGCTGGCGGAACCTCGGCAGGACGAGGACGGCACCTGGCAGCTGGAGGGCATGGCTGCGCCACTTCCGCTCGCCCTCAATCCGCGCGTGGAGTCGCGGCTCAGCGCGCTGATCTTCCGCATGATCTCGGTGGACCCCGGGGCCCGTGGCTCCGTGGAAGAGACAGCCGAGGCTCTGGAGAGGGCAGAGGAGAGCGGGGCTCTGGAGTTGGACGAGCCGATCTTTGCCGAGGGGACGCAGCCGTTGGAGGCTGGGCCGCGCGAAG
>NZ_DASPHO010000441.1:0-28730 GCF_035629615.1 Hyalangium sp. | reverse complement strand
GAAATCTGCACGTCCGGTTCGATGAGCGGCGTGGAGGAAACGGACCGTGGGCAAGACTCGGCGAGAGGGCGAGCGAAAGCGGACCCTCGCAGCAGGCGCCGACGAGCCCGAGCGGCACCGCGCCTCCCGTCGACTCTACCCTACCGGCAGTGGACGCTGTCCTTTCCGCATCGGGTGCGGTGGGTGCTGCTCAAGGACGTGGGGCTCCTCTCGGACGTCCTCACCCTCTTCCTGCGCGCGGGGGCACGCCCAGCAGCGCCGGAGGGCACGGCGGCATGGCCTACGGGGTGGGCCGGTTGTTGCCGTGTCATTCATCCAGTTCTTCGGCTCCGCCTTGCAGGTGACTCCTCATTTCCACTCGCTGGTACCGGACGGCGTCTTCGTGCCGCGGGAGGGCGGCGTGCGCTTCGAGCCGTTGCCTCCGCCCACGCAAGCAGAAGTGGAGCGACTGCTGCGGGTGGTGCGGCACCGGGTGCTGCGCCTGCTGGAGAAAAGAGGGGCCCTGCCCGCGCAAGGGCCCGAGGACGCGCTGCAGACATACCAGGCGCACTGCCTGCAGCAGCGGCTGCGCTGGACGGAGGTGGATGTGCGGCTCCCTCCCCGAAAACAGCCCCGGTGCGCCTTCCTGGAGGGATTCTCCCTGCACGCCAATACGCTCCTGCATGCGAACGACAGACAGGGGTTGGAGCGGCTATGCCGCTACGGAGCACGCGGTGCGCTGGCACTGGAGCGTTTGTCACGAGCGGAGGATGGCCGCATCGCCTACCGCATGAAGCGCCCGCTGCCGGACGGCACGACGCATCTGCTCTTCACCGGGCTTACGCTGCTCCGCCAGCTGGCCAGCCTGGTGCCTTGGAAGCGATCTCCCGCAACCGCGGGCCAGCGATCCGCGTGAGTGCGGCTCGTCTGATGAGGTAACGCCTCGAACTGACAAGGACTCGAGGCGTCGCAGTGGCCCGGGCGATCTCACTCGCCGCGATCGAAATCCCGCGCTTCCCGCAGATCGTCTCGTGCGCCAGGAGAAGCCTGGGTGAGGAGGAAGCCATGTAGGAAAAGAGCGGAAACCTCACGAAGGAACCTTGCGGGCGAAAAGCCCGCCCGGGAAAGGCTGGCCCCCACCCGGAAGCGAGTCTTGCGTGGTGCAGGGGCAACCCTGGCTGCGAAGCGTAGACAGCGAGTGTGCAGGCCGTGGGATTGAGCCTCGAAAGCTTCCTTGTGGGAGCCGACGCCTTGAAACGAGCGGAAGGCAGCAGCGACGCGCTGAAGGCAGCACGGGCCGGCACGTCGCTCCCACCGGGGTCGAAGAGCAGGGCATGTACACAGAGGTTCTCCGAGGAACCTGGGAGGCCCGTACGACTCCACGACAAGAAGCCGGTTGGGGAAGCCGGAGAACAACCCTGGCCCGAGCGCGATGGGCGCCCGACGCGCACGGGAGCGAAAGACGGGTGGCGGTGGTACCTACTCCGCGAAGGAAACGAAGCGGGGAGGGAAGGTTGTACGGGATTCGGAGCATCCAATAGTACCGATGAAGCGGGGGAACCGGCCTCATCCGGGACCCTGTGGAGGGAAGGGGATGCCGTGACACGGAACTGCTGGAGGGACCGATGCCGGAGACATTGGGCTCCAAAGCATCTGCACGAAACTCGAGCGGATAGCGAGAAGGGTGAGGAGCGAAACCGTGACACGAAGAGCCGGATGCGTGAGTTGCGCACGTCCGGATCCGTGGGGGGCCCGGGGCCAATCAGCGCCCGGGTCTACCCGACCACTCAAGAGGCTCACTGGCCTTTTCCGCCTTCGGCTCTGCCCCGCTTGAGGGAGCTGGTCGAACCTTGACAGTCCCTGGGGGTTCCAGAAAGCTCTCGGGATGATCGACTTGCGAGTGCTGAGAGACCTGTGGACCGAAGATGGTGCTCGCGTCGTCTTTGCCCACCTCGTGAATCGCTGTGTTGCTTCTATTCACCCGCTGGCGCGTCAGGTTCGCCCAGACCCCGGCGATGAGGGAATTGATACCTTCGTTGGTGAGTTCAAAGGCGAGCTTCGCGTCTGGCAGGCTAAGTATTTCTGCGAAGGGGTTGGTGACAGCCAGCAGAAGCAAATCCGGCAATCGTGGAAGAAGTGCTCGGAGAGTCCGCATTTTACGAACCTAGTGCAGTGGACGTTATGTATACCGACAGCACTGAGTATCAAAGAAGAAGAGTGGTGGCAGAAGTGGCGAAAGCAGCAGTCCGTCAAGGCGAAGTGTCAAATCGACTTGTGGTCGGTTGATGATTTCGTGGCTTTCTCCTCCAATCCAAAGCTTGCAGTGCTCTTTGAGAAGGCTCTGCGGAGAACCTCTGACCGTGGTTCTTTAGAGCAACTGCTTGCCAGCCTGATTCCGCCAGAGCCCGCCCGGAAACTTCCCTCACACAACCACTATCAAGACGCGATCTTCGTTAGGAAGCTAGAGGCCGCAGGTGTCCAGCAGCATTTCTCCGCGCGAACCGCCTTCTACAATTTCGAGATCCTTCGTGGCAAAGTGTCTCATGGGGGGAATCCAGAGGAGATCGCCGCGCTCGAGGATCTGGAAGTCCGCTTGCACGCTTTGTGGGAGCACGCATTCAACGAACGTGCTCCCGATCACCTAGGGCCACCATTCGTGAGCGAAGTGCACAAACGCGTCAACGAGCAGGACCAGTCGAACCTGAAAACCTCCCTGAATGCCAGCCCTGTGCACAAGTGGGGAGGCGTCCATTACTGGGCCGACCAGTGCCGGGCTGGCTGGACAAACGACTTTGAATTGATCGGCCAAGACAAGGAAGAGGACTCATGAGGCGCCGTTCCCTGCTCAGTCCTGGGCACTCCGCCTCATTTCACATGGGAAGGGCCCTCTTGCTACTCGATACTTGGCGCCGCGAGGAAAAGAAGCCCATCAGCGTGGAGCGAGCGATGGCGGTGGACTTTGCCTTGCAGCAACCGCGGGCGCTGGTATCGCTCATCCCCAAACTCGCAACCGTGATTCGCGCCCATGGGCTTTACGCAGGGGATCTCGCGGATTTGTTCGCGGAGCGAAACTTCACAGCCATGCGCGAGGGGTTCCTGCAAACTGTTTCGGAGTTGATGTCGCGGGATCTTATCATCGAAGACCGGACAGGCAATGACAAGGATGTCTTGATCGATTTGACGGCAGCGGGAATCGACATAGCTGGCAGATTCACTAGTGCGTGGGCGCATGCGATGCGTGCGCTCGCGGAAGTGTTCTGCGAAGCATGGGGGCGCAGGAATGCAGGTGTCTTGCTCAGTGACATCCAAAGAGCGCTGCCTGATTTCTCAAGAGATATCGCGGCGCTCGAACTCCCGATTCGCGCCTGGAAGCAAGAGGAGGGACAATGAGCGGGCGCCTTTCATTTAGAAAACTAGTGCTTACATCGCCTAGCAGACAATACGAAGTAGAGTTTCACGATGGTGTCAATATCGTCGCCGGCCCGATCTCCACTGGCAAGAGTTCCGTGCTCGAACTTCTTGACTATGCGATGGGCGCGAGCAATCCACCGAACTATCCAGAGCTAGCAAAGTGCTCTGATTGCTTCGTTGAGTGCCAAGTGGGCGAAGTAAGATTAACGATTCGCCGCTCCCTGAAAGCCCAGTACGCAAATGCCATGATTTACTTCGGGGGCATTGAGGATACCTTCGCAGGGCGCGCCACGTTCAAAGAATTCCCCCCAAGACAGAAGCCCGGCGCCATCTCGGTGAGTTCAGAACTCATGAGCAGCCTGGGCTTGGGTGATATTAAAGTCAAAACAGCACCTACCCAAGCAGCCTCTGCGCTCTCCACACTGAGCATCAGAGACTTATTGATGCTCATGTATGCCGATCAGGATCGTATCTCGGCCAAGCGTTCTGCCTTCTTTGAGGCGGAGCCGCACAAAGCAATCAAGTGGCGTGCTGCGTTCGAATTCGTTCATGGGATCTACGACTTTGCCTTGGCAGATCTCTCTTCGCAGTTGAAAAGTGCCGAGGCCGAGCGAGACCGTGCTCGACAATTTCTGGATGGCGCACGCTCCTTTCTTGATCAAGCACGCATCCCTTCAACTGAAGAACTAGCCCAGCAAATAGAAATGCTGGACACAGAGGAGAAGGCACTTCACCAGCGTGTTCATGCACTGCGGACTCAAGCTGATGCCAAGCTGGGATCGGAACGAGAGTTGCTCAACAGGCGCACCGAACTAGAGAGCGAGCGAACGGGGCTCACCGCGCAGTTCGTGGAGATCCGCCGCAACTTGATACAGCTTGGCAGACTGCTGGTGCAGTACGAACGCGAGCGTCAGCAAGTCGAGTTCTTGGAGGAGTCGCACCGATTGGTAGGCAGTGTGCCCGTCATGCGCTGTCCCAATTGTTTCCAATCCGTTGAACGGAGTGTTCCCGCCAACGACTGCCATGTATGCATGCAGAATCTTCCTGAGCAAACCGTGGGTATTCCCGTTGAAAACAGGCTTCGGTCTCTCAAGAGCCGAATCTCTGATCTTGGTGGCTACATCAAGGATCTGGAAGCACATCAGGAGAATGTGAAGTACTCCGCGGAGGAAAAGACCAAGCAAGTTGCTGACTTGGACTCTGCTCTACGAAAAACGTCCGAGTCGGCTGTTCTGCCAACAATGCAGCCCATGTTGGAACTCAATGAAGCACTCGCCCTCGTTGCCGCCAAGAAGCGACAGGCTCAGGAGCACATCTCCTTGAGGGCTCGAGCTCGGGGTGAAGGGTCAGACTTGTTGATGCTTGAGGAGCGTGTCGAAGCGATAAAGAAGGCTCAGGCGAAGCTGGCACGCTCTGCCAAGTCTTCTCACGAAATAGTCTCGGAGTTGTCGGGTCGTTTTCAGCGCTTGCTGGTTGAGACACGATTTCCCGATCCTCGTGCGGCGGACTTGGATCCTGCGACTTATCGGCCGCGGGTGAGAGGCCAGTTGTACGGAGAACTCTCCAGCAAAGGGGCTATCTCCCTAGCAGTCACTATGTGGCATTTCGCGGTGCTGACGTATTCTCTGGAGGCTGAGTCGTTCTTTCCGAATCTATTGATGTTGGATTCGCCGCTGAGTCACGTAGGCCAGGACTCATCTGATCCGAGTTTCCGCGATCAGCTGATTGTAGATGCTTTCTTTGGCATTCTCATGAGACTGCACCAAGCGCACCGCGAACACTGCCAGATCATACTGACCAACAACCGGCCACCAGAATACTGTCGGGAACTGATTGCTGTGGAGTTTACGGGAATCGCTGGGCAAGGCCGCTATGGGCTCATTGATGACGAGGTGCCACCCGCCTCTCCTTGATTGTTGGTGGTCATCAAAAGGCGCGGAAATCTGGTCATGGTCGGTTCGGGGTCTTTGACATTGACCTGGCGCCCCTCGGGCGCCAGACGAGCAGCTCCAGCCGCCGTGCGCCCACCGAGTCACAGGGGCGCCTTGGAGGCGCCGAGCGAAGCGAGCTTGCCCTTGACGCGGCGGGCGTGCGGTGGCCCGCCAATCCCGGAAACCCGGTCGAGCGATGACCCAGTTCCTGCGCTTTCTCATGTCGGCCAACATTGATTAGGGGACGAGGATCACCCCTCCAGCGCTTCGAATCGCGATCCACAGGAACCGCGTTTTCGAAGAGGCACGATTTCGACGAGCGTTTTCGAAGAGGCACGATTTCGACGAGTGTCTGAAAAGGCCGCAAAACCGCCATGCCAGCAAGTGGCCGGAATTTGGACCCAGCGCTTCAGAGCAACTGAGCCGGCAAAGCGGATTTCGTGACGCCCGAACGGATGTCGGCTTTCGAGCGATTGCGGATATCCGGGCTAAGCCACGGACGGCTTCGAACGCCCGGTTCTTGCTGTCGTGGTCGTTCGGTACATGTTCGCCGTGCCCCGTGGTGACGGGGTGTCCGGCGTCCATGGGCCCGCAGCCGGGTGGCTCCGCTCCGCTCGCAGTGGGGACGGAGCACGCACGACTCTGATGCGGTGTCCGTCTGGTGTGCTCCACCTGCTCGGTATGCCGCTCCCTCTTCGCTTCCCCAGACGAGGCACGGCGATCAGTTACTGCGCGTCGGACAGCTCGGTTCTGTTCGCCCTGTCCCGTCTGGGCGAGGAGAGGGAGACGCCTGCCGAGCCGGTGAAGCACGCTTTGCGCACCGTCGGATCAGGGGCAAAAGCTCGCCGTGCCCGTAGAGAGAAACGACCGAGTAGGATTACTGGCAATCCTGCGGGCACTCGGCCCAATTCTCGTTGCCATCGCAGACGCCACTTGGACACGATCCATCAATGCGCGGCGTGCAGTCGCTCGTGCATGTGCCACCCATTTTCTCGTCCCAATCACAAATCTCATCACCGCAATAGCAGTCAGACGGGCAGTTCGACGTGGTCTCACTGGCCACTAGTGTGCAGACCTCATCGCCGCACGCGGTGTAGGCACAGTCGGCGAGACAGGTATAAATGTTCTCGTGATCCAGATCACACTCATAGTCTCCGCAGCGCTGATCGCATGGAAGTCCCGAGTCGCATGGCACCCTCGCATTCAAGTGGATCCACCACAAGTCGAGCGTGACTCTAGCGTACTTATTCCATGTCTCGCAGCTCGGAGCTCCGAAGCTCAGCACGCCAGCTTGCTTCAAGCCGACCCCTGGAACATGGCTATAAAACGGACCGCCGCTGTCGCCCCCACAAGCCGACGAAGGAAGATCATCCAGCCGGATGACCCATTCCTTGAAGTTGCTGATGTAGCCTGTCCCGAGGATCTTGATTCCCGACGATGGGTATCCAGACAAGTTATTCTCGCCAAACCCTGCGATCCACGCCAGCGAGCCCTCCGTTACATAGGCTGACTCCTCTGCTGGCGACACGAGCTTCGACACAGGATATGGCGCTGCCGAGGCGAGATGGATAAGAGCGGTGTCATGGTGGCTGCTGACCACAACTCCGAATAGATAGTCCATGTCGAAATCGGGGTGAATCTCGTACGAAACTGCATTGAAGAACTCGGAGGGCCATGGTGCACCGAAGCCTACCCACACATTCGAGGCTGCTGGATAGTGATCGAGACAATGCGCGGCAGTAAGGACCGTTGTCGGTGCGATAAGCGTACCAGTGCACGCTGCGCCGTCGGCTAAAACGTATACGACTTGTGGAAAGTCACCGCTATTGGCGACCCAGCCACCATATATGGCGCTCTTGCTTTGCTCTAGGTCCCTCGGGTCTGGCTCGGGATCAACTGCACACCCAGCTAGCACTAGTGCCAAGGCCACCACCATCATCGTACGCTGCGGTTCCCCCATGTCCGTCGTCATCGTCGTCTCCACTGTTGCACCGGTACCTTGAATCCGAGCGTAGCCCCATTCTACCGTAGGCGGCTCTCAAGTTCTCAGTTCAGCGCAAGGCTTCGTGGACTCGGTGTTGCGGAGGGAGCAAACGATCACGATGACGCGCCGACATTGTCCGAGCGCTTCGAGGTGGCACCTTTCGGGCCGAGCTGAAGCTGTCCGACGCGGGGTATCAGTTCGCTGTGCCCCGTGCCCGCACGGAGCAGACGAGGCCCGCGCTTGGGGTGCGAGCGGTCGTCAGTCGACGCTGTGGGGAAGGGTGACGGTGCCCGGGTTCTCGATGGAGGCGAGGGCTGCGCGCAGCAGGTAGTCGCCCGGATCCTCACCGCGCAGCCTGGCCGTCTCGATGAGCGAGTAGAAGAGAGCGGCCACCTCGGTGCCGCGCTGGGACTTGCTGCCGTAGTGGTTCTTGCGGCCCAGCACCATGTCCCGCATCTGTCGCTCGACGGGGTTGTTATCCAGCGGCACCAGAGGGTTGTGCAGGAAGACCGTCAGCCCGTTCCACAGTTCCAGCATGTACTCGAGGGCCTTGCGAAACGTGCTGTCGGGCAGCGCCTTCTGAGACAGTGCCCACGCCTTGATGCGCTCGACGAGGGGAGCTGACTGCTGCTGCCGCACGGTGAGCCGATGGGCCAGCGCGTCCTGTCGCGCCTGTCCTTCCCACGCGTGCCAGTCGGGCAGGTCCTCCTCGATGGCGTACAGCTGGCCGATGAGGTCCAACACCTGCTGGCAGCAAGGCTCGAATTTGAGCGCCTGCACGAATTTGCGCCGCACACGACCCACAGGGCATCCGGGTCCCGCCGGACCAGCTCCTCGAGCAGCTCGGCCGCCTCCTGCATCCCCTGGTGCTGCTCCACGGGCCTGTCCGGCCGGTCCCAGCGCAGGTGCGTGCACGCTACGCGCAGCCGGTCCCCTCCGGCGTCGAAGTCCACGACCAGCGCCAGGTGCCCGGAGATGCGCCCGTCCTCCAACCGGTCCCTGAAGTAATGGGCCCGGTGGCTCAGGCACCGCTCCAGGCGGTGGAACACTGCGCAGCCATCGGGCCGGCCCTGCTGCTTCAGGGCCAGCACGCCCGCGTACCCGCGCGGCTCCAGCACCCTGCGGAGCGCGGCGAAGCTGTCGGGCTCTACCTCCTGCAGGCAGACGATGTCCGCGTCCAGCCCTGCGATCCGGCGGGCCAGCGCCTCCTGGCGCCTCTGCGGCCGGAGGACGTCCGCGGGCGTGTGCGGGAACCACTCGGGCTTGACGTAGGCGTCCGCCAGAATGTTGTACGAGGCAATTCGCAGATCCACCGTCATCGGTAGGTCCTCCCGGTCTGCCGGCTAACACTACTGCGTTAGGGCCCCGAGGCGCGAAGCGGGAGGCCTGGATGGTTGCGCGAGGAACGAAGAGAGTTGGAGCGGTGACAGGTGGGGCAGCGAGGCAGCCAGGAGGCAATCTGCCGAGCCATGGCGAGCCGAGCGGAAATGAAGCTGTCGGGAAGTGGCGCTCAGGCCTGGAGCGGCTGCGCGTAGGCTTCAGCCGCGCCTCGGGCCGAGGGGGGAAATGCCGCGCTTCCCGAGGATCGTCTCCACTCCGGCTTGCTTCACGGCCCGCCAAAACCCGCCGCCTGCCTTCACTCCTCACGCAGACCAAGCGGCCACCGTCGCGCAGCTGCGCGCCATTCCACTGAGCGGATGGCTCACTGCGCCCGGGAAGCGCGCGGCCACTCCTGGAAGGTGACTTTGTACTCCCGGCCAGGGAAGAACTGGTTCCACTCCTCTAGCGTGAAGTTCCGGCCCGCGGCCCGCGAGACCGCGCTCGCCAGATCTTCGATCCGCAGTGGCCAGAAACGGATAGCACGACCCCACGTCATCAGCCACGGGTGGCCAGGCACGAAGGTGAGCCCCTCCGGAGCATCCTGGATCCCAGCATTCATCAGCGCCGCTGGCCCGTCCGGCTCGCTTGTGTCCCACAACCGCACCCGGCCATCGGCCGCGAGGAGCGCAAGGAAGCGCCCATCGGCGCTGCTCGAGAGAGCGATCGTGCCTGCCTCGAGCCCGAGCGAGGTCCGGAGGACGGCAAGCCCCGCTTCCGCATCGAGGGTCCAGATGGCCACCCTGCGGTCGGTTTCATTGGCGATGGCGACCCACCGTCCATCAGGAGACCAGGTCGCGAGCCACGCATCACTGAGTTCGGAGTCCGGTGGAACCTGCCCGGTCAAGGGCACTGCTCTCACTCCCCCACCAGCATCCGACAGATGCCACAGGAGCGGATGCGAGTTCCCCCACGTCATCAGCCATTGCGCTCGAGGGTCGAACGGTTGCGCGCCGCCCAGGGAGATGGCTCCCTCCAGGTGCTGGCCAGACATGAGCGAATGGGAAGGATCAAGCCTCCAAAGCCATGTCCCCCCAGCCCCTTGGCCATCGTGGGATTCCTTCGCTGCCAGCCACCTCCCGTCGGGGCTGAAGACGGGACGTGACAGGCTGCCTCCAGGCCCGGTGAGGCGCCGCGCGGCGGCGTTCGGCTGCGAGAGATCATACAACACCGGCTCGCAGGCATCCTGCCCGGTGGCACGCTGTTGAAGGAGAAGCCATCTCCCATCCGGGCTGAAGATGTCTCCAGCCAGATGGCAGACGCGCAGCTCACGCTGTTGCAGTGCTTCATCCGCTGTCATCTGCCAGAGGTATGCCTGGTCGGTAGAGTGCTGCGTCACCAGCCACCGGCCATCAGGACTGAACTCGCTCGAACCCACAAACACCGTGCCAGGCTTCGCGGACAGTTGCACGGTGCGGGGAGCATCCTTCGAGAGCTCCCAGATGGTGACGGTGTGCTCATCGCGGTGGCCCAGCAGCCATCGTCCGTCGGGGCTTACCTTCATGCCATTGCAGCCTTCGGTCCCAAGCGGCATCTCAGCACCCAGGCTCCCGTTCTCCTGCAGCCGGAACACCGAGAGCCCCTGTTCGGAATCCCGGACGAGCCACCGGCTTGCAGGATCGACTTCCAGCGAGCAGGTACGTCCCGTCACCGTGGAGAGCTCCCGTGGCTGAAGCTCTCCAGTCCTCTCCCTGGAGAGAGACCAGATCCTCCAGTCCTCGCAGTTCTCGGTGATCAGCCAGCGGCCGTCTCGGCTCAACTCCTGCCGTGTAGAGGGCAGGTCGATCGAGCATCCTTCAGGCCGCGAGACGAAGGGGTGGCCGACTCCAGGCCCGGCCGCATGCAGGTCCCAGCGCCGCAAGCCCTGATTCCGGTCGATGGTCACGAGCCAACGTCCTTGCGCCATGGCGGCTGACGAGATCGCCGCTTCGTGGCCGTGAAAGACTGTCTGCTCTGCCGCTCCGTCTGCCAATAACTGCCAGCGACGAACGGTGTGGTCTTCGCTCCACGAGACCAGCGTCGAAGGCGCAAGAAATTGGAGCCCCGCCACCCGCTGGGTGTGTCCTGGCAGCCGAACCCGTGAGACAGGTGGCTTTTCGGAGCTCGTGCCTTCACTCCGCGAGGACCGGAGCCATGCCCGGACCATTCCATTCGTACTGCCTGTCGCCAGCCACATCCCGTCGGGGCTGAAGGCAATGGCGCTGACAACTCCATCGTGTTCAAGCGCGACAGGAGCAGGGACCTTGGCTTTCCCCAGGCTCCAAAGGTGCAGACGCTCATCCAACCTGGCCCCCACCCGGACACGAAACACCAGCCCCGCCTGGGCTCTGCTCAGCGTGAAGGGCGAGGTGTCTCCGGAGGCAGTGACCAGCACCTCGTTGTCGGGGCTGAACCTCAGCAGGTAGATGGGAGCGTCGAGCAGATCGTCGAGGCCGGAGTGGAGGTGTCCCGTGCTCCAGCACCGGGACTCGTTGGATTTGCTGCCGAGGCGGACTACGCACACGCATGCGCCGCGGTACCCAATGGCTACCAGGCTCGCGTCGTCGCTGAAGGCCACCGCGGTCGCGCGCCGATCAAAGCAGCCTTCCTCCTCCTTCGGGACCAGGACGATGCGTGAGGAGCTGGGGACCTCGGCCCCAAGATCCGTGATCGTGACGACGTCATCCGCACGGTCCGAGTCGGATCCGACAGCGACGTAGCGCGAGGCATCCCGGCTGAACGCGCCGATGGGCCCACCCGGTGCTGGTGCTGGCACGAGGGTGTCTCCCTCAGCGGGCAACCGCCACAGCTGTAGCGATCCCCCCTCTGGGTCTCGGGCCGCGATCCACCAGCCACCTGAGGGTGCGGCAGCGAGTTGGTCCACCGCGCCGTCCTTCCATGGGAGCGCGCGCACGAGCGAAGCCTTACCCTCGCGGAGCGTCCACTCACGGAGCACCGCTTCGCCCGCGGTCGTAGCGATGAGCACGCGGCTGCCGTCAGGGGTGATCGTGATGTGTGGGGTGTCCAGCTCGGCGGTGGGCGGCAGGGGAAAGGGATGCCCCGAGACATGGGCGAGGACGTCCCGGAGTGCCTGCCGTGCAGCCTGCGGCGACGGATCACCTGGGAGCGTCTGACGCAGCGCCTCCGTCGCGAGCAGTGCCGCCTGGCCAGGCTTGCCGGCAGCGTTCGCGTACTGCGCCAGCAGCCCGAGCTGGGCGGCCCGCGTGGCTCGCTGCTGCCGCTCAGCCTCCTCCTGGGCCGCGAGGCGAGTGGCCACCTGCGACCCGATGACGGTGAGGATGATCGCCGTCGCCACTGTCGCCAGCACGCCGTCGCGTAGCTGTCGCAGCCGCTCGCGTCGCCGGAGGTCGTCATAGGTCACTCGCAGCATCGCCGCGATGAGCCGGAGCACCTCCGTGCGCAGCTTCCAGCGGCTCAGCCATGGCCTGGGGGCCCGGACATCCGCAGCGAGGGGGCGGCCTTCCAGTTGGGGAGGGAAGCTCTCGGCAGGCTCGGCGTCGACGAGCAGCAGGAGGATGCGGTCCGTCGCGCCGGCGTCAACGAAGTGCTGGACCTCGGCATCCATCCACTGCGACTGGCGCGCTTGTCGCGAGCTGACGACGATCAAGAACTCGGACGCGTCGAGCGCCCGGCGGATCTCCTGCGGCAAGTCAGGCGTGGCCGGCAGATCCGAGGTGTCGCGGAAGATCTTGCCCAGGCGGCGATCACTCCGCCCCTGAAGACTCGATACCCCGCGCGGTAGCTTGTAGGCCTCGAGGAAGTTCTGCAGCCAGACTGCCACCGACCGGTCGGGCTCCACGCGGGTGCGATAGCTGATGAAGGCGGTGTAGTGCCGCTGGGGCTCGCTGGGAGCCGTCGTCGCAGGTGAGTTCACGGGCCTGGGGAGCATCGCGTGGACTCGGCGGAGCGGGCAATCCCGCTGGCCATGCCTTGAAGCATCGTAATAAGGAGCATAGGAAGGAAGGAAGGGCCGTTGAGGGGTGGCGGGTAGGAGCGCAGGGGCCGAGGAGGGCCGCTGACAGGGGTCGCCCGAGCCGTGCGCCCGGTCGGTGGACGGCCGCCCAGCCCCTTGAGGGACACGCCTGCCCAGGCGGCCCCGCAGGAAGGGCGAAGCAGGGGCGTGAGCTTCTGGAGCAGCGCGACTGCTTGAGGCTCAACACCACACGGGTTGTGAGCGTCAGGGGGGCGCACGGGCCTCATCCGCGGGGCACCTGAACGGCTGCGCTCATTTTTTCCGCATCATTCCCTTCCCTGGTGGCTCCTCCCAGTGCCGAGGCACGAAGCCGCCGAGGCTCGGCGTACCCGTGCGCGCTCGCCCAACGGAAGGACTCGTCTTGCAAACACACTCACACCTCCCCCGCCTCGCCGCGGTGCTGCTGCTCTGCCTCGTCGCCTGCACCGCGCAGCCGACCGGCTCCGTCCAGGTCGCCGCCTCCATCTCGCAGGCCCTCTCCGCCAGTGACGTCACCCGCGTCAAGGTGACTGTCTCCTCCGCCGACATGACGTCCCTCGTCGTCGAGTTGGCCCGGTCCAACGGCGCCTGGGGGGGCCTCATCGGCAACATCCCCGCCGGCTCCAACCGGGCCTTCCTCGCCGAGGCCTTCGACGCCTCGGGCACCCTGCGCTTCCAGGGCCAGGCCTCGGGCGTCACCATCACCGCCAACCAGACGATGGCCGTGGCCCTCTCCCTCCAGGAGGTGTCTCCCCAGCCGCCCTACGGCAATGAAGCCCCCGTCCTCGGCTCTGTCGTCGCGTCCACCTCCTCCGTCCAGATGGGAGGCGCACTCACCCTCACCGCGGCGGCCCATGACCCCAACCCAGGCGACACCCTCACCTATGCCTGGACTGCCACCGGTGGCACCTTCTCCGCCCCCAACGCGACCTCCACCTCGTGGACCGCGCCTTCCTCCACGGGCGTCCAGACCCTCACCTTCACGGTGACGGACTCCCAGGGGGCCGCCGTCTCCGTCTCCCTCGCCGTCAACGTCTCTTCCGGCGGCAGCACCGGTGACGCCGCCGTCACCATCTCCTTCAACACCTGGCCCGCCGTCTCCAAGGTCTCCGCCTCGCTCAACCGGCTCGACGCGGGGCAGTCCACCACTGTCTCCGCCAACGCCTCCGACGCGGATGGGGATGCCCTCTCCTACCTGTGGACCGCCTCCTGCCCGGGCACCTGGACGGATGCGACGTCCAGCGCCGCCTCCTTCGCCCCCTCCTCCGTACCGGCCGGCGCCTGCAACAACTGCCGCCTCACCGTCACCGTCCAGGACGGTCGCGGGGGGCAGACCACGGGCACCCTCAACCTCTGCATCACCTCCTCCGCGACCGAGCGCTTCGCTCCCAGCTTCACCCACTTCTACCAGTCCGCCACCTCCACCCCTCCCGGCCAGACCGTTGCCTTGGACGTCACCGCCCTGGACCCCCAGTCCAGCGCCATGACGTTCGCCTGGACCGCCAACACCGGCTCGCTGGCCCCGGCGCAGACGACCGCCACCACGAGCCACGTCGTGTGGACGGCACCTTCGTGCCTGCTGCCGGGGGTGACCCCCTCCATCACAGCCACCGTCACCAATGCCTACGGCCTCTCGGCCTCCAAACCCTTTGCCATCTCCGGGCTGCCGGTGTGCGCGGCCAGCGGGTGGTCGTCCGCGAGGACCATGGCCTCGCCCCGCCGCAACCACGGCGCCACCCTGCTCCCCACGGGCAAGGTGCTCGTCTCGGGTGGCCTGAATGGCAGCAGCTCTCTCAGCTCGGCGGAGTTGTACGACCCGGTCACCAACTCCTGGTCCTCCGCGGCCCCCATGACCTCGGCCCGCGCCCTCCACACCGCCACCCGGCTCCCCTCAGGCAAGGTGCTCGTCACGGGGGGCTACACGGGCAGCAGCTATCTCTCCTCGGTGGAGCTGTATGACCCGGCCACCGACTCCTGGTCCTCCGCGGCCCCCATGGCCTCGGCCCGTGGCTATCACACCGCCACTCCGCTCTCCTCCGGCAAGGTGCTCGTCGTGGGGGGCTACAATGGCAGCAGTTTTCTCTCCGCCGTGCAGCTGTACGACCCGGCCACCGACTCCTGGTCCTCCGCGGCCCCCATGGCCACGACCCGCGGCAAGCACACCGCCACCCTGCTCTCCTCAGGCAAGGTGCTCGTCACAGGGGGCGAGAATGGAAGCCTCCTCTCCTCCGCGGAGGTGTACGACCCGGCCACCAACTCCTGGTCCTCCGCCGGCTCCCTGAGCACGGGCCTCTCCCTCCACACCGCCACCCTGCTCCCCTCCGGCAAGGTGCTCATCGCGGGGGGCTGGTTCACCATCGCCCGCCCCTACGCGCAGTTGTACGACCCGGCCACCCACTTCCTGTCCTCGACCGTCTACATGTCCATTGGCCGCGCGTTGCCCAACGCCACCCTGCTCCCCTCCGGCAAGGTGCTCGTCTCGGCGGGAGACAACAGTCCCCACTACCCCCTCGCCTCCGCGGAGGTGTTCGACCCGGCCACCAGCTCCTGGTCCTCCGCCGGCTCCATGGCCTCGACGCGCTACTCCTTCACCGCCACCCTGCTCCTCTCCGGCCAGGTGCTCGCCGTGGGGGGATACAATGGGACGACCCTCGCCTCCGCGGAGCTCTACACACCTTGAGCGCACCGCCACGCTGGAGGGAGACAGCGGCTTCCGGCCTGGTGGGGCTGGGGGGTCGAAAGCCTTGGGGAAGGCGTGCTGGTGAAACGCGATTAGCCAGGGCAGGCTGAATTATCGGGATCGATCAAATCACGCGTGCTAGCTTCCGCGGCCATGCGTACCTCTCTCCGACTCTCTTCTCTCCTCCTCGCCTCCTCCGTCGCTGCCGGCTGCCTCGGCGCCGAGACGGACACTGATAACCTCCAGGCCATCGAGCAACAGGTCACGGATCCCACGTTCCGCGTCTACAACATCGTCGAGGCCGTGCTCCCGGCCGCCAACTACGACGGCGTCGCCGGCAACGAGTGCCTCGCCCTCCTGAACCCCGAGCACCGCCTCCGCAAGATCATCCTCGTCGAGACCGCCGGCGCTGGCGGCTCCTGCGCGCTCAACGCCTACACCGCCGGCACCGCCTTCAGCTTCACCTGGGGCGACACCTCCGTCTACCAGGGCTCGTCCGGCATCACCGCCATGCGCGCCGCGCTCTCCGACAATGACGGCGCCGTTCACCGCCTCATCGGCTCGGTCACCTCCGAGGCCGCCACCCTCGCCAACCTGCAGTCCTTCCTCACGCTGAGCGACGCCCAGCAGGCCAACCAGCTCGGCACCTTCACCGCCAACCGCGTCCACTCCCTCTACGACTTCGAGGGCCAGGAAGAAGTGCTCGCCGAGGCCGCCTACCAGGCCGTCCGCGTCAGCCAGCCCTGCGAGAACCCTGGCTCGCCCCGCCTCGACGCCCGCGTCCACAACGGCTTCGTCTACGGCTACACCGCCAGCAACAGCGGCAGCTGCCACAGCGGCTGGTTCTCCAAGCTCCACAGCTACAACCGCAACTGGCGCCTCGTCGCCAGGCAGGAGTACTCGGAGTAGCTCGCCGCGTCTCCCCCAGCTAGGGCAGAGCCGAAGTTACAAGAGGCGAGCCCCACGCCTGAGGCCACAGCGAAGGCGACTGCGCCCGGTGTGGCGGCAGGCGCCGGGGCCGGGAGCCGCTGAAATTCCAGCGGCTTCCAGCCCCGATGACAGTGTCCCCGACGGGATTCGAACCCGTGGAGGAGGGGTGCCCTAAACCTGCGACGGCGCACGCCTTTCGAGCAATCGCGTGTGAACCCGGTCTGCACCTGGTGGAGCGGGTGTTGCCGCACGTGCCCTACCGTCAGTGGACGCAGTCCTTTCCGCACCGGGTACGGTGGATGCTGCTCAAGGACGTGGGACTGCTCTCTGACGTCCTCACCGTCTTCCTGCGTGCTGTGTTCGCCCTGCTGTACGTCGCCATGCGCGTCGGGCTCCAGGGTCGGGACTACACCGCCCTGGAGGCGGCCGAGGTCCTCCGTGCCCACGTCCTGGATGAGCCAGCCTGCCCCAAGCCGGCCCCCTAACACCACCTACGATTCACCTGGGCTGAACGGGGTAACCCAAATTGGACCTCACCTCATCGAACTCGCGCATAGTGTGCTCAAGCACATCATCCAGCTCCTGGATGTGCTCTTGGAGATCATAAAGGCGGTGCCTATCCTCCAGCCCGTGGGGTGAATGCGGATCTTCCGCAATTCTGGCGTCAACCTGTGAGAGCAACGCAGCGAGCCTGTCACGATCCGACCGCAGGCGTTGTACATCGAGTGAGATCATGGTGTAGCGCACGCGAAGCTCATGCTCCTTGACGTCCTCGACCACCTCGGCCGGCACGTTCTCACCAAGGTACTTGCCGGCGTGTACAAGGAATTCTGACAGCTTGTACATATAGAAGCGTTGCCGGGCGACGCTCCACATTTCCTGCCTGAGTTCGGGGTGCGGGCCGTATGCCTGCTCCTCGTCGCCCCACCAATCCTCCTTCGCATCGTCGGTGACGAAGATGATGGGGCACTGCTTCTCTGTCGCGCGGCCCAACATCTTGAACCAGATGAGCGCGTCGCCTGCAGCGAGGCCTTCATTCTTCTTGCTCTCGTAGTCCTTGAAGCCAGGCGGAACCTTCTTCTCGGCGCGGACCTTTGCTTCCTTTAGCTTGTTGCTTCGCACCTCCTCGGAGTAAGGCTCGTCGAGCCGCCCATGAAGGAGGGACGCGAGCTCCATGCTCTCTGCATCGTCCAGCGAGACACGGCGGCTGTTGTCTCGCGCCTGCTCGACTTGTTTGATGAGCTGGTCAATACCTTGCGTCAAAGTCTCGGCATCGAGAAACGCGTGCTCGCGAAGGTGGTGCGCTCGTAGTGGTTCCTTGGCTTTTTTAAGCCCATCGAGGATATCCTTAAGGCTATCCACCAAGTTAGAGGCCACCTTGAGCTTGTTCCGCTGGTATTCGGCTGCGATCTCATAGGGAATCCAGAGCCGGTCACCCAGCCTCTTGAACTTGTCGAGGATGGCTCTCCGGGTCTTCTTGTTCCGTCGGTGGATGTGGAGCAGGACGTTCGTGTCGAAAACGAACGTGGCCGTCTTCCAGAGGTCGTCGAACTCCTCCGGGGTCGGACGGTAGTAGCCGGGGAATAGCTCCTTCATGGCGCCCACATTAGCCTAGGCAGGTCGCGCTGTTACCGGCTAACGCCTTGATCTCACACCGGATCGTTCCCCCTCTTCGTCCCGTCTCGTCCCGTTCAATTCCCCGCTGGAGGGTCACACTGGGGCACATGCGATTCAGCCCCCGTCTCACCGGCTGCCCCGACACGGCCCGCTCGGACCGCTGAAGCGCGCCGGGACGCCAGAAACGGTCGCAGCTCCCAGCTGCCTGGATACGGGGCGAGCCCAGCGGCCATGTCCGACGCGCGCTCCACGGGCCCAGCAGGCCTGCTGGGACGCGCGCTTTCTCCAGGGGCCCAGCTTCACCTGCCGACGCTCGTGTGTGCCCTGGCAAGGTGTGGCTGGGGAGAGTCAGGATGGCACCTGCCAACAGGCGACCTGCTCTGAATACGATGCGTACAGCTACGATCCGCCGCGGACGTTCATCGTGGACTGCATGCTGTGCGTCACTCCTGAAGAGGCTCCCGCGGTCGCTGTCACCATCGCCGAGAGGAAGCGGCAGAAGTGGACCCGATATGGGCTCGTGCCCGGCAGCGAATCCAGCCTCCTATCGCGCACGTTGACGTGCACGGTTGAGCTTCGAGGCCCAGCCCTCGATGGTCGCGATCGCCATCTCCTCCTGGTCCGGAGTCACCGCCGCCCGGAAGCGCTCGCCCGCGGCCAGGACCTTGTCGAGGAGCGGCCTCTCCTCCGGCGAAGGCGGTCGCCCCGCCCAACGGTGTATGCGGTCCCCCGCTCGATACATCGAGCCATGCTCGAGGAAGTTGCGACGCGCCTCCGCCAGCGAGTAGTCACCGTTGGGTCCGCCTCGCACGACCTCCGCGTCCGCATCGTCCTGAGCGTTGTCCTCCCACCAGCACACGTCGCAGACCTCGGACTCGCCGCGCTCGGCGAGCGTGGGCAGACGGCAGCAGGAGCAGAGGTGCTTGGAAGGCATCGTGGGCCAAGTCTACCACTGCGGCGGCGAGGCGAGCCCCGGCCACCAGGAGCCGGCCCCCTCCGTCACGCACGTCATCACCGCCGCCACCGGCACCGATGTCGCCAGCGCGCTCAAGGCCGCGATGCAGGCGAAGCCCCCCTTGCAGGGAGATCTACATCCGCAACTCCCGCGATGGTGTCGTCTCCGGCCGGAGAGGTGCAGCGGCACCGTCGTCAGCGCTGCGGGAAGTGTCTTCGAGGAAGCACCCGTTCCATCCAGCCCTTTGCCTGGGCACCCGATGGAAACAGCATCGCTGCCTGCAATGAATGCTGCAGCCCGCAGAATTCAGAACGTCTACCTGCTCTTGCTGCTGCTCCATACCTTGGCGGCTTCATTCATCTGGGGCATCAACACGCTCTTTCTGCTCGATGCTGGCTTGAGCAATACAGAGGCGTTCGCGGCGAACGCTTTCTTCACCGCCGGCATGGTGATCTTCGAGGTGCCGACGGGCGTGGTGGCCGACACGCGTGGCCGAAGAACGTCGTACCTGCTGGGCACCCTCACGCTCACCCTCTCCACCCTGCTCTATCTCTTCATGTGGCACGTCTCTGCGCCCTTCTGGGCCTGGGCCCTCACGTCTGCGCTTCTCGGGCTCGGCTTTACGTTCTTCTCCGGAGCGGTCGAGGCGTGGCTGGTGGATGCGCTGACGTTCAGCGGATACTTCCAAGAAGGAGAGGAGCTCGAGTCGGTCCTGGCCAAAGGCAAGGTCGTCGAAGGCATTGCCATGCTCTGCGGCTCCGTCGCCGGAGGTGTCATCGCACAGGCGACCCACCTGGGAGTGCCCTACCTCCTGCGCGCACTCGTGCTCGCCCTCTCCTTCGGACTCGCCTTCACGTTGATGCGAGACCTGGGTTTCACCCCGAGCCGTGGCAAACGCCCCATGGACGAGATCAAGAGTGTCCTGCGGGGCTCCATCGAGCACGGGTTCGCCAACCCCCCAGTGCGATGGATCATGTTGGCGGCGCCCTTCACGAGCGGGGTCACCCTCTATGCGTTCTATGCCATGCAGCCCTACTTGTTGCAGCTGTATGGCAACGAACGGGCCTACGCGATTGCTGGCCTCGCGGCGGCAGTCACGGCCGGAGCGCAGATCGCCGGTGGACTGCTCGTGCCGTACATCGGGCGCATGTTCCACCGGCGCACGTCCGTCCTGCTGGCGGGGACGCTGCTGAGCACCCTGGTCCTGGCGATGATCTGGCTCCTGCCTCACTTCTGGATCGCCATCGCCCTTCTGGTGCTGTGGGCGTTGATGTTCGCCACCCTCACGCCCGTGCGCCAGGCGTATCTGCATGGCCTCATCGCCTCCAAGGAACGCGCCACGGTGGTGTCGTTCGACTCGCTGATGGGATCGAGTGGCGCGGTCGGAATCCAGCCCCTCCTTGGAAGGGCTGCCGACGCATGGAGCTACCCGGTCTCCTTCGGCCTCAGCGCAGCACTTCAGGCCCTGGCGATTCCGTTCGTGTGGCTGGCCCGCCGCGAGCGAGCGGCGTCCGACACGATCATCGGCTCTTCGGCGGAAGTGAGCACGGGAGAAGTCCAGAAGAGGAAGAGCTGACCCGCTTGTCGGACAGCCCTACCGTTTAGATGACCCGCTGGACTTCCTCACGGCGGCAGCCGCGGCGCCTACCCTCCGGCGATAGCGGGGATGATGGTGATGTGGTCCTGGTCGCTCACTGGCGTCTCCAGAGCCTGGAGGAAGCGGATGTCCTCGTCGTTGTGGAAGATGTTCACGTAGCGGCGCACAGCCCCCTTGTCGTCGAGCAAGCGGGTGCCAAGGCCCGGGAAGCGCTGATCCAGCTCCCGGAGCACCTCCCCGACCGTCGTCCCCGTGGTCATCACCTCGTCCACGTTGCGCGTGAAGCCGCGCAGGGGTGTGGGAATGCGGACCTTTGCCATCGCACCGCCAGGTTGAGAGCCAAGAAGATCATCTCAGAGCCCGGCAGGGATGCGCTACCACCCTCACGGTCCGGGCGCGCCGACGCACGCACGCCAGGGCGCTCTCGAGCCTCTCCGGATCCAGCCCACTCCTCAGCCCGCTCGCCCGAAAACAGCCGTTGACCATGGCCAGACGTGCAGCCCCCGGCTACGCTCGCCCCACTGCATTCCGCAGTCCCCTCGCCCACTAGGGTGGATGCTACAGGTGCGTGTCAATGCCCTCCTCCTCGGATCATGCCTTGAACTCCCTTGGGAGCCGACAGATCCAGAATGTGGGAATCATTGGCGGGGGGGTGATGGGGTGCGGCATCGCGCTCGAGTTCGCGCTCGCTGGCCGCACGGTGACACTCTTCAACACGCGGCCGGAGACGAGCCAGCGGGTGCACGGGCGCATCGAGCGGGACCTGACCTTGCTGCTGGAGTCCGGGCTCGTGACCGCGGCGCAAGCCTCTGCGGCGCTCGCCCGCCTCCGGCGCACCACCGTTCTGGCCGAGGCGATCTCGGGCCAGGACTACCTCTCGGAGAACGTGCCGGAGGATCTGGCACTCAAGCAGCAGGTGTTCCAGGAGATGGATCGGCTCGCGCCGCCGGATGTGCTGCTGACCTCGAACACCTCGGCGCTGAGCGTGACAGCGCTCGCGCTCCGCTGCACGCACCCTGAGCGCGTCCTCTCCGTGCACTACTACCAGCCCGCGCACCTCATCCCGCTGGTGGATGTCATCCCTGGCGAGCGGACAGCGCCAGAGGCACTCCAGGCCGCCCGGCGGCTGATGGAGGCGCTGGGCAAGGAGCCGGTGGTGTTCGCGCGTGACGTACCCGGCTCCGTGGGGCCGCGGTTGCAGGCGGCCCTGGTGGGCGAAGCGCTCCGGATAGTACAGGAGGGAGTGGCCACTCCGGAGATGGTGGATCGCATCCTCACCCAGTCTGTGGGCAGGCGTCTGGGCGTCACGGGCATCTTCGAGCGGCTGGACCTGGCGGGGCTGGACACAGTGGTGGCCATCCTCCGCGGCGCGGGGCGCCCGGTGCCCTCCCTCCTCGCGGAGAAGATGGAGCGGGGTGAGCTGGGACTGAAGTCCGGCCGGGGCTTCTATGTGTGGACGCCTGAAGCCATCGCCGCCTTCGAGGAGCGGGTGGCCCGGCACCTCAGCGAGCAGCTCCGGAAGGATCGGGCCCGCGGCCAGCTGCCCACTCCCCCCGCTGAGGAGGAGCCGTGAGGGACCGCATCGTGCTCCTGGAGCCCTCGCTCCTCACCGACTTCATCGGCGATTCGGTGCGTGAGTACGAGGCGTGCACGCCACAGCTCCCGCCGCGCTGCTGGGCTGTCCTGGTGGGGCGCTTCGTGGAGGACGCGATGCGGGTGGAGCACGTCCGCTACGCGCGCAACATCCGTGAGCTGGATGCGGGAGTGCTCCAGGAGTTCGATGATTCCATCGTGCCCTGCTTCGGCACGGCCTACTGCAACAAGCGCCGGGGCTTCTGGTGTGACCCGAAGGATCTGCTGCGCATCACCCGCGAGGCACAGGCCGAGGGCATGGAGGTGCTTGGCTCCATCCACCTGCATCCGGACTGGCACCGCATCGGTCCACCCCAGGAGCGCAAGCTCCGGGTGAGCCAGGATCCTACGCCCATGGATCGGCACATCTTCCAAAACACGGGCTGGCCGCTGAACATCATCCTGTACCTGGAGCGACGCGGCGGGGTGCTCTACCACTCTCTGGGCGCCTGGGCACCGCCGCCGGACTCAGAGCCTGAACGCGGCTGCGAGCCGCTCACCCTGCGCTTCTCCATTCCAAGGTCTTGACCCGCCCATTCCGGTGGCTGTGCGGACTCGGAATTCTCGGCCGGGCCAGCCTGGTACGTGGTGCTCAAAGGTGAAGAGAGAAGTGTTCAGCTTGGGTGGAGCCTGGTGCCGGCGGTGGTGGCCACGCGCACGCTCGTGCCCGAAGAGAAGGTGGCGGCCGACGCGATGGCTCAGCGAGCACTGCCGGCGAACGCAGGGCTGCTCTCCGCTGTCCTCACCCTGCTCTTGCGCGGTGTTCGCCCTGCAGCTTCGGAGGGCACGGCGTCAGGCGTTCGAGCCGTTGTGCTATGCGCTGGCCACCCAGGAGAAACGGATGACCGAGGAAGTGACCGTGCGGCGCGTTGACGCCAACGAGGCCACCGCCTGCGTGGAGGCACTGGCCGACGTGCTGATCGATTGCGTCGAGGGCGGCGCGTCGGTGAGCTTCATGCTGCCTTTGCCGCGCGAGAAGGCCCGCGCCTGGTTCATGACAGAACCATGACAGAGACATGGAGCTCCCATGGCCTTCGAGCTTCCCCGACTCTGTAGGTTGAGCCTCGTCGTTGCCCTGCCCCTGGTGCACCCCCTTCCTGGAGCACGCAATGCGTGTCATCACCCCTGCCCTCCTCGTGGCAGCTGTCACAGAGCTCTCGAGAGGTTCCAAGCTTGTCCGGGCGAGGGAGGTGGTCGCCTGGTGTGACCGGAACGCCGTGGACTCCCAAGGAGACGGGCGCCACAGCCAGGCGCTCTGGGATGCAGACTGCGAGGAGGCGCGCGGACAGCGACGGCTCCTGAAGTTCAAGAGCGGGGAGTGCAAGCAATCTCGGGTGGGATGGGCGCTCATCGCTCACGGCGCCAGAGCGCGCGAAGCCGCAGCGCGACTGGGCTGGCACGAGCAGCGCTGGAACGGAGAGACCTGGGACTGGCTCGAGGTGCCCACCCCCAGCGCTGTGCCCAGGGTGGGTGAGGCCGAGCTCAGCAACTCCACGGCGTAGGGCCGCGAGGTTGGAAGTCATCCGAGACACACGGAGGATGCGCAGGACGTTGTCCGGCAGGCGCGGGCCGGGCTGAGCACTGCAGGGGCCCCGGTCGCCTCGCCCGAGCTCTCGGTGAGCCCTCTTCCTGGGGCTCGGTCGCGGGGGCGCAGAAGGTGCTGAGCACAGGATCCCGCCGATGCTGCGCAGGTCGGCGGGATCCGTTGCGCACCCAGCCCGTGCTCTAGCGCGAGCCCTCGCCCTGCTTCACCTTGCGCCAGGCGCTCATCGCGAAGCTCAGCTCTTCGGCGCTCCAGTCGTTGGCAGAGGCGTCGTCGAGCAACCTCATGCCCAGGTCCTCCATCAGGTGGGCCTGCTGCTCGGGGTTGAGCTCCTCGAAGGACTTGCCCTCGGCGACGGCCCCGCGCCAGTCATAGGCGCCGCTGCGCGATCCCGACTCGCGGCTGGCCTGCACCTGGGCCAGCAGCGCGCGGTGGATGTAGTCCCCGCCGCCATTCTGGTTCTGCCACACGTGGCCTACCTCATGGAGGAGCGTCTCCAGGCCCGCGGCGGTGAACGAGCCGTCCCGGTTGAACTGGGCCTCCTTGTTCCACTTGGTGGGCATGTAGATGGTGTTGCCCACCACATGCGGTGCCATGCGCGTCCAGTCCGTGGAGCCGCCCCGCTTGAGGCGGATCGCCGAGTAGTCGACCGAGTCCCCGTAGACCTGCTTCAGGAGCTTGATCTCTGAGTCGCTGAGCCCTCGGGCGGGCGCCTCGGCGAAGGCCAGGGTGAGCACCGTGTCGACCGTGCCCTGGACACCGCGCGCGAACACGTCCACCGCGCCGCCCGCCAGCCGGATCCCCGCATCCTTGACGCCCTTGCCGAGACTCCCCACGGCAGCGCCCCACTCGCCCTTGGCGGCCTGCTTGACGGCCTTCTCTGCCCCCCGGAGGAACGCCACCGGTACCTCGGAGGCGGTGCGGAGCACGTCCCGGACGATGCCGCTGCCCGTATCAAGCGTCGTCCGCGTCGCGTCGAAGGCGCGCGCCGTGAGCGAGCGCGCGGGCTTGGCGAGCGGCCCCATCAACGCGGTGCCGCTGTTGGCCAGGCGCTGGGCCGAGTTGACCACGCCACCCAGGACGCGCATGGGCGCCTGGAGGAAGGCCTTGTCGGCGCCACGCGCGAGCGACTGGAAGGCGTCAGCCACCTTGCCTCTGACGAGGTTGGAGACAAAGCCCGTCACGCCCTCGGACACGCCGGTGATGAAGGACTTCACGCCGCCGGCCACACCCTTGGCCACGGAGACGACGGCCTTGCCCGCCTCCTTCACACTGTTGACGACGGCCTTGCCCGCCTTCTTGACGGTGTCCACGGCGCCCTGGGCCACCTTCTTGATGCCGTTGCCCAGCTTCTTCATCGCGTTGCGGAAGCGCCTCTTCCGGAACTCGACCTCGATGGCCTGGCCATTGAGCTGGATGATGCCCTTGTCGTTCTCCGCGCGGAGCTCCTTCACCTGGGCCGGGGTCAGCTTCTCTCCGTTGAGGGTGCGCCGGAACAGCTCGCCCTCATCGCCCTGCGTGTCCTGCGTGTTGAGCTGCGTGTCGAGGTGATGGCCCGCTTCCTCCACATAGGTGGATGCCGCGAGCGAGGGATTGTCCTGGAGCGCGCGGTTGAGGAGCACCGTGCCGGAGCCGGCGTCATACGCGCCGTAGCCTTCCCCGAGGACTTCGGGCTCCACCCACTTCACCGGCGGCAGCCACTCGAAGTCTCCCGAGAGCGCCTGCTGCCGGTACTGCTCGGCCTTGGTGGAGTCATAGCCCTCGCCAAAGATGCCGCGCAGCTTCTCGTGGAACTGCTTCTTGTCCGTGGCGAGCGCGCCGAACTGCTGCCGGAACAGCGACTGGACGTCCCCCTCCTTCGAGGCCTTGGAGGCCTTGCTCTCGAAGCCATCCCGGGGAGCCGGGCGGGCGGACGGCTTCGCTTGTGTCGGAGTGGCGGGGAGCTGATGGCCGGAGGTCCGCTGTGGGAGCGGGGCGGGAGCTGAAGGGTTGTGCCGAGTGATGGAGGTCATGGGTCTTCTCTGCAAGAGGTAGGATAGGGTCCTCCCCCATGCGACCTCTGTGCCACCGGTCACCACCTGGGCGCACCACTGCGCCTTGAGTCATTTCAAGTACTTCCCCACTGGGGAGCACCCCTGCGTGGTAATCGCAGAGACCAGTCCCTGGCAACTGTTCGGATCAGCCCAGGGGATTCTGGTCACAGGGGTTACCAGGGATGAACCCTCAAGATGCGCTCGCCGTCGTCCTGAGCTCGCGGGGCGGCGGGGCGTGAAGCTGCATGGGTGCGCCTGAGAGCGGATGCGCGAACACGAGCCACTCGGCATGCAGCAGGTAGCCGCCGTCGCCGGGCAGACCGGGGTGATCGGCTCGGGGCAGGCCGCCCGCGACAAACAGCGGATCCCCCACGAGCGGATGGCCGATGAAGGCCAGGTGGATTCGAATCTGCTCTGGACGTCCCGTGTGGATGTCAACCTCGAACAGGGTCTGCATCGGGCGCCGCTCCAGCACCCGGGCCGTGCTCCGGGAGGGCTTGCCCTCCTTGCTCGCGCCGTGCACCGCTCCCAAGAGCGGGTGAGGCACCAATCCGATGGCGGCGGAGATGTCGTAGCGCTCCTGCTCGGCCCGGCCGCTTGAGAGCGCGCGGTACCGCTTCTCCATGGTGCCCTCGCTCCAGCTCTTGCCCAGCCCGGAAGCCGCAGCCCGCGTGCGCGCGAAGAGCACCAGGCCCGACGTCGCACGACCCAGGCGATGCATGGGGACCGCCTCCGGCCACCGGGCCCGCACGAGGTGGAGCAGGGTGTTCTTCAGGAAGCCGCCCGAGGGAAGGGTGGGCAACCCACTCGGCTTGATGACCGCGAGGATCGCCGCATCCTCGTACACGAGCTCGTAGCTTCGGGGCGCGTCGGCCTCCTCCCACGGCGGGCGGTGCCAGCAGAGGAGCTGGCCTGCTCGCAGCAGCTCGGTGCCGCTCGCGGTGACTCCATCGAGCAGCACCTCGCCCCGTACGAAGCGCGCCTTCCACTCCTGCTCGGAAGAGTGGCGGTACTTGTCAGTCAGGTATGCGAGCGCGCTCTTGCCCGGTCGGGCCGCGAGCTGTTCTCGGTAGACGTAGCCATCGTTGAGCGACACCGGCCCAGCCTAGCTGATGCGAACGGCCCGAGGCGTCCGCCGCGGCGGAATCGGTGAAGCCGGCCGCCTGGGCCAGCTGGCCCAGGCCAGGAAGACCTCCGCCCTAAGTGGTACAGACCTGCCCCGCTCAATGCTCGACGATATGAGATCGTCTAGAGATATCTGCCTGGCACGTTCGAAATAGAAATAAATCCGGCACAATGAAGACTCGCCGCGCGCTCCGTCTTCTTCAGTGAAACACCGGAGTGAAACACTGAAGTGATACAGGGGGAGCCCTGTATGAACGATCTGCCGGATGCGTGCGGCGGATGGAGGGGTGGGCTGACTTGAGGTACCCATGCACCGCAGTGAACACGCCAAGGGCATCGTCCTCGCCGAGCTGGGAAAGGAGGTGGCGGTGAAGACTTGGGCTCAATGCTGGCTGCTGATGGGGGCGGTGCTGTTCTGGGCGTCCGGTTGCATGGACTTCTCAGAGGCTCAGGAGGGATTCTGTCAGCGCAGTCCCGTGCGCTGTGGCTGGGAGACCCCACCGCCTCCCCCGGACTCTCCGGACAGCCCAGCTCCCATTCCCCAGCCCCCACCCGACAACGCAGCTCCCGTCGTTACCGGGAGTTCGCAGTCCGCCACCCAGGTGATGGCCTCCGAGATTGTCACCTTCAACGTCACGGCCCAGGATGCGGAGACGCGCGAGCTCACCTTCACTTGGAAGGCCTCCACCGGCACTCTCGGGACCCCATCGAACACGGGCACCAGCAGCTCAGTGATGTGGACAGCCCCCCTATGCGTACCAGGAGGCTCTCCCGTCACGATCACCGTCACGATCAGTGATGGTGGCGCGCACTCCATCTCTGAATCTTTTAAGCTCACAGCCAATCCCTGCCCAGTGCCTACCGTCGCCGGCGGCTCGCAACATTCACTGGCGCTGCGGAGTGATGGCACTGTCTGGGCTTGGGGCAGAAACGAGGTCGGCCAGCTCGGCGATGGGATGGACACCGACCGCCCCACTCCTGTGCAAGTAACGGGGCTGACGGCCGTCACCGCCCTTGCCGCAGGCTCTGCCCACGCGCTGGCACTCCGCAGCGATGGCACCGTCTGGGCTTGGGGCAGCAACTGGCACGGCAAGCTTGGCGATGGGACAACCACCGACCGCTCCACTCCCGTGCAGGTGACAGGGCTGGTCGGCGTCACCGCTATTGCCGCAAACTCCGACCACTCGCTGGCGCTCCTCAACGATGGCACCGTCTGGGCCTGGGGCTACAACGGCTATGGTCAGCATGGCGATGGGACAACCACCTCCCACTTCACTCCCGTGCAGGTGACAGGGCTGACGGGCGTCACCGTTCTTGCCGCAGGCTCTGCCCACGCGCTGGCTCTCCGCAGCGATGGCACCGTCTGGGCTTGGGGCGGCAACTTCGAAGGCCAGTTGGGCGATGGGACAACCACCACCCGCTCCACTCCCGTGCAAGTGATGGGGCTGACCGGCGTCACCGCTCTCGCCGCAAACCTACACTCGCTGGCGCTCCGCAACGATGGCACCGTCTGGGCTTGGGGCGGCAACTGGAAAGGCCAGCTGGGCGATGGGACGACCACCGGCCGCTCCACTCCCGTGCAAGTGATGGGGCTGACGGCCGTCACCGCTCTTGCCGCAGGTTCGCGCCACTCGCTGGCTCTCCGCAATGATGGCACCGTCTGGGCCTGGGGCTACAACGACTACGGCCAGCTCGGCGATGGGACAATTTCCTCCCGCTCCACTCCTGCGCAGGCGACGGGGCTGACCGCCGCCACTGCTCTTGCCGCAGGCTCCGATCACTCGCTGGCGCTCCGCGGCGATGGCACCGTCAGGGCTTGGGGCAGCAACGGCTATGGTCAGCTTGGCAATGGAAGAAGAATAGAATACAGCCCGAGTCCCATCCAGCTGTCCGCGCTAACGAGCATCACCACTCTTGCCGCAGACACCTCCCACTCGCTGGCGCTCCGCAACGATGGCACCGTCTGGGCTTGGGGCAGCAACTC
>NZ_DASPHO010000440.1:0-11819 GCF_035629615.1 Hyalangium sp. | reverse complement strand
CGCCACCCGGATCTGATCCCCGTCGTGCGGCGGAACCTGGAGACACGCCCCCTACCGGAACCGAATGATCTCCATGGGTTGTTGGTCTTGTTGGAGAAGTCTCCGGAAGCTTTGGATGCATGGGCTCGCAATCCGTCGATTCCCATTGAGAACAAAACGCGAGTCCTCGTCGTGCTCGAGGAGGATGTTCCCGATACGCTGGAGCCCATCTTGCCCGCGTTCATTGCCACGGCTGACACCCTGCGCGAGCAAGCGCAACGCCAGGATGGCGACGCTGCGTACTATTGCGAGCGCCTGTTCAGCTTGCTCTTGGGAGACCGGGAACGCTTCATCCCGGCCCTGCCGGAGCAAGCACGCGTTAGGCTGCGGGCCGTGGCTCAGAGCCTCGTGGCGTCTCCTTCCATGGGCAGTGCCCTGCCTGCGGCAGTCGTGCTCGGATTGGTGGGACGCCCCGCGGACATCCCGCTTCTGGAGAGCCGTCGCCCCGCGGATGATCCCGTCTTTGCCGAGGTCTTCGATGACGCCGCGGCGGCGCTGCGCAGAGTTCACTGATTGCCCCGAGAGCCTGGTGTGAACCTGCTCCTGCTCTCCGACGAGGACTTCCTCCCCGACGGTACCGCCCGCCTGACGGGACGCCGGGCTCAGCACGCTCGGGAGGTGCTGCGTGCCGAGGCCGGAGAGCTGCTGCGCGTGGGCAGGCTCGGGGGCCTCGTCGGCACGGGTGAGGTGCTGGAGAACACCGAGGGCCTCCTCCACCTCCGAGTCACCCTCACCGATCCGCCCCCCACCCGCGCGGGAGTGGATCTGCTGCTCGCCATCCCCCGCCCCAAGGCGCTCAAGAAAGTGCTACCCGCCGTGGCCTCTCTCGGCGTGGATCGCGTGGTGCTCGTCAACGCCGCCCGCGTCGAGAAGAGCTACTTCGACTCCAAGGTGCTCGCCCCCGCCTTCGTCCAGGAGCTGCTCCTCCAGGGACTCGAGCAGGCCCGCGACACGTGCCCCCCAGAGGTGCTCGTGCGCGAGCGCTTCCGCCCATTCGTGGAGGACGAGCTGGACGCGCTCTTCGGCCGGGAGCCGCTCCGGCTCCTCCCCCACCCGCCCGCCCACCAGCCGCTCGCCACCACGGGCGTGGCCACCGCGCCTCGGGTGGTGCTGGCCATCGGGCCGGATGGCGGCTGGGTCCCCTTTGAGGCACAGCTGCTCGAGGCCCACGGCTTCCACCCCTTCACCCTCGGCCCACGCATCCTCCGGGTGGAGACGGCCGTGCCCGTCCTCCTGGGGCAGGTCGCCCTTCTCCGGGAGAACATCTCCCCCCCAACCGACCGTTGAGGGCTTGAAGCCACACTCGCGGTTGATAAGAGTTGCCCCCATCTATGACGACCCAGTCCGAAGCCGCCGCCCAGACCGCCGCCGCCGAGGCCGCTGCCCAGCCTGCCCCCCAGCCCGTCACCTCCGAGCCCCAGGCCAAGCCTGCCGGCCACGACACCGTGCCGCCGCCCGCGCTGCTCGACTTCATGATGAAGCGCTGGAAGCCGGGCAACCGGAAGCTCCCTCCCAAGCTCAAGCATGCGGACTCCTTCCGCGCGCGCCGCCAGGCCCTCTCCAAGCTCTTCCCCGGCGAGACGCTCGTCATCCCCACGGGCCACGAAAAAGTCCGAGCCAACGACACCCACTACCGCTTCCGCCCAGGCACGGACTTCTACTACCTCACCGGCAACACCGAGCCGGACTGCGTCCTCGTGCTCCAACCCAAGGAGGGCGGTGGCCACACGGACATCCTCTTCGTCGAGCCCAACCCAGGCCGCAGCGACGCCACCTTCTTCACGGATCGCGTGAAGGGTGAGCTGTGGGTGGGTCCGCGGCTCGGCGTGAAGGAGAGCCAGGCCCGCTACGCCGTGGACGAGGCACGCGGGCTCCCCGAGCTGGCGGGCTACCTCGGCGGCCTCCACGGCGCCGTGTCCCGGCCCACTCGAGTGCTGCGCGGCTTCTCCCCCAAGGTGGACGAGGTGCTGCCCGCCCAGGCCGAGCGCGACAAGCTGCTCGCTCAGGCGCTCTCAGAGCTGCGGCTCCTCAAGGACGCCCAGGAGCTGCGCGAGCTGCAGGCCGCCATCGACTCCACTCAGCGCGGCTTCGAGGACGTCATCCGCGGCCTCAAGTCCGCCAAGAGCGAGCGCGAGGTGGAGGGCATCTTCAACCTGCGCGCCCGTGTCGAGGGCAATGACGTGGGCTACGGCACCATCGCCGCCGCCGGCGCGCACGCCTGCGTGCTCCACTGGACGCGCAACGACGGCCCGGTGAAGAAGGGCGAGCTGCTGCTGCTGGACGCGGGCGTGGAAGGCAACAGCCTCTACACCGCGGACATCACCCGAACGCTCCCCGTCTCCGGCAAGTTCTCCAAGGAGCAGCGAGAGATCTACGAGCTGGTGCTCGAGGCGCAGGAGCAGGCCCTCCAGGCCGTGAAGCCGGGCAACGACTTCATGGAGCCCAACCGCGTGGCCATGCGCGTGCTCGCCCACGGACTGCAGCGCCTGGGCATCCTCCCTGACGCCGAGGAGGCGCTGAAGGACCAGCACCAGTTCTACAAGCGCTACTCGCTGCACAACGTCAGCCACATGCTGGGCCTGGACGTGCATGACTGCGCCCAGGCGCGGCAGGAGGCGTACAAGTACGGCAAGCTCAAGGCCGGCATGGTGCTCACGGTGGAGCCGGGCCTCTACTTCCAGACGGATGACCTGACGGTGCCGGCGCGCTACCGCGGCATCGGCGTGCGCATCGAGGACGACGTCGTCGTCACCGCCCGCGGCTGCAAGGTGCTCTCCGGCGCCATCCCCCGCACGGTGAAGGATGTGGAGGCCTGGATGAAGCGCGTCTGGGCCAAGGCCAGGAAGTGAGGCACATACGCTCGCCGCCTACTACGTCTTCCTGGGGCTGGTCGGTGCCGAGCGTCTGTACGAGCTCGTCCTCTCGCGTCGCAACGCGCGGAGGGCGCTCGCGCGGGGTGGCCGGGAGGTAGGCCAGGGCCACTTCCGCGTCATGGTGCTGTTCCACACGGCGTTCCTGGTGGCCTGCGCCGTGGAGCCGCTCGCGCTGCACCGGCCCTTCCCGGGCTGGCCCGGCTCCGTCGCATTCGGCGGTGCCCTCGCCTCCCAGCTCCTGCGCTACTGGGCCATCTCCACGCTCGGCGAGCGGTGGAACACCCGCATCATCTTCGTCCCAGGCGACACGCCGGTGACGGGCGGCCCCTACCGCTACATCCGCCACCCCAACTACGTGGCCGTCATCCTGGAGTTCCTCTGCCTGCCGCTCATCCACGGCGGCTACCTCACGGCCCTCCTCTTCTCCCTGGGCAACGCGGCGCTGCTCTACGTCCGCATCCGCGCCGAGGAGCAGGCGCTCGGCGCCGAGTACCAGCACGCGTTCTCCGACAGGCCGCGCTTCCTCCCCACCGCCTCCCGCCCGGGCCCGGCTCCGCCGCCACCGTGAGGACGATCGACGTCGCCATCGTGGGAGGAGGGCCCGCGGGGCTCGCCGTGGCCATCCACGCCGCCCGCCGCGGCTTCTCCACCGTCGTCTTTGATCGCCAGGAGCTCCCGGCCGACAAGGCCTGCGGAGAGGGACTCACGCCTCCGGGCCTGCGCGAGCTGGAAGCGCTGGGCGCCCGCCAGTACCTCACCCCCGCGGACTGCACCCCCATGCTGGGGATTCGCTACATCCAGGAGGACGGGACGGAGGTCTCTGGACGCTTCACCCCCGCGCCGGGGCTCGCCATTCGCCGCACAGCCCTGGCGGAGGCCCTGACACGCACGGCGCGGGAGGCGGGCGTCGCACTCCAGGATCGCTGCGGCGTGGCGAGGGTGGTCCGCACGCCCGAGCAGGTGCGGCTGACCACCGCGGCGGGAGAAGAGCTGGAGGCCCGCCTCCTGGTGGCCGCGGACGGCCTGGCCTCGCCCTTGCGCCAGGCCCAGGGGCTCGATCAGCCCGTGAAGGCCCGGAGTCCTCGGCGCTTCGGCCTGCGCCAGCACTTCCGCCTCGCGCCCTGGTCCCAATACGTGGAGATCCACCTCGCCCCGGGACTGGAGGCCTACGTCACCCCCGCTGGAGCGGAGCGAGTGGGTGTGGCCTTCCTGTGGGAGCACGGCAAGGTGGAGGGCTCCATCTCCTTCTCCACCCTGCTGCAACGCTTTCCCCTCCTGCAGGAGCGGCTGGGCGGGGCGGCGCCGGACTCGAGCGCGCGAGGAGCCGGGCCCTTCCTACGCCAGGTGCGGAGCCGAATCCTCGATCGCTTCGTCCTGGTGGGGGATGCCGCGGGCTACGTGGATGCCATCACCGGCGAGGGGCTCACACTGGCGCTCCGCAGCGCGAGCGCACTGGGCCACCTGCTGCCCGAGGTGCTCGCCCGTGGGGCCTCTCGGGCGTCTCTCCTCCCCTACGAGCGCGCCGTCGCACGGCACTACCGGCGCTACGCGCTCTCCGTGAGGCTGATGCTGGCGATCGCCCGGTACCCGGCGCTGCGCACCCGCCTCATCCGCGGGCTGGCCCGGGCCCCCTCCCTCTTCGAGAAGCTCGTCAACTTCGTCACGAGCTGACACGACGGTAGGCAGCACGGAGGTACGCGCCGGGCCCCCATGGACGCTCAGGCTACGGAGTGCCGCCCTTTGCCTGCACCCACCTGGCGAGCTCGATCGCCTGGTTCTCGTCGATCAGCGACGCGAAGGTCGGCATCTGCGTGCCCGGCTTGAAGCTCTCCGGGTTGCGGATCCACTTCGCCACCTCCTCGGGTTGCTTGCCCAGGGAGTTCTTCAGCATCTCGCGGAACTGCCCCTTCGGGCCGTGGCAGTACTGGCAGCCCAGCGAGCTGAACAGCTGCTCGGGGCTGGAGACCGCGCTGTCCGCCTTGGGACGGGGTATCGCGACGTGGGCCACCTTCGGCGACTCGGCCGGCTTGACGCGCTTCAGATAGGTATAGAGCGCCTCGATCTCCACATCATCGACGTGGCGGTAGAGCGGCATCGGCTTGCGCAGGATGTAGCGGTCTGGGGTGACACCCTCGCGGCGCGCCAGCTTGAACTGCTCCAGGGTCCACCTGCCAATCCCCTGCGTCTCATGCTGCGTGATGTTGGTCGAGTAGATGAAGCCCTCGCCACTCGCCGGATCCAGGGCGAACTCGAAGCCACCGGCGTACGCATCTGGATCCTTCATCTTCTCCTCGCCCGGAGAGAAACCGGCGGTGTGGCAGAAGACGCAGTCAAACAGGGCCGTTGCCGCGTACTCCCCATACTCCGCCGTGGGGCCCTTGGGCGGCGCGCTCACGGGCGGCCGCGGCGCGGACTTGATGCCAGTGACGAGCACCTGGACGAGTCGGCCCGGGAACGTCAGCTCCGTCGGCGGGGCCTTCTGGGCATGAGGCGCGAAGTCGGGGCTGCCCGAGCGCATGTAGCCAATCACCGCCGCCACGTCCGCGTCCGCCATCCCGTAGAACGCAGGCATGAACCGGGCCTTCCCCTCACGGTTGATCGCATGGACGATCATCCGCGCGATCTCCTCGTCCTTCATGTCGCCGACACCGCCCACGGGGTCCGAGGTGATGTTGGCCGAGTAGAAGGAGCCCAGCGCCGTGGGGAAGTCCAGCAGCCGAGTGCCCGTCGCGTGCGACTGTCCCAGCGCCGCGTGGCACTCCCCGCAGACCGAGCGGTAGATCATCTCCCCGCGAGCCAGCGCCTCGGGTGAGCTCGCACGCTGGATGTTGGGGGGAGGCGTGTCATACGTCCTGCCAGCCTGGTGGTTGACGTAGACTGCCAGGACCGCCACCCCCAGGACGATCACACCTACCAGCGCACCCATACCGATCAGAATCTTACGTAGCATTTGGACTCACCGAAGAGTGAACGGTATCGCAAGCCAGCGGCCGGCACGAGAAACCCACCTGGGGAGTCACTTTCTGCCGCACCGCGGCGAGGCCTCGACGCCCTGGCACCTGCCGCGACACTGCCGGTCTCTCCAGAGCCCCACGGCCAGCCAACCTCCTGGGTCCCGCTTGAGCCCTACCGGGCACTTCCCATATGACCTACCCGGCTCCACGGGTAGGAGCCACACAAGGGGCCCACCACCATGCTCAAGAAGATCCTCATCGGCCTGGCCATCGTCGTCGCGGCGCTGGCCGGCGTCATCTCCACCCGTCCGTCCACGTTCACCGTGCAGCGCACGGCGACGATCCAGGCGCCGGCGGACATCCCGTTCGCGATGGTGAACGACTTCCACCGCTGGGGCCAGTGGTCCCCTTGGGAGAAGCTGGACCCGAACCAGTCGCGCACCTTCACCGGGGCGAACGCGGGTCTGGACTCCGTGTACGAGTGGTCCGGCAACGACAAGGTGGGCAAGGGCCGGATGACCATCGAGGAGAGCAAGCCGAGCGAGCTCGTCCGCATCCGGCTCGAGTTCCTCGAGCCCTGGGAGGCCAACAACACCACCGCCTTCTCCTTCATGCCCACGGGCGACGGCGTCACGGTGACCTGGAAGATGGAAGGCCAGAACACCTTCATGGGCAAGGCCTTCTCGCTCTTCATGGACATGGATTCGATGATCGGCAAGGACTTCGAGTCGGGGCTGGCCACCATGAAGACGGCGGCGGAGGCCGAGGCGAAGAAGCAGGCCGAAGAGAAGGCGGTGGCGGAGAAGGCGGCAGCGGAGGCGGCTGCCGCGGCTGCCGCGGCCCCTGCTCCGACGGAGGGACAGCCCGCCGCTGGGACCGCGACCGCGCCCGCCCCGTGATCTGACTGGGGTCCCTGGAGACTCCACCTCCGGGGCCCCCCCTCCCGATCACGCCAGCACCCGCCATACACTCCAGTCCCAGAGGGACGGCGGCCATGACGAGCAGTATGAAGACGGGGCTGGTGCTTGCAGGGGGCGCGGCGCGCGGGGCCTATGAGGCCGGCGTCCTCTCCTATCTCCGCGAGGAGTTCGAGCCTCAGTTCGGCCGCGCACTGAAGCTGGACATCCTCGCGGGCACCTCCGTGGGTGCCATCCACGCCTGCTATCTGGCGGCGACGAGCCACGAGCCCCTGCAGCAGGCCCGGGGCCTCATCGCGCACTGGCACGGCATGAAGGTGGAAGAGGTGCTCCGGTGCAGCTTCGGAGACATCTTCCGCATCATCCGCGAGGCCCTCAGCAAGCCCACCGCCGACTCCACCCGGGACATCCAATACGGCGGGCTGGTGGACCCGCGCGGGCTGCGAGCCCTGGTGGGCCGTGGCATCTCCTGGCTGCAGATCGGCCGGAACCTGCGCAAGGGCCACCTCGACGCGCTCGCCATCAGCGCCACGCACGTGGGCACGGGCGGCGCCACCGTCTTCGTCCAGCGGGGTGACGGAACGATCCCTCGGTGGAGTGACGATCCGGACTACCGCGCGGTGGCCACCCGCATCGGCCCCAACCACGCGCTGGCCTCGGCCGCGATCCCGGTCGTCTTCCCCGCGGTCCGCGTCCGCGGTCAGCTCCATGTGGACGGCGGCCTGAGGCTCAACGTCCCGATCAGCCCCGCGCTGCGGCTGGGCGCTCAGCGCGTCATCGTCATCTCCATGCGGCCGGCCGCGGACGCCCGGAAGGAGCCGGGCGCCACCGTGCAGGAGCGCGAGCAGGTCTCCGCGAGCGCGCCCTTCCTCGTGGGCAAGATGCTGAACATGCTGATGACGGACCGCACGGATCAGGATCTCGGCCGGCTGCGACGGCTCAACTCCATCCTCGAGGCCGGGACGACGGCATATGGGCCGGGCTTCGCGGAGACGCTCAGCGCGGCGCTGTACCCGCACCGCAGCCAGCCGGTGCGCTACATCCGCGAGCTGCTGGTGAGGCCCTCGCGGGAGCTGGGCGAGCTGGCCGCCGAGTACGTCAAGACGCCTGACTTCCGCCGCCGCAGCAACGGGCTGGCCCACCGCGCCATTCTGCGGCTGGTGGAGCGCGAGGCCCCGCGCGAGGCGGACATGGCCTCCTACCTGCTCTTCGATGGGGGCTTCGCGGACATCCTCATCGATCTGGGGCGGCGGGACGCCCGAGCCATGCAGGCGCAGTGGGAGCGCTTCTGGTCGGACGAACCGCAGACAGTGTCGGAGGCCGCCCTCATGAAGACGTCCTCGGCCGCCAGCGCCGCCTGAGCTTCACGCGGCGCCTGGGCGCTAGGGGCTCTGCTGCGCCTGCGGCGTGTCTTGCGGCGCGGCCTCTGGCTTGTCCGCCGCCTTGACGCCCGGCTTGTCCGGCTTCTTGTCCGGATCGTGGACGAAGAGCTCGAACTGCCGGGGCTCGGTCCGAGTGTCCTGCTCCACCGTGAAGGACAGGCGGCTGATCTCGTGGCCGTCCTCAGTCTCCACCTGGACGCGCCAGTCGCCCGGCTTGGGGTTCGAGGTGTACGCGAAGCTGCGGTAGCCGCGCTCGATGCCCTTGTTCCGGATGGTGAGGGGCACGGTGCTCATCCGCGTCCACCCCTTGTCCGGGTGGTCGTAGTACCACTGCACGTTCACCCGGTACCAGTCGAAGCCCTTGGGGGCGAAGATGCTGAAGAAGTAGTACGCCTTGTCCCCGGCGCGCGCGACGAAGTCCTGGTCCCCCTTCTGCCAGGGCTTCCACCACTTCGGCTCATGCGAGAGGTGGTACGCCGAGCCCCGCTTCTCCACGCCGTGGTAGATGCCGCTGAACTGCACCGCCAGCGGCACGGGCGGCAGCACGCGCACCAGGAAGAAGAACAGCAACACCACCTGCACGCCGAAGCCCGGGATGGCGATCTGCTTGATGGCCTGGACATAGTCCAGGATGTTCCACTTCTGCAGCACCCGCATGACGCCGTAGACGGCGCCGCCCGCCAGCACCTGCGCGAGCAGGAAGATCCAGAAGTTCGCCTTGCCGATGATAACGGGCAGCACGTAGGCCAGGTACATGCTGACGCACAGGCTGAAGAGCGCCACGCGGATCACCGGCCCGAGCTTGCGGAAGAACGGCAGCTCGTTGGCCACCATCAGCCCGAACATGGTCACCAGGAACACGAACGCCGTCAGCCCCGAGGCGCTCTTGAAGAAGAACAGCGTGTAGGAGCTGAGCAGGCTGCCGAAGAAGAAGTGGATGGCGTCCTCGCGCCAGCGCCAGACCTTGGACAGCACCTTCGGTGGCTCCACACCCTCCGGATGGCGCTGCTCCAGCAGCATCAGCGTGGCCAGCACGCCCAGGTACACGAACTGCTGGACCATCGTGAGCGTGTCGTCGATGCGGCTCAGCGTGACGACGTCGTAGACGAAGCCGATGAAGAAGAACGCCGCGATCTCCACCATCTCGTTGCGCTGGCGCCACTCCTGCACTCGCTCCATCACCGAGCCGGTCTTCGCCGTGGGTGTGGAGTCCTCCGGATCTGCGGGCTTCACACCCGGCGCGGCGGCCAGCACATTGGAGGAGCCTTCAGCGGAGCCTTCCGACAGGGTGGCCGACGTGGGCTCAGGAGTACCCGTCGTGTCTCCAGGGGTGGGCGGTGTTGCGGTAGCCACGGCATTCCCAGCAGCCTGATGGAACGGTCGAGAGGAACTCGGCGCGGCGTTCACCCCCCACCCAGGCCTGGAACAGGGGGTTGCTCATCCGCACCGGGCCACCGTGCGCTCGCGGTAGCGGCTGCGCATTCTATGTGTGAACGCGCAGCACGCCACTGTGGCCAATGGTACGCCCTCGTCAGCCCTCGGCCTTCTTGCCGGCGACGAGGTCCGCCAGCTCGCCGCGCTCGGCCAGCTCCATGAGGATGTCCGAGCCGCCCACGAACTCCCCGTTGATGAAGACCTGGGGGATGGTGGGCCAGTTGGTGTAGTCCTTGATGCCCTGGCGGATGTTGGGGTCGGCCAGCACGTCCACCGTGTGCACCTCCCCGAGGGGCTGCAGGATCTGCAGCGCCCGGGCGGAGAAGCCGCACTGCGGGAACAGGGCGTTGCCCTTCATGAAGAGGACAATCTTGTGGGAGCGGATCTCTTCGTCGAAGCGAGACTTGAGTTCAGGGTTCATGTGCGTCGGGTCCTCTCTCAGCGAGGCCCGAGCTTCTTCGATTGCTCGGGCGTATAGGTTTTTAGCGCCAGGGCGTGCAGTTCGCCCGTCCCCAGCCAGTCCTGGACAGCGGCATAGACGAGCTTGTGCTGCTGCACCATGGGCTTGCCGGCAAAAGCCGGGCTGACCACGGAGGCCTCGAAGTGGTCCCCCGTGCCCGTGGTGTCCCGCACCTGGACCTCGGAGCCGGGCAGGGCCCCGAGAATGCGTTCGCGAATGCTTTCCGGGTCCAGCATCAGTGCATCCCCTTTCCCACCATGAGCATGGCCGGGTCGACGCCCATCCCCCTCAAGGTCTCGCCCCACAGCTCGGAGGGGTTGCCCTCGAGGATGGCCTGGGCCGTCGCCTCGGAGAACAGCCAAGAGCCCACGGACATCTCCTGCTCCAGCTGCTTGGGCCCCCAACCGGCATAGCCCAGACAGAAGCGCATGTGAATGTCCGGAGTCTCCAGCAGCGGCCCCAGGGCATCCAGCGTGACGCTCAGGTAGAGGCCCGGGAGGACGGGGTGCTTCTCCTCAATGGAGTCGTTGTCGTGGAGGATGAAGCCGCGATGGGGCTCTACGGGCCCGCCAATGAAGACGGGCTGCAGGTCGCGCTCGGGAGCGATCTTCATGGACTGCCCCCGCGCCAGCTCGCCGAGCGTCAGGGGGGCCCCTCGGTTGACGACGAGCCCCATGGAGCCCCCTTCCCCGTGCTCGACCATCAGGACGACCGAGCGGTGGAAGTTGGGATCCCCGAGCTGGGGCATTGCCAGGAGCAACCCGGGAGCGAGCGTCTTCACACGCCGAGCATTGAACGTCCCGGAAGAGCGTGCAACCGGTCTTGTGGCTCCTCTGTGAAGAAGTCTCAGTGCCAGCTGGTGTGCTTGGACTGAAGCGCCTGGGCCAGCTTCTCCGGCATCACCGGCTTGCCGATGAAGAGGTCCGCTCCGAGCCCCTTGCACTTGCGCGCCATGGCCGCGTCGCTCATGGCGCTCACGCCGATGAGGATGGCCTGGGGGAAGCGCTCGCGCAGGCGGGACATGAGGGTGACACCGCTGCGGCCCGGCAGGAAGACGTCCACGATGGCGGCGTCCATGCGCTTGTTGCGCACGGCGAACTCGGCCTCTTCGGCGCTGCCCACGGGCATGGGCTCGTAGCCCCACTGGGTGAGCAGCTCCACCAGGAGCTCGCGGCTGGAGGGATCGTCCTCGACGACGAGCACCGAGCCGCGCACCAGCTCGACCTTCAAGTCATCGTTGCGCCGCTCGGGGCTTGCCTGCGTGGCACCCGGGGCAATGGAGAGATCATCGGTCGGGAGGGACATGGCTGGCTCGAGAGGGCAAGAGAGGTGTGCGTTGAGGGAACGCTCCCGCGCACGGAGGGAATTCCTCCGCCCATGCCTGGAAAGCCGAGGTGTCCCAGGGGCTTGAACGAAGGGTCACGCCTGGCGCGTGCGGGGGGCGAGCGCCTGGGAGGCAAGCGAGGCGCCAAGCACGAGCAGCACCAGGAGCATCCAAGCGGGAATGACGACGCGGGTACCACCCTCGTAGATGAGCGCGACATAGCTGGTGCCCAGGTAGCGGCCGAGCGACATGGGCTCCATGCGGGCGATGCCGAAGAAGCTCACGGTGGACTCGGCGAGGATGGCGGCGGGCAGGCGGCTGAGGAACACGGCGAGGACGAAGGGGCGCAGCGCGGGCCACAGGTGGACGCGGAGCAGGTGCAGCCCGCTGCCTCCGAGCGCGCGTGAGGCGGCCACGAACTCCTGGCCCTCCAGCG
>NZ_DASPHO010000439.1:0-20975 GCF_035629615.1 Hyalangium sp. | reverse complement strand
TCGCGACGTTGGCGCATGCAATGAGGAGCACGAAGGCGGCAGCACCCCACAGCGCGAACACCATCGTGCGCGCGCTCCCGGTCACGTCCTCCTGCCAGGACAGCGCGTGCACGCCATGGGCCGGCTCAGCGGCCGCACCTGTCTCCTCCTCGCTGCGCAGCAGAGCGCTGCGGCGGCCGGCGGCAAGGCGCGCAGCCTCCACCGACACCCCCGGCTTCAGCCGAGCGAGCACCTTCAGGTGGTGCTGGCCCTGCGCCTCCAGGGACGTGTTCAGCTCGAAGGGCAGCCAGACTTCGATCTCGCGGGAGGAGTCGCCCAGCGCGAAGCCCGGAGGGAGCACCCCCGCAATGCGCACCGCGGCGCCATCCAGCCAGAGCGTCTGGTCCGCCGCCGACTCCACGCTCGCGAACAACCGCGTGGCCAGCCCGTGCGAGATGAGCGCCGTGGGGGCCGCGCCAGCGTGTGCATCCTCGGGCGAGAGCGAGCGGCCCGCGGCGGGCATCACGCCCACGACGGAGAGAAAGTTGGGGGTGACTCGCGCCGCCAGGAGCCGCTCGGGCAGCTCGCCTCCGGTGCGGTTGACGTAGGTGTAATGGAAGCCCACCACCCCACGGAAGGCCTCTGTCTCCTCTCCCCATGCCGCCACCTCGGGCTGAGAGGGGCTCCCGATGCCCTGCTCGGGCTGGTTGCAGTACAGCCGCACCAGCTCTCCGCTCTGAGGGAAGGGCAGCGGGCGCAGCACCAGCGCGTGCACCATGCTGAAGATGACGGTGTTCGCCCCCAGCGCCAGCCCCAGGGTGAGCACCACGGCCAGGGTGAAGCCCGGAGTGCGGCGCAGGCCGCGCCAGGCGAACCGCGTCTCTCTGAGGAATGTTTCCATGGCTGCTGCGGCCTCCGCCGGCAAACCTGTCCGTCCCACCGTCAGCCCAGACGTGGAGGGGAGAAGGCACCGGGGAGACTATCAAGCAGGTTCCGCGCCAACCCAGGGGAGAGCTCCGCATATGCCCGCGGGCGGAAGAAAGGCTGAGGGCTGGCGGGGCGGGGACTGTCCGAAGCTGGGACGCAGTGTCCCGAAGGCGGACATATCTCTCGGATGCGCGGGGCAGCGGCTGCCGAGCGGAGTCCTACCTGCCGGTCTGGTCGCTCATCGAGTGTGTACCCCTGACTCAAGGGTGGGCGGGCTCATGGCTGCTCCGAGGTGGGCTGGCGAGGCGAATCAAAGGAGGCGATCACGCAACGGTCTTCATGCTCGTAGCCGAACCCATTGCATGGAGGCTTGTGACTCAGGACAGCCCAACATGCCCCCAGCGCCGCTATCTCTCCTGTGGGATGACATGGGGGCTTCCGCTGCCCAGAAGCAGGCTTCTTCGGCAGAGGTGCAGCGAACACGACGTGAAGGCTGCCGCGCGGAAAATCCTCCACGGACAGCAGCGTCTCCTCCCCCACGCCAGCGTCAGGCGTTTCGATAGGCGGAACGTGCCACTCCTCGGGGCTCGCAATCCAGGGTTCTGGCTCGGGAGGGTACGGCCTGCGCAGTTCGGCGGCAACCGCCACGATGAGCCCGCTCACCACAGCGGTGATGGCCGAGGAGAGCCATGCGGGGAGGGTGATGCGGATGGCGCGGCGCTTGGGCACAGTCGAGGGACGCGTGCTGCGGGAGCGACTTGAACTCAAGGAGAAGCGCGGCGCCCCCTGCTCGGTGGGGGCAACTGCCGACGTGGGGAGAATGGGCCTGTCCGCCTCAGGCCCGGCCTGCCTTGCGGAGCGCTCCATGGCCGTGGCGATCTCCGTCGCGCTACCCCGAGACACCCTGTCCTCGGAGAGCAGGCGCAGGAGGATGATCTCCAGTTCCAGTGTCACCGTGGCGAGCTCGCGCGGGCGCAACAGCTTGCGGGGCTCGGCGTCCTCCGTAACGGAAGGAAGGGAGGTGCCCGTCACCAGCCGGTAGGCCGTCACCCCGAGGGCGTACATGTCATCCGAGGGGCACGCCTGCCAGCGGGCCTCGGTGTTCCTCCGGAAGCGCCACATGAAGCGCAGCAGCTCCGGGGCGCGGTAAGGAGTGGTGCCAGGAGGTGCAGGGGTGTCCGTGAGGGGGCGAGCGCCAGGAAACCAGCCTGAGCCGAAGTCCACCACCACCCCGTAGCTGCCCGAGTCGATGCGCTCGAGCAGGAGCCACGAGCCCACCGTTGAGCCAAGAGCGGGGACATGAGGATCAATGAAGGTCACCAGGGCATCGCTCAAGCTTTCTCCTCCGGAAGAGGCTGGGAGCTGAGCGAACCCTACCGCATAGGTGACCTGGCACCAACCCACTCTCTTGGGTCGTGCCGGGCGTTTACAAGGAGGCCCAGGTGCCCCAGGCCAGGGCCACACACTGGATGACGCAGAAGCTCATCAGCCCCGCGGGGAGGAACTCCAGGAAGCCGAAGCGGATGACGGCTCCGTCAGGGTCGCGCAGATCCGCGCGCTCGGTGAGGGCCTGCGCGAGCGGCCCGGCGGTGGCCGCCGTCAGGAAGAGCGAGCTGCCCGCGCACACCGACAGCGCCAGCCCCACGTAGACGGCCTCGGGTGGGTGCTGCACTGCGAGCCGCTCGGCCACCTCGAGCAACGCAGCCATGCTCGGCCCGGCGGAGAAGAGGCCGGTGAGCAGCCCCGCGGCTACCAGGAAGACGCAGAGCTGCGCCAGCGGAGGGATGGGCAGGCCCTGGAGCCAGCTCGCCACATGGGTGAAGAGCCCGCTGCGCTTTACCGCCCCCACCATCACGAAGAGCGACAGCAGGAAGAACGTCGCCTCCACGTCCACGTGGGCGCGGATGATCCGCTCCCCCAACGTGCCCACCATGACCAGGGCACCCGCGGCTCCGAGCCACGCCACCAGATCCGCTGTCACTCCGCTCTCCAGCGGCACCACCACCCACGCTATCAGCATGACGCCGAGCCACCCGGCTGCCGGCAGGAGCTTGCCCTTCTCCACCCGCACGTTGCGGTACAGCGCGCCCATGGTGGCCAGCGTCAGCCGGGCCGAGATGGGGTGCTGCTGGAGTTGCCGCTCCGGCCGCACCCCCATCATCACCAGCACCAGCAGCACAATGAGGGCTACGAGCGTGGTGGGCAGCGCGCGCACCAGGTACATCTCGAAGCTCATGGCACCGCGTCCCAGCAGGAGGATTGCGGGGAAGTCTCCAATGGGCGTGGCCGCGCCTCCGAGGTTGCAGGCCACGAGCACCAGGGCCAGCGTCCACGAGACGTAGCGCTGCCGCACACCCAGCAGCTTGAAGAGGATGAGGAGGATGGGCAGCACCAGCAGCAGCGCGGTGAGGTTGTTCACCAGCCCGCTCACCACGTACATGCCCACGGCGAACAGGACCAGCACCCGGCGTGGCTGGGCCTGGCTCCAGCGCGTGGCCCACACCGCGAGCACGCCGAACACGCGGGACTCGACGAACAGCTGCGTCAGCAGGCCCAGGCTCACGAGGATGACGATGACATCCCAGGGCACGTCCGCCAGCAGCTGCGGGGCGGTGGCCGTCCCCAGCAACGCTGAGGCGAGCGCCGCAAGGGCCGCTCCCGTCGTCACCACCACGAGCCGCCGCGAGGGCAGAGCCGCCTGGAGCAGCAAGCTCGCCAGGAGGATGAAAGCGAGGAGGGCCTCGGGTGCGCTCATGCTTGGAACAGGTGGGTGAAGGAGGCCGCGTCGACTTCGACGAGCCACCGGGGGTAGACGAACATGGGGGCGGGAAGGACGTCCCAGGCCATCAGTGCGCGGAACTGCGTACGCACGTCTTCGCCCGTGGCGCGCACCCAGGCGGGCAGCACGTTGGCGGAGTGGCCTCCCACCCCATAGGCGAACGTCAGCAGCACGCTCCGGGGCCCAGCCCAGGCCTGAAAGCTCTCCAGGTTGACGGGCTCCACCCGCCCACCGTAGTTGGACAGCACCCGCTCCCAGTCCACGTCGAAGGGGGAGTGACACAGGAGCGCGCACCGGGTGTCAGGGGGAAGGCGGGCCACCAGCACATCCAGGAAGAAGGCCTCCAGCCCCACCACCACCAGGCCGGCGCTGCCCTCGACCGCGGCCAGGAGGCGCGAAGGATCGGTGTTGAGCGCCCGAGCCCCCGCAAGCCACTGCGCGGCCACTGCATCCAGCACCGGGAACGGGCGGCCCAGCGCATCGCGCAGCGCCCCCACCCCGGCGTCACCCGCCTCGCGCGCGACATTCTCGACGAACAGCCACGCCGCGCAGGCCATCCCCAGCTCCCCGGCCGCCACGGTGAAGGACTGCTCGAGCCCCTCGGGCAGCGCCGTCACGTGCGCCCTCCTCGCTCGAGCCGGGAGAGGATCTCCGTGAGGAGCGTCACCATGGCCACGTTTGACAGGGCGTGCTGTGGGGGCCCGTCCGTGAGGCAGTCCACCATGGCCTCGAACGGGCGAGAGCCTCGCGGCGCGAGCTGCTCGAGCGGCTGCGAGGGCAGCCTCAAGGGGTAGCTCTTCGGCTCGGAAGCCTTGGCCAGGTGGGGTGGCAGCCTCATGGGCACCTCGATCGGCTCGCCCATGGGAGCAGGCACGGAGTCCAGGGGGGGCAGGTGCTCGAGCACGCGTCCCAGCAGGGTGAGCAGCACGTAGTTCGCCCCACGGTGATGGGCGGGGCCCTCCCCGAGCATGCAGCGCACCACGAAGGCGCGGTCCTGTGCATCCGGGAGCCATGGAGCCAGCAGCGCCTCGACTCGCTCAGGCTCGATGAAGCTGGAGATGGCGGAGGAGGGCACGTGTCGTTCGTGTGGAGGGCGAGGCGGCATGGTGGATTCCACGAGAGGGCGAGGGCCTAGTCCAGGCTACTCGGAATCTAATGTTTCGAGCGAACCCTTGAAGCAGTCTGGGGGGGGAGTTCGTCGGCCAGAGAAGGTACGCTGTCGCCCATGGATGACGAGCGCAACCACGACGGACGGATCCAGCGCGGAAGCACGGACGACGCCTCAGAGCGCTCGAGGCTCTCTCGCCGGGAAGTCCTCGCCGCGGGGCTCGGGAGCACGCTCCTGCTGGGCGCCGGCCCTTCACAGGGCCCTGCACAGAGAGCCCCCGCCCAGACCCCCGCACCCGCTGAGAAACGCACCATGCTCACCCGCCCCATCCCTCGCACGGGCGAGCAGCTCCCCGTCATCGGTCTCGGCACGTGGCAGACGTTCAACGTGGGCAAAGACGCGAAGGAGCGGGCCCCGCTGCGCGACGTGCTCAAGCGCTTCCTCGAGCGGGGCGGCCGCGTCATCGACTCCTCGCCCATGTATGATCGCGCGGAGCTGGTGGTGGGCGATCTGCTGGAAGAGCTCGGCCAGGCCCGCACGCCCTTCCTCGCCTCAAAAGTCTGGACCATGGGCCGCGCCGAAGGCGAGCAGCAGATGCGCACCTCCATCCAGCGCATGGGCCGCGGGCGCATGGACCTGATGCAGGTGCACAACCTGGTGGACGTAAAAACCCACCTGGCCACCCTGCGCGAGTGGCAGGAGTCCGGGCGCATCCGCTACATCGGCGTCACGCACTACCAGCCCTCCTCCTTCGAGACGCTGGAGAAGCTCATCCGCCAAGAGGCGATCGACTTCGTGCAGCTGCCCTACTCCATCGTCCAGCGGGAGGCGGACACGCGGCTGCTGCCCGCCTGTGCGGATCAGGGCGTGGCTGTGCTGGTGATGAGCCCCTTCGAGCAGGGCGGGCTCTTCCAGAAAGTCCGCGGCAAGCCGCTGCCCGGGTGGGCCGCTGAATTCGACTGCGCCAGCTGGGCCCAGTTCTTCCTCAAGTTCATCCTCGGGCACCCCGCCGTCACCTGCCCCATCCCCGCTACCAGCAACCCCAAGCACCTCGACGACAACCTCAAGGCCGGCTTCGGCCGCCTGCCGGACGAGAAGACACGGGCCAAGATGGTGAAGCACCTGAGCCTCTGAGTGCTCGCCCGCCCGGCAGACGCCCGGGAGAGCGCCCTCCACCCGCCAGGTGTCCTCCCCGCGCACCGCTGCATACCCTCACCGCGGGAGGCACTGCATGGCCAAGAAGAAGGCGGAGAAGACGGACGAGGCACGCAAGGATCCCATCATCCACCTGGGAGAGCTCATCCAGGGCATCAAGGTGGCGATGATGACGACGATCGAAGCGGACGGCAGCCTGCGCAGCCGCCCCATGTGGACGCACAACCGGGACTTCGATGGAGAGCTGTGGTTCTTCACCCGCGAGCACTCGGCCAAGGTGGACGAGGTGGAGCATGACCACCACGTGAACCTCTCCTACGCCGAGCCCTCCAAGGACTGCTACGTCTCCGTCAGCGGCCGCTGCCGCCTGGTGCTCGACAAGGAGAAGGCCCGTGAGCTGTGGAACCCCACCCTCAAGGCCTGGTTCCCCAACGGCCTGGAGGATCCCGAGCTAGCGCTGCTGTGCGTCAAGGTAGAGAAGGCCGAGTACTGGGACACGCCCAACGGCCGCATGGTGCAGCTGCTCGGCTTCGTGAAGGCCGCGCTCACGGGTGAGGTGTACACGCCTGGGGAGAACGAGAAGGTTCAGGTGGGCACGGACGCGGGCCTCTCGGTGCACTGAGGCCCCCATCCAGGGGCCCTACCTTCCCGCACCCACCCGGCGCAGCCCGCCCGGTGGGTGCGTCCTTTTCGACACCTCGGTTTTACTCAAGGGAGCAAGCGTGCTGGCTTCTTCATCGGCAGCCGCCCTGGCGGCAATTCCGCGAAATCGTGGTAACGGAGCGGCGTTGAACTTCAAAACGCTTTAGAGTATCAACCATCCGCATCCGAGAGTTTCCCCGTGAGGGGACAGCGCCGGGCCGGGGCCTGCATCTCGAAGGAAGCCTACACATGACTACGAAGGCAAGGGCTGTCTCCAAGCCCGAGGGGAAGCTCGCGGTGTTGCTGCCGGGGCTCGGTGCAGTCTCCACCACGCTGATCGCCGGTGTCGAGCTGGTGAAGCAGGGCAAGGGCCTACCGGTGGGTTCTCTCACCCAGATGGGCACCGCCCGCCTCGGCAAGCGCACCGAGGGGCGCACCGTGCGGATCCAGGATCTCGTTCCCATAGCGAACCTCAATGACGTCGTCTTTGGCGCCTGGGACATCATCAGCGAGAACGCGGCGCAGGTGGCCGAGCGCTCGGACGTGCTGAGCAAGGAGCACCAGGCGCTGGTGCGGCCCGCGCTGGAGAAGATCGTCCCGAAGAAGGGCGTGCACAACCCCGAGTTCGTGCGCCGCATCGCCGCCAACCACATCAAGGACACCCAGACGCACCGCGCCAGCATCGAGGCGCTGCGCCAGGACATCCGCGACTTCAAGAAGGAGCTGGGCGCCAAGCGCGCGGTGATGATCGTCACCGCCTCGGTGGAGACGTACACGGGCTCCCCGGTGGCCACGCACTCGCTGGCGGCGCTGGAGAAGGCGCTGGACGCGAATGACGCGTCCATCAACCCCACGCTGCTGTACGCGTACGCGGCGCTGAAGGAGGGCGTGCCCTTCGCCAACGCCACGCCGAACACCTCGGTGGACACCCCCGCGCTGCAGGAGCTGGCGCGCAAGGAGGGCGTGCCGGTGGCGGGCAGGGACTTGAAGAGCGGCCAGACGATGATGAAGACGGTCATCGCCCCGGCGCTGAAGGCGCGCCTGCTGGGCCTGCAGGGTTGGTTCTCCACCAACATCCTGGGCAACCGCGACGGCGAGGTGCTGGATGATCCGCAGGCCTTCAAGGCCAAGGAAGTGACGAAGGCGGGCGTGCTGGACACCATCCTCCAGCCCGAGCTGTACCCGGACCTGTACGGGAAGGTGACCCACAAGGTCTCCATCCACTACTACCCGCCGCGCGGCGACGCGAAGGAGGGCTGGGACAACATCGATATCTTCGGCTGGCTGGGCTACCCCATGCAGCTGAAGATCAACTTCCTGTGCCGGGACTCCATCCTGGCCGCGCCGCTGGTGCTGGACATCGCCCTGTTCCTGGACCTGGCCAAGCGGCTGGAGTGGAAGGGCATCCAGGAGTGGATGTCCTTCTACTTCAAGAGCCCCATGGCGCAGGAGGGCCTGCAGCCCGAGCACGATCTGTTCATCCAGACCACCAAGCTGAAGAACACGCTGCGCGCCGTCGCCGGCGAAGAGCCCATCACCCACCTCGGCCTCGACTACTACGGGGATGACCTCCCTCTCGCCCGATAAGACCGGGTCGAAGGGGTTCTCGTGGCTCATCACCCTTGCGGGGGTGAGCCACCTGCTCTTCGTCACCGTGATGGGGAAGCTGCGGTGGGAGCACGCCGCGGCGGACCTGCTGCTCGTGGGGCTGGCCTGGGCCGGCCCCGCGCCGCGGCGCTTTTTGCGGGGCGGCTTCCCCATCTGGCTCTGCGGCATGCTGCTGGACAACCAGTGGCTGTGGCTGGGCCTGCGCGGGCAGATCCACACCGGGGATCTCTGGGAGCTGGAGCGCATGCTCTTCCCCGCCCCGGGTGGCACCACCTGGCCGGCCTGGTTCGAGACACGCACCCACGCGGTGCTCGACTTCTTCTGCGGCTTCTCCTACGCGGCCTACCTCTACGAGGTGTTCGCCCTGGCGCTGCTGTTCTTCTTCCGCAAGAGCCCTCGCTTCGAGATCATGTGCTGGGCCTTCCTGCTGATGAACGCCATGGGGGTGGTGACCTACGTCGTCTACCCCGCGGCGCCGCCCTGGTACGTGATGCAGTATGGCCCCGGTCCCGCGGACCTCACGGCCGCACCGAGCCCCGCCGGCACCTCGCGCTTCGACGCGCTGCTGGGCATCCGCTACTTCGCCAACTTCTACGCTCGCAACCCCAACGTCTTCGGCGCCATGCCCTCGCTGCATGTCGCCTACCCTGTCCTGGTGACATGGCAGGCGTGGCGGATGGGCTGGGCCTGGCGCGTGGGCACCGCGGGCTTCGCGGCGCTGGTCGCTTTCTCTGCGATCTATCTGCAGCACCATTACATCTTGGACGTCGTGGCGGGCCTGGTGGCTGCCCTGGTTGCTTGTGCGGTCGTGGAGTACGCCGTTGCCCGGCGTGAATCTCTGGCCGCCGCACCCGTCCCCCTCATGCCCGAAGGAGACAGTCGTGCTTGACACCCTCATGGCCTGGATCGTGGGAGATCTCTCCCCATCCGCCCGCATCTGGACGGCGCTGGCTCCAGCACTGCTGGCGTGCGCCTACTTCATCCTCGGGCTGCTGCTGTTCCTGGTGCGCTGCGCCATCAAGGGCGTGCCTCAGGACGAGGAGACGCTGAACCGTGGCAGCACGGTGCTGGTGGGCATGTTCCTGCGGCACTACTTCTTCTGGGTCATCCAGCCGCTGTGGAAGGTGCTCTACCGCTCGGGGCTGCCGGCCAACGCGCTCTCCATGCTGTCGGGGCTCTTGGGCGTGTCCTCGGGCGTGGCGGTGGCGGCCGGGCGCTTCACGCTGGGCGGCTGGCTCTTCCTGGCGGCCGGCATCCTGGACGTGATGGACGGGCGCATCGCCCGCATCCGCAAGGAGGCCAACCCGGCCGGCGCGGCGCTGGACTCGGTGCTGGACCGGTACGTGGACTCGGCCATGCTCATGGGCCTGGCCTGGTACTACCGGGACAACTGGGTGCTGCTGCCGGTGCTGGTGGCCTTCCTGGGCACCTCGCTGGTGCCGTACGTGCGCGCCCGCGGCGAGGGCCTGGGCATCAACATCCGCGGCGGGGCCATGCAGCGGCTGGAGCGGGTGCTCTTCCTGGGCGTGGGCGTGGCGCTCTCGCCCATCTTCGAGGCCATCTGGTTCCCCGAGCAGAAGCACCCCATGCACTGGCTGGCGGTGGTGGGCATCGTCTTCGTGGCCGTCCTGAGCAACGTGACGGCGCTCTCGCGGTTCCGGGCGCTCGTGAATGCGCTGGCGCCGCCTCCTCCCCCGAACCGGAAGCGCTCGGGGCTGGCCATTCTGGGCTTCAACGCGGTGGCGGGAGCCGTCGCCACGGGCGTGGACTTCGTGTCGGTGCTGGGCATGGTGGAGAAGCTGAGCTTCTCGCCCGTCGCCGCCACGGCGCTGGGGTGCGTGCTGGGGGGAGTGGTGAACTACTCCATGAACCGGCTCATCACCTTCCGCAGCCAGGGCGCGGTGGCGCCGCAGATGGCTCGCTACACGCTGGTGAGCGCCACCAGCGCGCTGCTCAACGCAGGGGGCGTGGCGCTGCTCACCCTGCACCCGCAATTGGCGTACACGCTGGGATGGTGGTTGGCTCGCGGGGCGGTGTACTTCGCGTGGAACCTCCCCCTCCAGCGGGACTACGTCTTCAATGACCCGCCGGAGGCCCTCCTGGAGCGGCCTCATGCAGCATGAGAGACTGTCACTGCTGACGCTGCTGGCCGTGCTCACCCTGCCCTCGCTGGCGGGGGCGAGCGCGGCGCTGGAGCCGTTGCCCTCCTCGAATGACAACTACGGGGAGAGCTTCACCTTCATGGTGGACCTGGAGGACGGCACCTTCGTCTTCACCCAGTTCTCCATCACCAACCTGGGGCCGGGCTCGCGCCACGGCATCTGCCGGGCCACGGTGGTGCGCCCGGGCCAGAAGACGTGGGCGCCGCAGGTGAAGGTGGACTCGGACGAGTGGGGCTACGACGCGGCCACCTCCACACTCAAGATGGGGCCCTGCACGCTGCACGCGGGCTCGGGCACCTTCATCTCCCTGCCGCTGGACAACGGGCTGCTGAACATCACCTTCAGCGATGCGCCCGCTCCCAAGTCGCCGCCAGGCTCGGAGGTGATCGTCGGCAACGCGCGCTACCGCCACGAGGTGCTGCTGCCCTTCAGCGCGGCGAAGGTGAGCCTGCGGATGCCCAAGTCCAATGCGCTGCTGGAGCTGTCCGGCAAGGGCTATGGGGACCACTCGCACTCCACCGTGGCCCCGGCGAAGCTGGCGCGCAGCTGGGTGCGCTTCCGGGCGCTCCGGGACACTCCCAACCTGCTGCTGCTGGCGCGCGAGGGCTTCGATGGGGGCTTCAGCCCCGCCTACCTCTGGCCCGCCGGGGGAGAGCCGCAGGGGCTGGAGCGCTTCTCGCTGCGCCGCCAGGAAGGGGACTCCAAGAAGGCCGGCTGGGAGGCGGACCTGAACGGCGCGGGAGGCACGCTCTTGCTGCGCTCCACCTCGCTGCTGCTGCGCAACGCGCCAGTGCAGGATCTCGGGTTGCTGGGCAGCCTGGTGAGGCCGGTGGTGGGCTCGCCTGTGACGTACCTCATGCGGGCGGTGCTGCAGCGCCCGGGGCAGCCGGATGTGAAGGGCCTGATGGAAGTCACGCTGGATGAGGGGTGAGGTGAGGGGTATGCCCGCCATGTCCCGGGGTGTGCCATGAGCGTCTCGCTGCTGCGCGAGGTGCACCATGTTCCGGGCCTGCGCGGGTGGGTGCGAAAGCAGGTGCTGCGCTCGGTGGCGCGCGTGGTGGAGTGGACGACGAAGCTGCCGGGGCGCGGAATGAACGTCTCCCAGGTGAACGAGTGGCTGTGGGTGGGCGGCTCGGTGGTGCGCTCGCAGTACGCGGCGCTGGCGGCGCTGGGCATCACCGCGGTTATCGATCTGCGCGCCGAGCGCTGTGACGACGCGGCGGCGCTGGCGGCGCTGGGGCTCGAACTGCTGCACCTGCCGGTGACGGACCGGTACCCTCCCTCCGTGGAGCAGCTGATGAAGGGCGTGGAGTGGGCCGTGCCGCGGCTGAAGGCCGGAGGCCGGCTCTATGCGCACTGCGAGCACGGCGTGGGGCGAGGGCCGCTGATGGGGCTGGCGGTGATGGTGGCGCAAGGCGCAGCGGTGACGGAGGCCTACCGCGCGCTCCGTCAGGCGCGCTGGCAGGCCACGCTGAATGACCGGCAGCTGGGTGGGCTCGCGGACTTCAACGCGGCCTGGGCGGCGAGGAAGGGACAGGAGAGCTCCCCCTCTGGACGAACCATTTCCCCGAGTGCCACGGGTACGTGAAGAGACACTTCCCCTGGACAAAGGACTAGCAGCGTCCCGCCAGTTCCCTGCTAAAGAGGTCGTGCGCTATGAGCCGTCCCTACCTCCGCCATCAATCCGGCCGCATGTTCGAGAACGACTTTCTCGAGGCGTGCTCGAGGATCCACCCTTCGACGCCGTTCCTCTTCTACATCCCGCTGACGCTGGGCTTCTTCGCCTGGTCGCTCTACGGGGGGAAGACGACGCTGGGGTACAGCGCACTCTTCGTGCCGCTGGGCCTGCTGACGTGGATCGGCATGGAGTACAGCCTCCACCGCTACTTCTTCCACTGGGAGGGCAACAGCCCGTTCACCCGGCGGTTGCATGACATCACCCACGGCTACCACCACAAGTACCCGGATGATGCACAGCGCCTGGTGATGCCGCTGGGCGCGAGCATCCCGCTGGCCCTCATCATCGGCGGACTGCTGTGGCTGGTGGGCCAGCCGGTGGCGACGATCCCGTACTTCCTGGGCATCGTCTGGGGCTACCTGGCCTACGACTTCATCCACTGGTCCACGCACCACCGCACGCCCCGCACGGCGTGGGGCAAGGCGCTGCGCTCGCACCACATGGCGCACCACTTCGCCACGACGGACCGCAACTTCGGCATCAGCAACATGTGGGTGGACGTCCTGGTGGGCAGCGGGGGCCGGCGCACCCGGCGCACCGAGAACCCCGAGCCGGGTGAGAGCCCTGGCTCCGGCGTGACCGAGTAACCGCCGCGGTAGAGGGGGAAGGAAACAGGTATACTCGGCTCGGCGGCCGGGCCTGATCCATCTTCCACCCTCCGGCGAGGGCGGTCTTGAATCAGGGGTTTCGATGAGACACCTCCTCGTGGTGCGCTCCTTCCTCTCCGTCCTCACCTGCTCGCTGCTGTGCGCCTGCGCCACCCCCCAGGGCGCCTCGTCCGATGAGGACGAGGGTGCGCTGGAGGCCTTCCTGGACTCCGAGCCCTCGGGCCTCGTGTGCGATGGGACTCGCCTCGTGGGTGCCACCTCCTTCTCGGAGACCTGCGTTCCCACGGAGAAGACACCGCGTCCTCCCGTGGCCGGGCTCGAGTCGTTGCCCGAGCCGCTGCGTGAGTGCGTGCTCACGAGCCTGCCGGTGGAGATGGGCGGCGGAGACAGCACCGCCTGCACGCAGGGCGCGGCGCAGGTGCTCCAGGGACGGCTGCGCCAGCTGGGCTGGCTGGAGGCGGCGGTCTCCCCCGCGATGGGTGACTCCCGCTCCTCCGAGGCCTGGCTCTCCGTCCAGCTCCGGAGCCGCTACCAGCTGGGCGTGCTTCGGGTGGAGCGGAGCGAAGGGGACGCGCGCGTGGATTCCGAGCGGATCCTCGTGAAGGCGCGCGCGGCCGCACCCGAGGGCTCTTGGTACACCTCGGGCGCCCTGGCGGACATCCACGCGCGCGTCTTCCAGATGAAGAAGTTCCACTCGGTGCGGGTCTACGCGGGTGAGCCTGACTTCCGGAACAAGATCGTCCCCGTGATCATCGATGTCTGGGAGAAGCCCCAGAAGCCGCGCAAGGTGAAGGTGCGAAGACCGGAGCAGGCAAGACACATGGAGCAATGCCCGCGGCGCGACGCCATCTGCATCAACGGCCAGGACTGCTCCTATGACAGCCAGAGGCGCTGCACCGTCTGCTTCTGCCGGCCCCACTTCCGATGAACAGGACGAGCCCCCACGCATGACCCGCACCCTGCTGCTGCTCTCCGTCAGCCTCTTTCTGGCATCCTGTGCCAGCTCTCCCAAGCCCGAGCAGGCCTGGTGGCAGAGCCTCGACGACGCGGGGGCTCCGGTGGAGGACGTCTCCCAGTCCTGCCGAGGCGTCCGGTCGAGCAACGAGCTCGATCGCCTCGCGAGCTGCTGGCCCCCGGAGGCGCCCCTGCTCTCTCCCATGGATGTCGCCGGGCTCGAGGAGATGCGCGTCGAGCTCCGTGAGTGCGTGCTCGCGGGCCTGCCGGCGCCCGTGGCCCAAGGAGAGAACCGCGCCCGGTGCCATCAGGGGCTGGCGGAGGTGCTGGATCAGCGGCTCTACCAGCTCGGATGGCTCAAGGCCCACGTGACGTCCCAGGAGGACATGGGCGCGGGTGCCCCCTCTCCCCGGGCCCAGCTCGCGGTGCGCCTTGGGCAGCGCTACCGGATTGGCCAGCTCTTCGTCGCCACGGGCCCGAGCCAGCGCGTGGACTCCAAGCGCATCATCAAGAAGGCCCAGAAGGCGATCCCCAAGCCCCGCTGGTGCACCCTGGCGGCGCTGGAGGAGATCCACACGCGCGTCTTCGACAACTCGAAGTTCCAGCAGGTCCAGGTCGCGCTGGGAGACCCGGACGACTCCGCGGCGCGGGTTCCCGTCATCATCAGCATTCAGGAATAGGAGGGAGGCGGGCTAGTCTCCCGCTTCCCATGGCCTTCCACTTCGACCGGAACTGTCGGCTGTTGGGTCCATTCATCGGCCATACCACCGAGACCGAGACCCGCATCTGGCTGCACGTGGCGGACCTGAGCCCCGGCGAGCGACGCACGATCCACGTTACGATCCACCCGGGCCGTCCCAACACCCTGGCCGTGCAGCGGCTGCAGCTCGTCGTCTCCGAGGCGGACTGTGGCGTGGGCGTGATCACCGTCTCGGGGCTGGAGCCGGACACCCACTACGTCTACAAGCTGTCGTGGGATGAGTCGGGGCTCGCGCCGCTCGACCTCCAGGGCCTGACGCCCGAGGACACGTGCTTCCGTACCCTGCCCCGCGGCGGCTTCGATCAGCAGCTCGATTTCCTGGTGATGAGCTGCCACAACCCGGAGACAGCGGTCCGCGACCGTGCGAACGGCTTCGCCGTCTGGGCGCAGATGCCGGACATCATCGCGCACAACAAGAACGTCCGGTTTGCCCTGCTCATCGGGGATCAGATCTACGCGGACGATGTCGAGCGCAAGGCGCTCCGGGAGGAAGATCCCCTCAAGCGCGTGAAGCTGTACCTGGGCATCTATCGCAAGTACTGGAGCGATCCGCGCTACCGCCGCGTGCTCTGCCAGCTGCCGGCCTACCTGATGTGGGACGACCACGACATCACGGATGGCTGGGGCTCGCGGGAGGACTCCTTCGAGGGCGAGCAGTCGGATGTCATCAAGGCGTCGTGGAAGGGGCTGTTCATGTCGGCGCGAACGGCCTTCCAGCACATGCAGGCCTCGCGCAACCCACCGCCGCTGTCGCCGGGGTTCCAGGAGGGCTTCGACACGTGCTTCCGCGTGGGGCGTGCGGGCTTCGTGCTGCCGGATCTGCGCAGCCACCGCAACGTGCGCCAGGGGCGCATCTGGACGGAGGCCCAGCTCGCCGCGGTGGAGCGGTGGGTGGCCTCGGAGCGCGAGAACCTGGACGTGCTCTTCTTCTGCAGCAGCGTCGTGTTCTCCCACGGGCACCATGGTCTGGAGGCGCTGATGCGGAGCGGCTGGCCCTACGTGCTCCAGGCCGTCTCGTGGATGGGCTCCATCCGCTACGCGGGCCTGCGGAGCATGGCGAGCAGCTTCCACAAGAACATCGGCGATCTGCGGGATGACCTGAACGACAGCTGGGGCGCCGAGCCGAACCAGCGTCAGGCGGATCAGCTGCTGGGCTTCCTCTTCGGCCTGCAGAACCCGCCTCCGGGTCAGCGGCCGCTGAGCGTGGTGGTGCTTGCGGGAGACATCCACACGCCTGGGTACTCGACGCTGTACTCGTCGGATCCAGCGCATGCGGCGCGCCCCTCCATTCCCCACGTGGTGGCGTCTCCAGTCTCCTACCAGCCCTTCAGCTGGATGGCGGAGGCGGTGTACCGGCGTCTCACGCGCATGGTGACGCTGGGCGAGCGCGGCGTGTACAGCGCTCAGGTGAGCCACCACTTCTCTCAGCGCAACGTGGTGGTGGCCTCGCTGCGCAACGTCACCGCGCACGAGTGGCACCTGAAGGTGAAGTTCTACCTGGAGAGCTACCCGGAGCCGCGCATCCTGCTGTTCGATCTGCACCGCGGCTCGGGCCGTGAGGACATCCCATGGCTCCACGCGCACGAGCCCAGCCTGCTGGGCTGACCGTCTCCATCGAGCCGAGGCGCGTCCCTCAAAGCAGGAGGGTGCTGACGGAAACATGCTCGAGGTCGTCGTGCGGGAGCAGGACAGCGCCGCTGGAGTCAGCGCTTCCCTCGCATGGAAGAAGGTGGCCGACCTTCCCCGTCAGGGAGCGGGCGTGAGAGGCGCCCCGATCAGGTCAGGGTACTTCGACCCTGTCGCGATGAGCCCCTCGTGGTTCAGGAGCTCCAGGGCTGCCTGCTGGAAGGCGCGCTCGTTGGGAGCCTTGGGCTGTCGCTTCATCGAGGACATGGGAGGACACGCCCGTAGCGCGCAGGTGGGAATGGGCCGGAGGGCCGGCGCGTCGGCGAGCGCTTCGGACACGCTCCGGATGCCCTGTTCCTGGTTCCGCCGATGCGTGACCGAGGCCGAGTAGCCCTCCGGGCCTGACCCGAACTTCTCCGCGAGCAGCTGCAGGATCGACGTGTGGTCGAGGTGGCCGTGGAAGACGCTCCCCGGCTTCACCCAGGGGGAGATGAGCAGCCCAGGAACCCGCGGCCCGGTCGTCGTGAACCGCTCCGAATACTTCGCCCGCGGAGGCACGAGGTTGTCGATGGGCAGCGGCGGCACATGATCGAAGAAGCCGCCGTGCTCGTCGTAGGTGAGGATGAAGAGCGTCCGCGCCCACTTCTCCGGGTTGCTCGTGAGCGCCGTGTACACCCGGTGCAGGAAGCTCTCCCCATCGCAGACGCGTCCGAGCGGATGGTTGCAGTTGGGCGGCGCGTCCGACCAGAAGTAGTCGAAGTAGCGCGGCTCGATGAAGAGGACCTCCGGTGCCTGGTCCGCGGGCTCGTGTTGGATGTCGTGCGCGAGCTCGCTGATGGGGCGGTACTTCATCCCCACCAGCTCCTTGAACCTCCCGAACAGCAGGAAGAAGGGCGGCCCGTCATGGTAGACGCGCCACCGGACCCTCCGCTGGGTGTTGTCCAGCCAGTCAAAGAGGTGATCCTGGTGCTCAATGAGCCGCGCCTCCGTGTCATCGATCAGCGTGGTTCCCGTGAAGGCCATGCAGCGGTTGGGCTGCGTGTCCGTCCCAGCGCAGGGTGACTTCGTCGCCAGGGCAGGCGAAGGTGCCCCGGTTTGTGACCCGTCCCCCACCGGCAGGCAGGCTCCTTGTGTATTCTCGGGACTTCTCCCGGAGCCTCCGATGCCTGCCTCCTTGCGCCACTCCTTCTGTACCCTGTCCTTTGACTCCAATACCCGCCGCGACGGGTTCGCCGACTGGGTGGTGGGCCAGGCGTTTGCCTTCCACGTGGGTAAGTCGGCGGCGCCAGCGCAGCAGGTAATCTTCCTGGGCAGCCCAGGCACCCTCGGCCAGGCGGACAACCCGGTGAAGATCCAGCCGGAGGGCTTCGGCTTCCCCGAGCTCGTGGCGGTCATCACCGACAAGATGCTGTACCGCGAAGGCGACGACACGGTGCGGGCGGTGGTGTACGCGCCCCGGGCCAGCGGCGCGGTGTCGCTGCGGATCCAGCTCAACGGGGCGGAGCTGACGAAAGTCCAGGTGGACCTGGATGAGAACGGCCTAGGCCTGTTCGAGCTGAGAGACCCTGTGGCCGGCTCCTACTCTGTGGAGCTGGGAGCCTCGAAGGCTTCCTTCACCGTCGCGGCCTACAAGCTCGCGCCGCTGACGGGCCGGCTGGATCAGGTGCGCATCGAGGGCAGCCGGGGCTCGGAGACGCTGCACTTCTCCGCGCTGCTGGAGACCTATGGGGCTCCGCTGGTCGGCTCGGTGAAGGTGACGCTGGTGGACCTGGGCAGCAACCCGCCCGCCCACAAGGCCGCCTTGACGCTGGAGGCCGATGCCGCGGGGCGGCTCGAGGGCTCGGTCGCGCTCTCCGGAGCGGGCCCCTTCGCGCTGCAGGTGCAGGCCACCCGCGATGCGCTGAAGACGGCCACCCTGCCCCTCCCCGGCTCGCGCCAGGAGGAGCGCGAGGAGGTGGAGCTCTCCGCGTGGGGCACTCGGACGGTGGCCCGACTGGTTCCCTTCCAGGATGCAACCGAGCGGCGAGGGCTGTGGATCGGCTCCGGCGGCGAGAACAAGAGCACCCCCCTCCAGCTGATCGAGGAGGCCGGAAAGGCCCGGGTGCGCTTCCGGGCCGACGTCGAGGCCTGGCGCGTGGTGGTGGTGGATGTGCACCGGGGCTCCTTCCAGGAGCTGTCCGGCGGACCCACCGATGCAGGCACGACGCTGGACCTCCCCGGGGCCGGCACCTGGTCGCTGGTGCTCGCGGGCCTCTCTTACCTGGGCCAGTCCTGGGAAGGGAGGGCCGCCATCGTCCTTCCTGGGAAGCAGGTGCAGGTGAAGGTCCCCAAGGTCGCGGGCCCCGGTGAAGAGGTGGAGGTGGTGCTTCAGGGCTCCCCGGGTGCCAGCGCCTTCGTGCTCGTCAAGGACCAGCGGCTGCAGGTGGCTGACACGCCCCAGTCCGCGACCGCGGCGTCTTTGCGCCGGCAGCTCGAGCATGGACTGAAGAGCGTCACCAACAGTTCCTACCAGCGGACGCTGGATCACCTGCTCCCGCGGCCCCTCCCACCCATGCCGGCACCGGGGATGGCCATGCCGATGGGAGCGGCGGCAGGGATTCCGATGCCCAGGGCTGTCCCAAGCCCGATGAGGATGCCCAGCGCGCCGATGGCCTCGATGCAGGTGGATCGCGCGTCCCTCCGCACCCGAGAGGCGGCCCCGGCGAAAGAGCAGGAGCAGAAACCGGCGGAGGGACCGGTCCGGAGCTCCTTCCCGGACGTGATGCTGGCACGGGTGGTGCGGCTGGACGGAGCAGGCAAGGCGACGGTCCCGGTGAAGCTGGGAGATGGGATGGGCTCCCTGGCCGTGGAGGTCTTCTCGGTGACGCGCGAGGACTGGGCGGTGGCCAGCGCGGAGCTCCTGGTGACGAAGGAGGTCTTCGGCGAGCTGGTGCTGCCCCGCTTCGTGGCCGCGGGAGACCACGCCGAGGGCGTGCTGCACGTCCGGGTGGCCTCGGGCGAGGCCACGGTCACCGTCCGGCGAGAGGGCAAGCCCGTGCAGCTGTTCTGCACCAATGAGAGCGGCGAGCAGCTGACCCTCACCGCACCCGGCCAGGTGGTGCGCTTCCCCGCCCAGGCCGGCCGCTACCAGGCCGAGGTCCGCGGAGAGACGCTCGTGGATCGCGCCGAGGGCAAGGTGGAGGAGCCCGGGAAGCTGATCTGGCTGCAGCAGGCGCTCCGGATGCTGGCGCCCGGTGAGCGCGTGGACCTGGATCAGGAGCCGGGAGGCCTGGCCCTCAAGGTCCTGCCCTCCCTGGATCAGACTTTTGATCGGATGGTCGGGGGCCTGCGCTCCTACGCGCACGCCTGCTGTGAGCAGACGAGCGCCGTGCTGCTGGCGGCCACGGCTGCGTGGCTGACGGCCAAGGACGATGACACGAAGCGCTCGGCGGCGGCTCACATGCGGGCCTGCATCGCCCGCGAGGAGTCCATGTATCTGCCCGGGAAGGGCTTCAAGGGCTGGCCGGAGTATCCACCCCAGGTCTTCACGTACTCCCCCGGAGCCACCCTCAACCTGCTGCAGATGGACATGGTGAAGGCCTTCCCCATGGACAAGGAGCTGGAGAAGTCCGTGGACCGCTGCCTGGAGATGGCGCGGGATGCGGCCAAGGCCCATGGCATCGATCCCTCCCCCGCGTCGCCCAAGTCGGCGCGGGAGGCCTATGGCCGCTTCTCGAAGTTCGTCCAGGACCGCGAGCGCATGGCGGCCTTCATCCGGGAGCGCATCGAGCCGTGGGAGAAGCAGCTCAAGGCCATCCTCAAGTTCGAGCTGCCGGCGATGTCCTCGGAGACGTACCACCGCACGCCGGCGATGATCCGCGCCGAGACGGCCTTCGGGGCGGCGGCCCTGATCGAAGCCGGGGGAGAGCACCTGCCCCACGGGCTGAACCTGGCCAACACCGTGCTGGGAGCCATCCAGGAGAACGGCAACCTCTACTCCACGCTGGACTCGGTGGCCGCCATCACCCTGCTGGCGGCCCTGCGCAACGCCCGGGTGGTGGTGGGGCCCCAGGGGAGGATGCGCGTGGACGGGCAGGAGACGACGCTCGCCGAGGCCGTCTCCCGCACGGGCCTCCGCCAGGTGGAGGCCGTGGAGGGCCATGTCCAGGTGCAAGTCAACCGCCTGGTGGAAGAGGACTACACGGCGATGGACGAGGGCGTGAAGGCCAAGGTGGCCCTGCTGCGCAACGGCCGCGCGGCCGACACCCTGGCTCCGGGCGACTCGGTGGAGCTGGTCATCACCTTGGAGAGCGGCTACCAGGCCGGGGATCTCGTCCACGTCTTCCTGCCGGATGCGCTCTCCTGGGTGCATGGAGGCGGGCAGGTGAAGCGCTTCTCCCTGGACCTCAAGGGCCAGAGCGAGCTCCGCGTCCCCCTGGCCGCCACCGGCCTGACGCTGGACAGCAGCGGAGGCCCGGGCCGCCAGCACTTCGCCGTCTGCATCCGCAACATGTACGACGAGAAGCGAGGCAAGGGCTTCGGCCAGCTCGCCGTGTCCGTCCACCGGCCCACGGCCACCGGGCCTGGCGGTTTGGCGCAGCGCGTCTTGAAGGGGCTCAAGGACCTGGTCGGTTAGCCCTGCTGATCCTTTTTCTTAAAAAATCAGCATGGGGAGGCAACTCCCTACCCCGTCCTACGACAATGTAAGAAACAGCGCCGGCCCGCGGTGCTCCTACATAAGAGACTTTCCCCATGACTACGACCTCTTCCACGCGCGCCACCACCCCCCGTCCTCCCCCGCCGGTCCGCCGTGAGCCTGCCGCTGCGCAGCGCCCGAACGCCGAGACCCGCCAGCCGCGAGTGGACACCCAGGCGCAGGGGCAGGTGGACAAGCCGACGCAGAACCTCCTGAACGGCCAGTCCTCGTTCGAGGCCGGTGGCGCCCGGGCC
>NZ_DASPHO010000438.1:0-5337 GCF_035629615.1 Hyalangium sp. | reverse complement strand
TCGCAGTACGCGGGCATGGGGCACGGGCTGTACGAGACCGAGCCTGTCTTCCGCTCTGTGCTGGATCGCTGCGCCGAGCTGCTCTCTCGCCACCTGGAGCGCCCGCTGCTGTCGGTGATGTTCCCCGAGGGAGCCTCGCTGGAGTCTCGCGGCCCGCTGGACGAGACGGCGTACACCCAGCCAGCGCTGTTCGCGCTGGAGGTGGCGCTGGCGGAGCTGTGGCGCTCCTGGGGCATCACCCCGGACGTGGTGCTGGGGCACAGCGTGGGTGAGATCGCCGCCGCGCACGTGGCCGGCGTGCTCAGCCTGGAGGAGGGACTCCGGCTCGCCGCCGAGCGAGGGAGGATGATGCAGGGGCTGCAGCGGCGAGGCGCCATGGCGGTGATCGCCGCGGGCGTGGGGGCCCTGGAGGACGTGCTCTCCCGGTACCGGGGCGCCCTGGACATCGCGGCGCTCAATGGTCCGGCGCACACGGTGGTCTCCGGGACAGAGGAGGCCGTCGCCGGCGCGGTGGAGATGCTCGCCACGCGCGGCACCAAGGCGAAGCGGCTCCCGGTGTCCCACGCGTTCCACTCGCACCTGATGGAGCCGATCCTCGAGCCCTTCGAGCGGCTCGCGGGGGGCTTCACCTTCGCGCCACCGAAGCTTCGCTTCGTCTCTGGCCTCACCGGGAAGCTGGTGGACGCGGCCACGTTGTCCCAGGCGTCCTACTGGCGGCGCCAGCTCCGTGAGCCGGTGCGCTTCGCCGAGGCCATCCAGGCAGCCCGTGCCCAGGGAGCCGAGCTCTTCCTGGAGATCGGCCCCAAGCCCACGCTGGTGGGGATGGGGCGCGAGAGCGTCACGGATGAGGCCGCCACCTGGCTGGCCTCGCTCAGCGCAGGGCACGACGACACGAAGACGATCCTCACGAGCCTGGCGGAGCTGTACGTCCACGGCGTCGAGGCGGACTGGAAGGGCCTGGATCGCCCCTTCCCGCGCCGCAAGCTGCTGCTGCCCACCTATCCGTTCCAGCGCAAGCACCACTGGTTCGGCCCGTGGGGAGGAGTGTCCGCGCCGTCCGCTCAGCGCAAGCGTGCCACCGCCGAGGGCCATCCGCTCGTCGGCACTCGCGTGGAGGAGCCGGGCGCCATCGCGTTCGAGACGGAGCTGGCGCCAGAGCGGATGTCCGTGCTGCGTGACTTCCGTGTCTTCGGGCACATCGTGGTGTCTGGCATCGTCCAGAACACCCTGGTGATGACGTCGGCCGCCGCGGCCTTCGGCGTGGGCAGCCGCGTCTCGTTCGAGAAGCTGTCATTCGCCGAGCCGCTCGTCCTCGCGGAGGGAGAGGCCGTGCCGGTGCGCGTGGTGCTCCGGCGGGACTCGCCGCGGGAGCCGATCCGGTTCGAGGTACGGAGCCGGGACTCTCAGGCCGGCGCGGAGGGGAAGCTCCACTCTGAAGGTGCGCTGCGCTTCCTGGAGGAGGGCGCAGACTCGGCCCTCACCGCGCCCGTGGGCTTGGAGGATGTGAGGCTCCGCTGTCCGCGCAACCTGACGGGCGAGGACTTCTATCGCACGCAGTGGACAGAGGGGGAGCAGACCTTCGGCCCGAGCTTCCAGTGTCTGCGCCAGGTGTGGCTGGGCCAGGGAGAGCTGTTGGTGGAGGCCGGCTTCCCCGAGCTCGAGCCGCTCAGCGGGGGAGAACAGGTCTCCCTCGCCGTGAATCAGGTGCTCGGCGAGGCCTGCGTGGTGGAGGCGGTGAGCCAGGCAGTGAAGATGCTGGTGCCCCAGGTGCCCGGCGCCGGGACGGACGGGCGCGTCTACCTGGGCGTCGGCCTGGAGCGCTCCTGGGCCCGGGTGGGGCTGGCGGCGGGCCCACGCTACGGACACGTGACGATGCGTCCGGGCGGCTCTCTCGAGGCCGGCGTGGTGGCGGACATGCGCATCCTCGATGGGAGCGGGCAGGTGCTGGCGGCTTATGAGGGCATCCGCGCGATGCCGGTGACGCGCGCGGCGCTGCGAGCAGCCATGGAGCGTGCGGGCTCGAGCCGCAAGAGGCGGGAGTCATCGCTCTCCCGAGTCCGCCTGGAAGCAGCGCCAGCCGCGGAGCGCCAGGGCCTCATCGAGGCGTACCTGATCGATCTGGTCGCGTCGGGCGTGGGCATCCCTCTGTCCGAGGTGGATGCCAGCCTGCCACTGCGGCAGATGGGCTTCGACTCGCTCCTGTTCTCCCAGCTCAAGACGTGGGTCGCCGAGGATCTGGGGCTGGAAGCATCCATGGGCGAGTTGCTGGAGGGGCCGAGCCCCCAGCGGCTGGCGGAGGTGCTGGCCGAGCGGGTCAAGGCCGCTCCGCTTGCTCAGGTGGCTCCTCTCCCGGCTCCGGCCGCTCCGCGCTCGGAGCTCGTGGAGACCGTGCCAGGCCCCTCGCGCTGGATCCCCCGGTTGAATGCTCGTGGCGCGGAGGCCCGGGTGCGCCTGCTCTGCTTCCCGTTCGGCGGCGCGGGGACGCTGGCCTACCATGGCTGGAGCGCCAGCGCGCCCGCGGAGCTGGAGATCTGCCCTGTCCAGCTTCCGGGCCGCGAGGAGCGCCTGGACGAAGTGTCCTTCGGCGACATGGGGGCGCTGCTCGATGAGCTCGAGCGCGCGGTGGCGCCGGTGCTGGACAAGCCCTTCGCGATCTTCGGCGCCAGCATGGGGGCCTTCGTCAGCTTCGAGCTCGCGCGGCGGCTGCGGCTCCGGCTCGGGGTGCAGCCGGTGCGGCTCTTCGTCGCGGCGATGTACGCGCCTCACCGCCCGTGCCCTGCCACGCTGAAGGACATGATGGGCTGCGCCTCGCGCGCCGGGACGTCAGAGGAGGATCGGATCCGCCTCCGGGACATGGGGATCATCCCCGAGGCGCTGCTCAAGGAGCCGGGGCTGCTGGAGCTCCTGCTGCCCACGCTCCAGAAGGACCTGTCCCTCATTTCCCGGTATACCTACGTGGACTCCAAGCCGCTCGACTGCCCGATCTCTGCCTTTGCCGGGCACGCGGATCCCTTCGTCAGCGCCGAGGAGATGTCTCTCTGGTTCCGACACACCCACGGCGACTTCACGCTGCGCCGGGTGAGCGGGGGCCACCTCTTCTTGAAGCCTCAGAAGGAAAACCTGCTGCGCGCCGTGGTGCAGGATCTGGCGCGGGACGCGGATCTGTTCGTATGACGAACCCGGTTTCTGACTCCTCCGTGAACGCGAGTGGGGACGGCCGACGCCCGGCTGCCACCATCGAAGCATGGCTGCGCGGCGAGCTGTCCCGAGCGCTAGGGATCCCCGCCGATGCGATTGACGCCACCGAGCGGTTCCGCAGCTATGGGCTGGACTCGGCGCGGGCGACCGCGCTGGTGTCCCGGCTGTCGGCGTTCTTGGGGCGTCCCCTCGGACCCACGCTGATGTGGGAGCAGCCCACGCTGCAGATGCTGACGGAGCACTTGGCGCGCGGCGAGACGCGAGGGGTCTCGGCGCCTGGCTCCGCGCCCGCGGCGGGGGTGGCCGGCGCTCAGGCGGTTCTGGACGAGCCCATCGCCATCGTCGGGTTGGCCTGCCGGTTCCCCGGCGGCGCCACCTCGCCGCTGCGCTATTGGTCGCTGCTGCGCGAGGGCGTGGACGCCATCTCCGAAGTCCCCCCGGAGCGCTGGAGCCTCGCGCGTCACTACAGCGCCGATTCGGCAGAGCCCGGGAAGATGAGCACCCGCTGGGGTGGCTTCCTGCAGGGGGTGGATCAGTTCGATCCGCTCTTCTTTGGGATCTCGCCCCGCGAGGCGGCCCAGATGGATCCGCAGCAGCGGCTGATGCTGGAGCTGGCGTGGGAGGGGCTCGAGGACGCCCATGTCATCCCCGCCTCGCTGCGCGACTCGCTCACCGGCGTGTTCGTGGGCACCATGTGGAGCGACTACGCCCGTCTGGCCGCGGCGCCCCAGTATGATCTGTACACGGCCACGGGACATGACACGAGCATCCTGGCCGGACGTGTGTCCTACGCGCTCGGGCTCCAGGGGCCCAGCATGGTGGTGAACACGGCGTGCTCTTCTTCCCTCGTGTCGCTCCACCTGGCGTGCCAGAGCCTGCGCAGCGGTGAGTCGACGCTGGCCCTGGCGGGCGGGATCAGCCTGGTGCTGTCTCCGCTCAGCACGGTGGCCATGTCGAAGTTCGGCGCCATGTCCCCCGACGGGCGCTGCAAGGCCTTCGATGCGCGCGCCAATGGCTATGTGCGCAGCGAGGGCGGCGGGATCGCCGTGCTCAAGCGGCTCTCTCGCGCGCTGATCGATGGGGATCGCATCTACTGCGTGGTGCGCGGCAGCGCGGTCAACAATGACGGCTTCTCCAACGGTCTGACGGCCCCCAACCCGAAGGCCCAGGAGGCCGTGCTGCAGCAGGCCTACGCGCGCGCGCGGGTCCGCCCGGATCGGGTCCACTACGTGGAGACGCACGGCCCTGGCACCGCGCTGGGCGATCCGATCGAGGCGGGCGCGCTGGGCGCCGTGCTGGGCCAGGGGCGCGGCGTGGACCGGCCGCTGCGGATCGGCTCGGTGAAGACGAACCTGGGCCACCTGGAGGCCGCGGCAGGCATCGCTGGGCTGGCCAAGGTGGCGCTGGCGCTCCAGCACCGCGCCATCCCTCGCAGCCTGCACTTCGAGTCGGGGAACCCGCACATCGACTTCGACGCGCTGCGGCTGCAGGTGGTGCGAGAGCTGACGCCGTGGCCTTCGACCGGTGAGCCGCCCGTTGCGGGCGTCAGCTCCTTTGGCTTTGGCGGGACGAACTGCCACGTCGTGCTCGAGGCGGGGCCCTCCAGCGCGGCGAGCCTGCTGCCGCTGGCGGCCGAGAGCGGCGCGGCGTTGCAGCGGCGGGTGCTCGAGCTGATGCCCGTGGCTGCGGGGCTCCAGCAGCGCGAGGAGCTGCAGGCGCTGTGCAAAGCCGCCGGGCTCCACCTGTCGCGTGGGCCGTACCGGGCCGCGCTCGTGGCGAGCTCGCCGCAGGAGCTCTTCGAGAAGCTCACCGCGCGCATCCGTGAGGCGGCGGGTGGCAAGCCCGTGGGGGCGCGTCCGGCGGCGGTCTTCGTGTTCCCCGGGCATGGCTCACAGTGGGCGGGCATGGGGCGCCGGCTGCTGGCCTCCGCTCCGGTCTTCCGGGCGAAGCTGGAGGAGTGCGATCGGATCTTCCGCCCACTGGCGGGCTGGTCCCTGCTCGAGGAGCTGGTCGCCGATGCCTCGCGCCTGGGCGAGGTGGAGGTGGTGCAGGCGATGCTCCTGGCCGTCCAGGTGTCGCTGGCGGCGCTCTGGCGCTCCTGGGGCATCGAGCCGGACGTGGTGCTGGGGCACAGCGTGG
>NZ_DASPHO010000437.1:0-3431 GCF_035629615.1 Hyalangium sp. | reverse complement strand
AGGCTGCGCTCCTGTAGCATGGAGGCCTCCGTGCTCACCGCGACACACATGTTGGGGCTCCGGGCCTGGGTGCTTCGGCTGCGGGTGACCTTGGGGCTCCTGCTTTGTGGGTGGGGGGCCGGGGCGTGGGCCGAGACAGTCCAGTCCCTCACCCGGCCCTCGCGGAGCACGTGGGTGGTGGATGGGACGGGGACGCTCGCGGACGAGACCCTGGCCGAGCTGGACGGGCTGGGCTCGGAGGTGAAGCGGAGCGGGCTGGGGCAGCTGGTGGTGGTGGTGGTGTTCACCACCGAGGGGCGTGCACCTCGGACGTTTGCCACGGAGCTGTTCAACCGGTGGGGCATCGGTCACGGCGGGCGCCATGACGGGGTGCTCCTCTTCATCGCGCTGCGGGATCGCAAGGCGGAGATCATCCTGGGGGAGGGCGTGGACACGCCCGAGGATGTGGCGCGCAGCAAGGAGCTGATGCGGGAGCGCATCGTCCCTGCCCTCAGGGAGGGAGCTCTGGATGTCGCGGTGCTCGAGGGAGCCCGAGGGCTGCAGGAGCTCCTGGAGAGTGCGCCGCTCAACCAGGGCCTGGCACAAGGCACGGTGCTCCACGAGCGGCTGGCTTTATCGGCACCCTCGAAGCCCGTGGCCAAGGACGCTCGGAAACCCCTCTCCAAGAAGGGTGCCTCTCCGCCTGCCCGGGAGCCCCGGAAGGAGTTCCTGGACGACGAGGGCATGTACGTGGAGCTCAGCACGTCGAGCTCCTCTGCGGGAGAGGACGCTCCCTCCTCGACGCCCGTTGCCGGGGAGCAGCTTCCGTCCTCCGAGTCTTCTCCTGCGTCCTCCACTCAGGGCGCGGGTGCCTCGCGCACGTCTTCGCAGAGCCCGGTGGCTCCCTGGGCCTGGGCTGTGGTGGGCGGCTTCATGCTGCTGCTCATCATCGGGAACCTGCTGCGCCGCCGTGGGGTGGCCTGTGAGCGCTGTGGTGCCCGGAACGTGAAGGTGTCCACGACCACACTCGTCGAGGTCGGCGATCACCACGAGGGGTTGGTGGAGGTGGTGGTGCGGTGCCGGCGCTGTGGGCATGTCGGTACCTCCACGCGCGAGACCTCGCCGCGGGGGCACTCGCACTCGCACCGCGGTGCTCACGGGGGAGGACGCTCTTCGGGTGGAGGCGCCAGCGGGAGCTGGTGAGGTGTACTGGCCGCTGAGAGGCGTGAGTCCTACGGGGAGGGGTAGAGCCACTCGAGGCCCCGCCACACATCGTCCCGCCAGGCGGGGTAGTTGTGCCCGGCAGGATACTCCCGGTAGTGCACGCGGTGCCTGGCTTGCTTCAGGACGGGGAGCATCCGCCGGTTGCCCTCGGTGAGGCGCTCGAAGATGCCACAGTCCATCCAGACGGAGAGCCGGCGGCGCCGAGCGGCCCGGGCCAGCTCGAACACGACGAAGTCGTCATGTCCTGGGACGGCAAAGGCTCCGGACTGGCTGAGCACCCGCCCGAAGACATGGGGGACGCGCAAGCCCAGGTAGAGGGCCATCAGTCCTCCCAGGGAGGCGCCGAGCACTCCGTGGATGCCGGGCTTGCGCCGCTCGTCCACGAGCCGGAGCTTCTCCTTGGCCAGGGGCAGCACCTTGTTCAGGAGGAAGCCCAGCGTGGCCTCGCTGCAGGCGTACTCCACGGTGCGAGCCCGGCCGCCGTTGGCCACCATGGCCAGGGCCACGGGGCGGATGCGCTGCTCGCGGATGAGGTTGTCCATCAGCGTGGGCAGACTTGCGCGGCGCATGTAGTCGGTCCCGTCGAGCACCACCATGAGGGGGTAGGGGCCTACGACGGGGGGCTCATAGAGGAAGAGCTCGCGCGTGGTGCCCACGGCCAGCTCGGAGGTCTCCACGAGGTGGCGGGTGAGCCGGCCGCGGAGGAGCTTGTCGCGCGACCGACGCGCCAGAGGCGTGGGGCTGTGCTCGGGCATGGAGAAGGAGTGATTGAGCTTCCCGGTCCCGTTGTCGGTGGGGTGGCGGTTGAGCGCGTCTTTCACCCGGCGGCCACGGGCGTCCAGGAGCACATATTCGACATAGGCGTCATGAGGGAGCGTGAGCGAGCGGGCCCAGAGTCCAGGGGACACCTGCTCCAGTGGGAGAGGCGGTCCGGCCCAGTCCTGGAAGTCCCCCGCGACGAAGACGGGCCTGCGCCCGCGCCACACGAAGGTGGCGGTGTCCCCGTCGATGACAGGCGAGCCCTGCTTGCGGGCCCGCGCCTCCAACATCTTGGCATCCATGAATGCCTCACCTACCAGGAGTGGGAGGGTAGCCGAAGGGCCAAGGGCGAGATAGGCCAAGGGAACGCTGGCGCGTGCCCGCGCTGGAGGGCCTCACAGGTTCAAGGTCGGGCCCCCAAAGGCCGGGTTCGTGAATCTCTGAGCGGTGGCGCAGCCTCCTGTGAGTGGTAGCGTGCCGTTCCTGGAAGTGCAGTCAGGGCCGTATCCCAACGGCTATTCGCTTGAGCGGCGCTTGCTCACAGCGGTCTTCTTCCGGGTGTTGCGCTCCTCTGTGGTGCCCTCCCCAGAATCAAGGCCGACGAATTTCCGGGCCCGAGCCAGGATAACGTCGTTCTGCTCTCGTAGTCCCGGCCGCAATCTCTGGCCACGGGTCCGCCGTTCGAAATCAGCGATGAGCGCAGCGGTCTTGCGCATACCCGCTGGAGATCCCTTGGCGGCCTGAGCCGCCCAGGAACAGACCAACAATCGGCAATCCATCGAGGAGTAGCCGAGCCGTTCCATTCGTCGTAGATACGGAGAGAACCCTCTCCAGGGACCTGCCATCGTCGCCATGAGCAGGTCCTCGGTGATGCGCCTCCGCATTTCCTGCTGCTCGTAAGCAGTACGCGTCTCCTTGAGAATTCGCCCTTCAAGTTGCTTGTACGCTTGGATCTTCTCCGGGATGGATGCCTTCTGGAGCGCAACAATGAGGCGATCCCGCTCTCGTGCCCACGCCATGAACCGGTCTTCCTCTTCTCGCGTCAGATGCCGGGGCATGGGAGCCTCACTCCGTTCCACGTGTAGATCGCCTGAGGCCAGAAGCCATTGGAAGTGCAGTATCCAAGGCAAGAGGAGCAGCGGCTATAGCCCAAAGCATGCCCAGGCAGGTTCAGGCCACCAGCCTCTACACATTGAGAGTAATGAGCCGAGCAACGATCCTTGGCATCCTCGTCCGGCTTGTCTGGCTCATCTCCTGTAGGAGGCGGCAGGACAGGCTCAGGGCCAGGCTTCGGAGAACCAGGCTTCTTGGGCTTGGGCGCCCTGGCGGCTTTGGACGAGATCTCCAACTGCTCGCAGGCTACCTTCGATCCGTTCTTGCACAAGCAGTCCAGTGTGCTCGCGCATCCTGGACCTGGTCCTAGACCTGCGGACTGATGCAACTGCCGCTGGCCGCCAACGCAGCCCCCA
>NZ_DASPHO010000436.1:0-6529 GCF_035629615.1 Hyalangium sp. | reverse complement strand
CCTATGTCAACAGGCCGGCCATCTCTACCGCGCTGGGGTTCTGGGATATCTCGTCGCCCGGCCTGGCCGTCAACGCGGATCCGGCGCTGGCCACCGCGGTACAGAATGAGCTGGGCGGGGACAAGAAGCTCAGTGTGTGGTTGGGCTCGGATGGCTCGTACACCGTCTACCACTCGCGAGAGGTGGTGGACGCGAACAAGCGCCCCAAGCTCATCGTCACCTATGACTTCGTTCAGGTGCTCGAGCCGGTGGCGGACGCGAAGGTGATCGCCTCGCAGCCGAACAGCAACTTCGGCTCCGCGACGGACTTCTCGGTGGGCCCGGCCTGGTACCACCCCTCCCAGCAGGAGCATGCCTACCTGCGCTTCGATCTGAGCACGCTGCCTGCCCACGCGCGGATCTCCTCGGTCAAGCTCCAGGCGATGGCGTACACAGGCTATGCATGGGGCGGGGACGGCAACGTGTACACGCACCTGGTGCAGAACGACTCGTGGAGTGAGGGGGACATCACCTGGAACAACCAGCCGGCCATCTCCGGTAGCCAGCTCGGGTACTGGTGGCTCTGGTACGACTACCGCTATGTGGATTCGCTCGGCGTGAATGAGTCGCCTGCGCTGGCCGCCACCGCGCGGTCCGAGCTCAATGGGGACAAGAAGCTGAGCGTGCGTCTGAGCTCGCCTGGCTACATCACGAACTACTACTCGCGAGAGGTGGCGGACGCGAACAAGCGCCCGAAGCTCGAGGTGCACTACGTGGAGCCGGAGCTCTGTGACGTGCAGCCGAACGTGCCTGTCCTCACGCTCAACGGCGCCAGCGCGGTGATGCTGGAGTGCGGGCTGAGCACCTGGACGGATCCGGGTGCCCGGGCGACGGACGCGTGCGGCTCGCTGGAGGTGCACCGCTACAACTCAGGCAGTGACGCGTACGGCCCGGGCCCCAACACGGGCGCCGAGGGCTCCTACTCGGTGCAGTACCTCGCCTGGAGCACGACGGGCGGCACGGTGAGCGCCCTTCGCACGGTGCACGTGAACGACACCACGGCTCCCTCGCTCCGGCTGAACGGCGCCGCGCAGATGACCCACACATGCGGCAGCCAGTTCGTGGATCCCGGCGTCGAGGCGCTGGATGCGTGCTACGGCAACGTGTCCCCCACGGTGCGGGTGACGGGCTCCGTGAACGGCTGGGCCGCGGGCACGTACACGCTGCGCTATGACGTGACGGACAGCGGAGGCAACAGCGCCGCGCCCGTGACGCGCACCGTGAACGTCGTCAACTGCCCCTGGTAAGGCGCGACGCCTCGAGGTGACGGGCCGCCTGAGCGGTCCTCGGCTGGCGGGCCGGTGCTCGGACTCCGAGCGCCGGCCGCTGGCGTTTTCGGGACCTGAGTGCCGCCCAGGGGCTTGCGCGGGGGGGGGAGGGGAGGGGTATGAGGAAGGTTCACTCCCCGTCAAAGCAGGAGTTCGCGCATGCAGCGACTTCCCCGTGTCAGCCGTCCCCACCTGCTGAGCCTCGGGCTCACGCTCGCCCTCCTCCACGGCTGTGTCCCCACAGAGGAGGAGGCTTCGTCCGAGCCCACTCAGGTCGAGCAGGGGCTGGCCGTGCCGGGCTTCGCGGAGCTGCACCACCACATGTTCGCGGAGCAGGCCTTCGCCGGCGGGTGGTTCCATGGCAGCCACACCGGCACGCTCGCGCGCTGTGACGGCGGCATGCCCGAGAGCAGCCACGCCCGGGTTCGCATGGACCTGAGCAACCTGCTGAACCTGTGCCCGAACTCGGGCGGAGTGGATCTGAGCACCAACCCGCTGCTCGCGGGGCTGTTCGGCATTGGCGGCGCGGTGGGCTCGGAGTTCATCGGGAAGATGGATGGGACGCAGGGCGACACGGGCCTGCACCTGGGCCGGCGAGACGTGCCCACGCAGTGGCCGCGCTGGGACACCATCGCCCACCAGCAGTCGTGGGAGGGCTGGCTGCGCAAGGCGCACCAGGGCGGCATGTCGCTGGTGATGGTCTCCCTGGTGAGCAACGGCTTCCTCTGCAATGCGCTGCCGTACCAGAACATCAAGCGGCCCTGTGACGAGATGACGGACATCGAGGTGCAGCTGCAGATGGCCCGCGCCTTCGATGCGCGCACCGACTGGGCGGAGATCGCCCTCACCCCAGCGCACGCGCGGCAGATCATCTCCGCTGGCAAGCTGGCGATGGTGCTCTCCATCGAGACGAGCAAGCTGTTCGGCACCCGGGACTGGCGTACGGAGCTGGACCGCTTCTACAGCCTGGGCGTGCGCTCGTTGCAGCCCGTGCACCAGCTGGACAACCGCTTCGCGGGCGCGGCGCCGCACAACGCCATCTTCCAGGCGGCCCAGTTCCTGGAGAACTGCCACATCGACTTCGACTGCGGGGTGACGACGGGCTCCTTCACGCTGGGCTTCGACGTGAACTCGGCCTGCCGCAACGTGAAGGGGCTGACGGCGGAGGGCCGGTCGCTGATCCAGGCGATGATGGCCAAGGGGATGCTCGTGGACATGGCGCACATGTCCGAGCGCACCGCGCAGGACACGTTCGCCCTCGCGCAGGCCAACACGTACTACCCGCTGATGATCTCCCACGGGCACTTCCGCGAGGTGATGAACCCGAAGCTGGCGGATGACGAGAAGACGACGCCGGCGTGGATGGTGCGCTACCTGCGGCAGACGGGCGGCATCTTCGGCCTGCGCACGGCGCACGACGAGGCGCGCACGTACACGCGGACGACGGTCGCCAACAACTGCCATGGCTCCACGCGCTCGCTGGCCCAGGCGTACGAGTTCGGCCGCCAGGGCTTGAAGGTCCCCATGGCCTTCGGCGCGGATCTCAACGGCTTCATCCAGCAGACGCGGCCGCGCTTCGGGGCGAACGGGGCCTGCTCGGCGACGTTCCAGGCGGAGGCGGACCTGCAGGCCTACCAGCAGTCGCTCTCCGGAACGGGCCGGCTGGGCACGGAGTTCGACGAGAACGGCCTGGCGCACATTGGCCTGCTGCCGGACCTGCTGAGGGACTTGAAGAACCTGGGGGTGAACACCGCGGGGCTGGAGAGCTCGGCGGAGACGTTCATCCGCATGTGGGAGCGGGCGAGCTCGGCGCGCTCGGGCATGGCGGATCCGGCGGCCGACCTCGACACCACCGGCGTGGCAGCCTACGTCTCCCGCGACTCGCGCGAGGCCCAGTTCCCCACGGTGTGCGGCGCGGCCTATGCGCCAGACACGAAGGTGCTGGGGCAGGGGTGCCGCTTCGACGCGGAGTGCATCAGCGACCAGTGCACCTCGGTGCTGTGCTCCACCTTCGACGGCCGGTGCGTGTGCAATGACGACGGGGACTGCGGCAGCGCGCGCTACTGCCAGGAGGAGCTGCCGGGGCCGGGTGACAACGACTGCGTGGCGAAGAAGGCGAACTGGGACTCGTGCAGCCGGGACGGGCAGTGCCAGTCCGGGGCGTGCGGTGGCTGCGCGAACCTGACGGGCTGGTGCTACACGCCGCGCTCGAAGGCCGTGGGCCAGGCGTGCAAGGCGGACCGCGAGTGCACCTCGGATCGGTGCGGCGCGGACTGCTATGCCAACCCCACGGGCACGTGCTTGTGCGATAGCGACTCGCACTGCGCCAGCAACCAGTACTGCGGCTGGGGCCTGAACTCTGGCAAGTGCCAGACCAAGAAGAGCCGTGGCGCGGCGTGCTCGGCCAATCGCGAGTGCGCGTCCAACAACTGCCGCTGGTCGTTCACCTGCGCCTGACAGGCAAGGCCCTCAGCGCCTCGGGCGCTTCTTCTTGCCAGGGAGAGGGGGCCCTGGCTTGCGCGGGGCTGGCGAGGGGTGCGTGCGCTCCTCCAGCCACTTCGAGACCTGCTCGGCGTCGGACTTCCGGCCCACGCTGAGCCAGGCCTCCCGCACCTGGGTGGCCAGCGCCAGGGCACGCTCGCGGTCGCCGTGCGTCTCCCAGAGGGCCTGGGCCTGCGTGAACTGGCCCTCCGCGCGCATGTTCTCCGGCGCCAGCTTCAGCGCGCGCTCGATGAGCGGGAGCGCCTCCGCCGGCTTGTCTGTCTCCAGCAAGAGTCGGCTCAGCCCGAACAAAGGAAACGCGAGATCCGGGTGCGTGGGGCCCACCCCCTTCTCGTGCAGGGCCAGCGAGCGCGTGTACTTCTCCCGGGCCTCTGCGTACCTTCCCTGGCGGCGCAGCGCAGTGGCCAGGTTGCTCAGCGAGTTGGCCACTTCGGGGTGTGTGGGCCCCAGCACTTTCTGCCGCAGCGCCAGGGCGCGCTCATGGGCTCGCTGGGACTCCTCGTACTTCCCCAGTGACTCGTAGACGACGCCCAGGTTGTTGAGCGCGAGGGCCACATCCGGGTGCTCAGGGCCCAGCGTCTTCTCCCACAGTGCCAGCACGCGCGTGTGGGCCTCCTTCGCCTCCTCGTACCGGCCCAGCTCATTGAAGACGAGCCCCAGGTTGGTGAGCGAAGCGGCCACATCCGGATGCTCGGGGCCCAGCACCTTCTCCCTCAGGACCAGCGCGCGGGCCTGCAGCTCACGGGACTCCTCGAGCCGGCCCATCTTCCACAGCACCAGGCCCAGGTTGTTGAACGAGGCGGCCACCTGGGGGTGCTCGGGGCCGAGGATCTTCTCCCGCAGCGCCAGGGAGCGTGAGAGCTGCTCACGCGCCGGCTCGAACCTCCCCATCTTCCAGAACATCAAGCCCAGGTTGTTGACCACGGAGGCCACGTCGAGGTGCTCGGGGCCCACCGCCTTCTCCCGCAGGGCCAGCACGTGCTGCCACGCTTGCAGGGCCTCCTCGTGCCGGCCCAGCTCCGAGAGCACGGCGCCGTAGTTGTTGAGCTCGGAGGCGCGGAGCCGCTCGTCATCCGCCGCCTCGGCGAGGTTCTCCGCCATGGGCCGCATCAGCAGAGCCTCCTCGTGACGCCCCTCGCGGTAGCCCACCAGCATGATCAGCGTGCTCGCGGCTCGGGCCAGCTGGAACATGTCCTTGCCTCGCGCCGCCTCCCTCATGGCCTGCCGCAGCCGCGCCTCCGAGCCCGGGAAGTCACCTGAGCCCTCTTTCAGCCGGGCCGACACGAACAAGGTGCGGGCAAGCAACGGCGCGTACCCCACCGGCTCCACCTGGGGCAGCAACGTCTCCGCCAGGGCCAGCCCCTCCTTGTACTTGCCGCCGTCGAACAGGGCCTCCAGCCGATCCACCTGCTGCTGGAGCGCCTCCACCTTCGCGCGCACCTCGGGCTGCTCTGGCGGAGGCACGGCCGCGGTGAGCGCCTTGGTGTCCGCGCAGTATTCCAGAGGAGGCAGCGCCTGCACCGCCGGCACGGCCTTGCTCACGAGCGCCGGATCCGGGCCCTGCGAGAGCAGCTCCGTCAGTGCACGCAGCTGGCTGCGCCGTCGCTCCAAGCAGGACTCCTCGAGCACCGCCAGCCCCTGGGCCTGGGCACTCCCCTCACGGCTCGTGTTCAGGCACAGCTCTGTCCGTTGCTTCACCCATGCGCCCGCGTACCCGTCCAGTGCCGCCGTGACGCGCTCGGCGGTGTCCCGCGCGTAGGCCAGGTTCGTGCCCAGCAGTGCCTGCTCGACCCTGGCCTGGATCGACGCGTCCCACACTCCGGCCAGCCGCTGCTCCAGCTGGCCGCACACCTGCACCTGCTGGCGCGCCCAGCCCCAGACGGCCAGCACCGCCAGCGCCAGCGTCACGCTGGCCACGGAGCTCCTCCGCAGCCACGCGCGCCGCTTCACCTCCGGATCGTCTTCCAGCTCCGCCAGGAGCGCGGCCATGGAGGCGGTGCGCTGGGCCGGGTCAACTTGCAGTCCCTGGAGCACCGTGCGCGCCAGCCACGCGGGCACCTCGGAGCTCGCGGGAGGCGTCACTCCCTGGCGCTGGGCCCTTCGCAGCTCGGCGACGGTCTTCCCTTGGAAGGGACGCTCGCCGTAGAGGCCCTCGTAGAGGGACACACAGAAGGAGTACAGATCGCTGCGCGCGTCGGCCCGCTGGCCTCGGAGCTGCTCGGGGGCCATGTAGCGCGGAGTCCCCATCAAGTTGCCCGGCTCGGTGATGGGCGTCTCCAGCGCCTGGGAGGGCAGGGAACCGGACGGGAGCTCCGACTCCTCGTTCTCGGCGGGGAGCAAGGACGCCTCGAGCCTCGCCAGGCCGAAGTCCGTGACGCGGGCGCGCTCGTCGCGCCCCACCAGCACGTTGTCCGGCTTGAAGTCGCGGTGGACAAGGCCCGCCGCGTGGGCCGCCGCGAGCCCCCGCCCCGCGGCCAGGTACTTCTCGAGCACCTCGCGCCAGGAGCGCTGCTCCTTCTGCCAGCGCCGCAGCGTCTGGCCCTCCACGTGCTCCATGGCGATGAAGAGCGAGCCGGTCTCCAGAGTGCCGGCATCGTACACGGCCACCACGTTCGGGTGGCTCAGGCGCGCCATGGCCTGGGCCTCACGCAGGAAGCGGCCCTGCTCGTCGTGGCTGCTGCCACCCAGCACGTCGCGAGGACGCAGCAGCTTGAGGGCCA
>NZ_DASPHO010000435.1:0-6314 GCF_035629615.1 Hyalangium sp. | reverse complement strand
TAGTTGGACAGATCGTACAGCTCCTGCGCGTCCGCCTCCGCCGGCGCCTCGGGCAGCCCCTCCGTGCGCAGCACCTGTGGGATGCAGCCCACCACGAAGTCCCACAGCCCTCCCTCGGGCAGCCCGCGCAGCAGATCGCTCTCCCCGAAGGACAGCCGCGCCACCATCCGCTCGTCCCCGTTGAGCCACGCGTTGCAGGTGGCCACCCACGGCGAGTGCGGATTCAGGTCCGTGCCCTGGATGCGCGCCAGCCGCGTGAACTTCGCCAGCGCGATGCAGATCCACCCCGAGCCCGTCCCCACCTCCACCAGCCGCTTCCCGTCATACTCGTCCAGCGGCACCTTCAGCAGCCCCTCGAGGAAGGTGTACGCCCACTCCTCCGGGGCGAAGATGGACGCCGGCAGCAGCAGCTCCAACCGCTCCTGCAGCGCACCCACCGCCGCCCTCACGGTGACGAGCCGCAGCGGAGCCCCCTCGGGCTTGCCCCGGCTCAGCTCCGCCAGCGCGCGAAGCTCGGTCAGCGCTCGGGGCCGCTGCTCCGGAACAGCCAGGGCCTCCGCGAGCTCACGGAGCTGGTGCACCGCCTCGCGAGCCGACTCGGGGTAGGTGGCCATATGTGGCACGGAGCGTGTCACGCCCTCCCAGAGCGCACCACGCTCCCAGCGCCCTCCGTCCAGCGGAGAACAGGCCTCCGGATCGACGCTTCCCGCTCACTCCGGCAGCGCGCTGGTGACGTAGTCCTTCCCCGCTTCGTGGCACCCATGACAGGTGGGGTGTCCGCGGCCGTAGAGAGCGTCCTGGTAGTCGGGCAGGAGCCCCTCGTAGAAGAGCCAGGTGTCCTTGCCCCGGCCGGCCTCCACCTTCACCTCCAGCGCGTGGCCGTTGAGGGTCGCGCCGTCATCGGCGTACAGCTCCTTCACGAGGATGGTGCCTCGCGGGTGGGTGTCATGGCCCGCGCGCAGCGACTGCACGGCGGTGTCATTGAAGAAGACGCGCACCCGGCCGTGAATCCCAGGCGAGGCGCGGACCGAGGGCTCGGCGAGCCACCCCTGGTAGCGGCGATCCTTCAGGAAGGCAACGATGCCGGCCTCCGAGGTGTCGAGCCCCTCGATGAGGGGGGAGCGGTTCTCCTCGTCGCCACAGGCGGTAACGAGGAGGAGCAGCAGCAGGGCTGGACGCGACGGCCTCACGAGGATCTCCCAGGAGACTTCAGATCGGTTGCCATACGCTCCACTCCGAGGGAGGGTTACACACCTCGGAGGAGCCCATCATGCCCACCCTCATTCCCGCCCCCACCCGCGTTGCCGCCGCGGGCAACAAGCCCAAGCTGATTGACGAGTACATCGGCCGGGTGAACTCGAAGACTGGCGAGCTCAGCGTGGCCCACATGCGCAGCCCCGGCGGCTGGGTCGAGCCCGGGCAGACGCCGGAGTTCCGCGAGTTCACCGTGGTGCTCAAGGGCCAGCTGCGCGTCGAGCACAAGGGGGGAACGCTCGAGGTGCGCGCGGGCCAGGCGGTGGTGTGCGAGCCGGGCGAGTGGGTCCGCTACAGCACCCCCGAGGCCGAGGGCGCTGAGTACATCGCCATCTGCCTGCCGGCCTTCTCCATGGACTCCGTGCACCGCGACACGTAGCGCCTCGCCTCACGCGTCCGCGCTTCATGGCTGGCTGGGAAGAGCTGCTCCACCCTCTCACCGAGGTGTCCCGGGAGAACGGCTCGGCCGGGCTCCAGGACGCGGCCTCCTACCTGGCCGCCGCGCTCCAGTCCGCGGGGGCGCAGGTCGAGCACATCCCGTACCTGGCCAGCCCGTGGCGCTTGCGGGTGACCGGGCTGCTCGTGCTGGTGGGCGGCTGTGCCTACGGGCTGTTGATGCGCAAGGGCAAGGCGCTGGCCGCGCTGGCCGTGGCCCTCCTTGTGCCCGCCGTCCTGCTTGCCGAGCTCGATGGCTACGTTCCGCTCGTGAGCAGGTGGGGCACGGCGCCCCAGGCGCATGTGCTCGCCCGCATTCCGGCGCAAGTGCCGCCCGTTCAGCGCCTCATCCTCGCGGCGCACTACGACACCAAGACGGACCTGCTGGACCATGTCGAGCGGGGCCCCATCGAGCTCGCCACCCTTCCCGCAACGCTCTTCCTGATGCTCGGCGCCGCGGGCCTCCTGGCGCTCCGGCGCTGGCCCCAGGCCCCCCGCGCGCTGAAGTGGGGGCCCCGCCTCGCGACGCTGGCGGGGCCGCTGGTGGGCGTGGCGTACTTCCTGATGCTGACCGCGGGCGCCTTCATCCCAGAGCGCAGCCCCGGCGCGCTCGATGATGGGGCCTCCTGCGCGATCCTCGTCCGCCTGGCGCAGACCCTGGCCGCCTCGCCGCTGGAGCGCACCGAGGTGGAGATCCTCCTGCTCTCGGGCGAGGAGATCGGCGTCCAGGGCTCGTGGGAGTACGCCCGGCAGCGCTTCGCCCGTCCTCCGGCGCTGCCCACGGCGCTCCTCAACCTGGAGGGCCTGGGAGCCACGGAGAACCTCGCCGTCTACGGCATCGAGCACTTCACCCTGCGCCGCTTCTACCCGGATCCGCGCCTGGTCCGGCTGCTCGACGAAGTCCACCAGCAGGCCCGGGGCCGCCCCCTCCACGTGACGTCCGATCCCGTCGTCACGGATGCCCGCTCGTTCCTGGCCCACGGCATCCCCTCCGCTACCCTGGCCGGCGATGCGGCGGACCACAAGCCCTTCCGCGGCATGCACTCCGCCGAGGACCATCGCCACCGCGTCAGCATTCCTGCGCTGGAGGGAACGCTCGAGCTGCTGCTCACCACGGTGCGCCTGGCGGACACCCGCGAGCTGCTGCGGCAGCGCCCTGAGACACGCTGAGGGACAGCGGGCCGCCGGTCGGGCGCTTCCGGGTGGACAGGCGCGAGGGGCAAGGTTATCCCTCCCTGCGTCCGGTGGCTCAGGGTGAGCGCATCGGACCCGGACGAGACGCGCCGTACCCGGTCATGAAAGACGACGCTTGTCCTGAGGAGAGCGTGTCATGGCGTGGGTCATGTTGATTGTCGCCGGTCTGCTGGAAGTCTGCTGGGCCATCGGGCTCAAGTACACCGAGGGCTTTACCCGGCCCCTGCCCTCTGTCCTGACGGGCCTGGCCATCATCGCCAGCATGGTGCTGCTGTCGCTCGCGGCCCGGAGCCTGCCCATCGGCACGGCCTACGCCGTGTGGGTGGGGATCGGCGCGCTGGGTGCGGCCGTGCTGGGCATGGTGCTCTTCAAAGAGCCGGTGACGGCGGCGCGCATCCTCTTCCTCGCGCTGCTGCTCACGTCCATCATCGGCCTGAAGCTCACCTCGGGCAGCAGCCCCTCGTGAGCGAGAAGAGCCTACCCACCCACTGGATTGGGTTACTGTCCGAAACGGAAGCTCGCGGTGGAGGGCCGTCTGCTCCCACCGCTCCACCCAAGGGGAGCGTCTTCATGACGAACGTGTTCGCCAAGCTGCAGAAGGGGCTGTGGAACCTCAGCCCCGAGGAGCGCAGGACGGTCTACCAGGATCTCCGCCAGGCCCTGGGGCTCAAGGAGACGGAGCCCCTGCTGCCGCTGCCCGAGCCCGCGATGAAGACGCTGGCCCGGCGCGCCACCGAGCTGATGCTGAAGGCGTTGGCCGCGCACCCGGCGACCCAGCCGCTCGCGAACGCGGAGGCGCTGGAGGCCGTCTTCCTGCAGTACGGACTGCCTCCGGTGGATGCGTTCCTGGAGGCCCACCTCGGTCCCTCTCAGCAGATGGGCCAGGGAGGGATGCCGGGCCTGTACTTCCACGCCCTGATGAACACCCGGGGCATCGAGTGCACCCTCCAGGCCGCCCGGGAGGTGCTGCCCCCCGAGCAGCAGGCGCTCGTGCTCGAGCGCTTCCCCCGGGCCCTGTTCCTGCGCCACGCCCTGCTGCAGGAGGGAATCTCCGGCGCGGCGAGGGCGTAGGCCGCTCACAGCCGCAGCTTCTTCGTCGTCGTCTGCCCGGCGCGGATCTCCACCTCGATGACGGTGGAGATGTTCTTCTCCTCGTTGATGAGCCGCAGCTGGTGCCGCCCCGCGGGCAGGGCGTGATCGATGAGCGGGGTATCCCCCAGCCGCTGCTTGCGCAGAAAGACGCGGGTCCAAGGGGTGGTGTCCAAGGTGAGCTTGCCCAGGGCTGGCCGCTTCGGTGGGCGGGTCGTGGGCTCAGGGGGCTTGGGCTCGGGAGGCTTGGGCTCGGGAGGCTTGGGCTGGGGGTCCGGCGTGGGAGGGAGCACCGGCTCAGGAGCCAGGGCGAGCACCACCATGGCCCGCTCGCCCGGGTTGTCCAGCTTCACCTGACGCTCCGCCGACTTCCTCCCCTCCAGCGTGGCGGACACGCTGTGCTCGCCCAGGGGGAGCGAGTGGAGCGTCAGCGGCGAACGCCCCGCCTCCTTCCCGTCCACCCGGATCAGGGCACCGGGAGGATCCGTCTCGATGGTGAGCACCGGCGGTGCGGGAGCCACGGGGGCGCTCACGGGCGGAGGGACAGGCGGCTCAACGGACGCTCCTGGGAGAAGGGCGAGGACCGCCCCGGCTCCCACGAGGATCAGCAGCACCGCGGCGCCTGCGAGTGGCAGCCAGGAGCGCCGGCGCCAGGCCTGCTCCAGCGTGGTCTCCTCCTCGACAGGGAGCGGGCTTCCCGGCATCGAGTCGCCCGTGGAGCTGCGCGCCGCCCGGCGAGTGCTATTCGGGGTGAGCTCCCCGGAGCGGGCCGCATCCAGCAGCCGGGCGCGCTCCTGGATTCGGGCGCTGAAGCGCTCGGACATGTACTGGCCCAGCTCGGCGGACCCGGGCACGTCCTGCTGGGTCCTCAGCCACTCCTCCAGCGCGTTCTGGAAGTGGCGTGCGGTGGGGTAGCGCTGGGCGGGATCGCGTGCGAGCGCTCGAGCAATGATGCGGCTCAGGGCCTCGGGGACGTCGGGGCTGCGCTCGTGCGCGAGCGGGATGGGATCATCGCTGGCCACCACCTTCAGCGCGGTGAGCGGATCCGGGAACTGGAAGAGCCGCGAGCCCGTCACCAGCTCGAAGAGGATGATCCCCAGGGCGAAGATGTCGCTGCGGGCATCGAGCGTCTGGCCTCGCGCCTGCTCGGGCGACATGTACGCCGTCTTGCCCTTGACCTGGCCCGCCATGGTCTGGCTCTCGCGAGAGGCCGCCTTGGCAATGCCGAAGTCCACCACCTTCACCAGCCCGTCATAGGTGACGAGGATGTTCTGGGGGGACACATCCCGGTGGACGATGCCGAGCAGCACCCCATCCGCCCCGGTCTTGGCATGGGCGTAGGCCAGGCCCTCGGCCGCATTGGCGATGATGCGCACCGCCAAGGGGATGGGCAGCGCCTTGCCCTGGCGCGAGCCGGCTCGCGCGATGGCGGCCAGGTTCTCGCCCGGCAGGTACTCCATGGCGATGTAGAAGGCCCCCGCCTCTTCTCCCAGATCGAAGATCTGGACGATGTGCGGGTGGTTGAGCTGCGCGGCGATCCGGGCCTCGTCGAGGAACATCCCCACGAACTCCGGATCCGTGCCCAACCCGTCGAGGATGCGCTTGATGACGACGAACTTCTCGAAGCCCTTGGGCCCCGCCTGGCGCGCCAGCCAGATCTCCGCCATGCCCCCGATGGCGAGCCTCGCCAGCAGGCTGTAGCGCCCCACCGTCAGCCCCTGCTGCCAGATGGCAGGGGCCTCCGAAGGAGCCAGGAGGTGGTGGGTGTCGCTCACGGGGGAACTTTCTTCATCCTGCCGGGGGCCTGTCAATTCGACGGTTTCCCAAAGCAAGGATTAACATGGATCCCGCCTTGTCTTGCCCCCCCTCGCTCATTGCCCTCACGGCAGCCTTGCTCCTGGCCCCCCTGGCGTGGGGCGAGACGGCCAACCCGGAGCTGTCCCGCGCCCGCCAGTTCCTCGAAGGGCTGCGCTACACCGAGGCAGCCCGGGCCCTGGAGGCGGCCCGAGCGCGCCCTGGCAATGACCGGGACACCCTCCTTCAGATCCTCGAGCTCCAGGGCGTGGTGGCCGCCATGCTCCAGCAGCCGGCAAAGGCTCGCACGGCCTTCCAGACCCTGGTGGTGCTCGCGCCGGATCACCAGCTCACAGGGGACTACGCCCCCCGGGTGGTGACGCCTTTCTTCGAGGCCAAGGGCTGGGTGGCGGATCAGGGTGCGGCGCTGCGATTCGAGGCGGCCCCCGCGAGCAAGACGCACGCCCACATCGAGGCCGTGGCGGTGCAGGTGAAGACGGACTTCCTGAAGCTGGGCCGTGGGGTGCGCTTTCACCTGAACACCGAGG
>NZ_DASPHO010000434.1:0-10399 GCF_035629615.1 Hyalangium sp. | reverse complement strand
GAGCCCTCGAGCGCCGTGACGCCGAGCACCGCACCCAGGTCTCCGACCAGGATGTCCAGGGATGGGTCCAGGCCCTGAAGAGCAAGGACCCGCAGTTCGAGCTCACGACGGTGCTCGTCAAGGTGCGACAGCTCTTCCCGGCGCTGCAGGAGGCCTGGTTCAAGCGGGAGCTCACGCCCATCCGCCCCTTCCTCTCGGACGCCACGTACCAGCGCTTCAACGTGCAGCTCCAGCTCATGTCAGCCCAGGGCGTGCGTGACGCGATCGCCGATGTGCGGCTGCTGGGCGTGCAGCTCATCGGCGTCCAGCAGAGCCCGTGGTTCGACAGCATCCAGGTGCGCGTGCACGCGGAGCTGCGCGACACGGACGTGCCCGCGAGCTCCTCGGACGAGCAGGCCCTCGCGGCGGCCCGGAAGGTCTCCCCCGAGCCCTTCACGGAGGTGTGGACCTTCGTGCGCAAGCCCGGGGCGCAGACGCGGGTGGGCCAGGATCTCTACCAGGGCAAGTGCCCCCACTGCGGCGCGCCCTATAAAGGAGGCGCCGCGAACGTCTGCGAGTACTGCGGCGCCGTGGTCAACTCCGGCAACTACGACTGGACGCTCTCGGAGATCACCCAGGGCGTCGAGTTCCACCGCTCCCCGGCCAACGTGAGCGGCTTGTCCGAGGCGCGTCAGGCGGATCCCGCGCTCAACCTGGAGATCCTCGAGGACCGGGCCTCGCTCCTGTTCTGGAAGTGGATCGACGCGCAGAGCCGCGGGGATGCGAGCCGGCTGGGCCAGGTGGCCAGCGCCGAGCTGGTCTCGCAGCTCGGTAAGGAGTTGGAGACGCTGGGCACGGCGGGCAAGCGCCGCGTCATCCAGGAGTGCGCCGTGGGTGCCGTCACAACTCGGGCCTTTGAGGTCCACCCGGAAGGCCATGATCTGGCCCATGTGGAGATCCGCTGGAGCGCGCGCATGGGCGTGGGGCCTGCCGAGCAGCGCCCACCGAAGCTGATGCCTGTTCCCCAGCGCTGGATCTTCACGCTGACGCGCAAGCACGGGGCAAAGACGAACACCTCCAACGGCATGTCCACCGATCGCTGCCCGCAGTGCAACGCGCCCCTGACGAGCAGCGGCGCCAGCACCTGCGACCACTGTGGAGCGCGGCTGGGCACGGGTGAGCAGGACTGGGTGCTCGCGTTGACCTTCCTCACCGAGACGTGGGAGGCGCGTCAGCGCGAGCTGCGGAGGTCCGGCGCCATGCGTCCCTCCCCTGCTGGTCCGGTGAGGCCCGAGCCCGTGCCGGCGGCCGCGATGGCAGGCGCGGGGACAGACGCCGTCATGGATGTCCAGGAGCGCGAGCGGCTCCTCTATATGATGGCTGCCATCGCCGCGGCGGACGGGGCGGTGGACACCTCGGAGCGCAAGCTGCTGAAGCTGTGCGCCACGCGCTGGAGCATCCCCTGGCAGAACGTGGAGATGGCGCTCACCTCCGGCTCACAGCTCTTCAGCAAGCTCATCCCGCGGGGAGCCCCGAGGCCTCCGTCTTCCTGAGCAACCTCGTCCAGATGGCGCTCGTGGACGGCCGCGTGGACCGCAAGGAGCGCCGGATGCTCGAGGCCGCCGCCGCGCACCTGGGCATCCTCCCGCAGCTCGAGTCAATGCTGCGCAAGTGACACCCCCTGCGGGCGCTCCGCCCGCTCAGGGATACATCACGAGGGTGCCCAGATCCTGGATCTGGACTCCCTCTGGGAACTCGCCCCGCCCGAGCACGAGGCCAACGTGAGCCACATGGGGAGGACCCGCTTGATGAGCACGTTCCGCAAGCCACAGCTCCGAGACACCGCCAATGGCGACTCTCTTGAGCAGCTCGTAGCTGCCGAAGGGGCGAGGAGTCATGGCTCAGGCACCTGGCCCACCTGCCTCCAGGGCTCAGGCCTTCTCCCGGCGCGAGGCCCTCTTCTCGCGCTCGCCCAGCGCCGCCTGCAGGAACTTGCCCGCGAGCTTGCGGCCGATGAGCTGCTGCGCCAGCTCCCCTGCCTCCACGAGCTTGTCCATGTGGATGCCCGTCTCCACGCCCATGCCATGGAACATGAAGACGGCATCCTCGGTGGCCAGGTTGCCCGCCGCGCCGGGCGCGTAGGGACACCCGCCCAGTCCACCAATGCTGGCGTCGAACGTCGTCACCCCTGCGGACAGCCCCACCAGCGCGTTGGCCAGCGCCGTGCCGCGCGTGTCGTGCAGGTGCAGCGCCAGCTTCTCCACGGGGATGTACTTCATCAGGGCCACGAGGATCTCCTCGGTCTGCCGCGGCGTGCCCACGCCGATCGTGTCCCCCAGGCTGAGCTGGTAGAGGCCCATGTCCACCAACCGGCGGCAGATGTCCACCACGCGCTCCACCGGCACATGCCCCTCGTAGGGGCAGCCCCACACGGTGGACAGGTAGCCGCGCACGCGCATGCCTGCCTGCGTGGCCGCCGCCGTGACTTCGCGCGAGGTCTCCAGCGCCTCGGCGATCGTCTTGTTGATGTTCTTCTTCGAGTGGGCCTCGGAGGCCGAGATGAAGACGGCCGCCTCCTCCAGCCCGGCCTCGCGCGCCCGGACCAGACCCTTGAGGTTGGGCACCAGGGCCGAGAACGTCACGCCCGGCTTCTTCCCCACCAGGCGCAGCACCTCCTCGGCGTCCGCGAGCTGGGGGATCCACTTCGGTGACACGAACGACGTCACCTCGATCCGCTTCTCGCCGGAGGCCACCAGCGCCTCGATCAGGCGCGCCTTGTCCCGGGTCGGCAGCGTGCGCAGCTCGTTCTGCAGACCATCCCTCGGGCCGACCTCGTAGACGTCGACCCGCCGGGGGAGGCTGCCGAGCCACCCACCTACGCGCGTGCTGGAATGTGGGTTCGAATCCACTGGACGATGTCCTGCGTCGAGCTCCCGGGGGTGAAGATCTCCGTCACTCCCATGCCCTTGAGTTTCGGAATGTCGTCGTCCGGGATGATGCCGCCTCCGAACAGTCTGATGTCGTCGGCCTTGTTCTGTTTCAACAGGTCGATGACGGCGGGAAAGAGCGTCATGTGCGCGCCGGACATGATGGACATGCCGATCGCGTCGACGTCCTCCTGGATGGCGGCGTTGACGATCATCTCGGGCGTCTGATGCAGCCCTGTGTAGATGACCTCCATGCCCGCATCGCGCAAGGCCCGTGCGATGATCTTCGCACCGCGGTCGTGCCCATCCAGGCCGGGTTTGGCCACCAGAATTCGAAGCTTCCTCTCAGCCATGTCGCAGCTCAGCTCCCACGATGAGGTCCGTCGCAGTGGACGACAGTGGCTCGCCCTCCAGGCCACCGTGCACCCACTTCGCCGCCAGGCCTGTCGATTCCAACAGTTGGGCCAGTTCCGCAAGGGGATAGTAGCGGATGGTGTAAACCCCTGAAAGGACGCGGCCATCTGGCAGGGTAAGTCGCCTCCGCCCGTGGTCCGTGCCGGTATCGGGATCGTAGTGGCTCTCCTCCTCCAGCAGGCTCCCGTCCGGCAGGGTGCGCTGGAAGACCGCGTCTGGCTGCTCGCTCAAGCGCTCGCAGGGCACTGTGTGGAGGACCAGGAGCGCCCCTGGCCGCAGGCACCGGGCCACCTCCCGGAGGATGACGCGGTGCTCCATCTCGGAGAAGGCGAACAGCGTCGAGTACCACGCGTAGGCCCCCGCCAGAGAGCCGCTCTGGAACGGGAGGGCTCGCAGGTCACCTTGGACGGCCGGGAAGCCGGGGGCTCGGTGGGACAGGGAGTACGTATCCAGCTCCATGCCCACCACCCTGCCCGCCAAGGCCCCAGAGGTATTGAGGGGGGCGGCGTGACGGCCGTGGCCACAGCCCAGATCCACCACGGGCCCGGGCAACGCCAGGCCGGTGAAGCAGCGCTCCAGGTAGGCCACCTCCCGGGCCGTGATCTCCGGAGACAGGAAGGGCTGCGTGCTGCGCAGGTACAGCTCGCCGAAGAAGCTCACGCGCTCTGGGTACAGCGCCTGGGATGACAAGTCCACACGCGCATTGCCCTCATCCAGGGAGGAAGGAGGAACCCACGCAATTCTTAAGATCTGACTCACTGGAATAAGCGCTCTCAGGGTTTGCAGCTTTGCAAAGAGTTGCAAGACTTCTGATGCCAGACGTCAGGCGCCAGCACGATTCGTGGGCGGAATCTTTACATGAGAGCTGTGGATGTGTTTGGGTGCGTCCCGCTTCGATGGAGTCGAGCAACGCGGACTCGCAGCAGCCATGATCTGACGTCCCATCGAATCGAGCCAAAACACAAGAGGGGCAGATTCATGGCGCATACCTCACAGCATTCTCCCGAGCTACAGACGCAGCAGCACCTCGGAAGGGGCCCGCAGGAGCGGCCCCTCTCTCGCACGGAGAAGGTGCCCTTCCAGGAGGCTCTGGAAGAAGTGGGCACGCTGCTCGCTTTCACCGAAGGTGACGAGGAGACGACGGATCCCCGAGCGGAGGGGGCGTGCCTCTTCGATCTGAAGCCTGAAGAGTGGCGGTTCGTGCGCAATGCGCCGCTGGCAGGCTTTCTGATGGTGGCCGGCGCGGATGGCACGGTCCTCCCGAGAGAGCGGCGGGCCCTGGTGAGCGCGCTCGAGCAGGGCAAGAGTGCCTCATGCGAGATCTTCCGGGCGGTGTGCCGGGAGCTCTGCCGCCAGCGCAACACGCTGATGGAGGTACTTGTCTCCGACACGCTCGAGCGCGATCAACTGTCCGAGGCGTACCGCCTGGTGAGCGGAAGTCTGGGCTCGGAAGAAGCGGAGCGCTTCAAGGAGTGCCTGCTGAAGCTGGGCCGGCAGGTGGCCAAGGCCTCTGGGGGCTTGATTGCCTCGTGGGGCGGGTTGCGCGGTGTGGAGCGGCGCGCCCTGGCCGATCTGGCCACAGCGCTCGGCACCGGCCGCTAGAGCGCCCCACCCTCACGGTGGCTCAAGGTGCGTGGGGAGCCGCGCACCCAGGAAGCTCACGGGTGAGCAGCCGCGCGCCTGGGCGGCATCCAGAGGAGGGCCAGCTCCAGCGGGACGGCCTCGAAGGGCTCCACACGCACCGTTGCCCCCCCTTCGTGAAGCCCCAGGCGCACCCAACCGTTCTTCCCGTTCCGGTACGCCTCCAGGGTGTAGCGGATGGGGTCGATGATCCACGCGTGGCTGACGCCCTGGGCGTGGTACAGCGGCATCTTGCGCCACCGGTCCACGAGATGCCTGGAGGGTGACAGCACTTCACAGACCCAGTCTGGAGCGAGCGTCATCCACGGCACGTCCGGAGGTTCCGGCACCCGCTCCCGGCGCCAGCCCGCCAGGTCTGGTACGAGCACGTTGCCGCCGAGGTGCAGCTCCGGCTCATCGAAGAACCACCACCCGCCTGGGCCGCCCCGGCCCAGATCGAAAGGCAGTGTCAGGAGGGCTCCCAGTCTGGAGGCCACCTGCAGGTGCCGCGATGCGGGCCGCGGCGAGGCGTACAGCTCATCGCAGATGATCTCCCCGACCCACCCGATGGGGAGCGCTTCGATGTCCTCATACGTCGCCGGCTTCTTGCCCTTCCCTTGTCCCATCCCCACTCCTCCACAAGAAGTGACCCACCGGGTCACCCTTGTATCACCCTATTTCCCAGGGCGTCCACGTGTGAGGGTGGGATTCTACGTACCGGTCCGACACGCGCTCTGTCAGAACGCGCCACCCTCGCGGTATGCGCCCCAGACCTTGCGGAACACATCACAGACCTCGCCCAGGGTGGCGTAGGCCTTCACGGCCTCGAGCACCGGCGGCACCAGGTTCTCTGTGCCACGCGCCGCCGCCTCCACCTTGACCAGCGCGGCCTGCACGGCCTCGTTGTTGCGGTCGGCCTTCACCTGCGCCAGCCGCGCCTGCTGCTCCTCGGCCACCTTGTCGGCGATGTGGAGCAGCTCGATGGGTGCGTCCTTGTCGGCCTTGAAGGCGTTCACGCCCACGATGAGCCGATCCCCCTGCTCCACCTCGCGCTGGAAGCGGTAGGCGCTCTCGCCGATCTCCTTCTGGGGATACTGCTCCTCCACGGCGCGGATGATGCCGCCCATCTCGTCGATGCGGCGGATGTACTCCAGCGCCCGCTTCTCCATCTCGTCCGTGAGGTACTCCACGTAGTAGCTGCCCGCGAGCGGATCCACCACGCGGTCCGCCCCGGACTCGTGCGCGATCAGCTGCTGCGTGCGCAGCGCGATCGTCACCGACTCTTCCGTAGGCAGCGCATACGTCTCATCCAACGAGTTCGTGTGCAGCGACTGCGTGCCGCCCAGCACCGCCGCCATCGCCTGCAGCGCCGTGCGCACCACGTTGTTGTAGGGCTGCTGCGCCGTCAGCGAAACGCCCGCGGTCTGCGCGTGCGTCTTCAGCTGCCACGAGCGCGGGTTCTTCGCGCCGAACCGGTAGCGCATCACGTTCGCCCAGATGCGGCGGGCCGCGCGGAACTTGGCGATCTCCTCGAAGAAGTCGTTGTGCACGTCCCAGAAGAAGCTCAGCTGTGGCGCGAACGCGTCCACGTCCAGCCCCCGCTTCACGCACTCCTCCACGTAGCCGATGCCGTCCGCCAGCGTGAAGGCCAGCTCCTGGACCGCCGTCGCCCCTGCCTCGCGGATGTGGTAGCCGCTGATCGACACCGGGTACCACTTGGGCATGTTCTTCGTGCAGAACTCGATCATGTCCGTGACGATCCGCACGGCCGGCCGCGGCGCGACGATCCACTCCTTCTGCGCGATGTACTCCTTCAGCATGTCGTTCTGGATGGTGCCCGCCAGCTTCGCCATCGGAACGCCCTGCTGCTCACCCACCGCGATGTACATGCAGAGCGCCACGATCGCGCTCGCGTTGATCGTCATCGAGGTGGTGACCTTGTCCAGCTGGATCCCGTCGAAGAGGATCTCGAAGTCGCGCAGCGAGGAGATGGCGACGCCCTCCTTGCCCACCTCGCCGCGGCTCATGGAGTGGTCCGCGTCGTAGCCCATCAGCGCCGGCATATCGAACGCCGTCGACAGGCCCGTCATGCCGTGGCTGATGAGATACTTGAACCGCTTGTTCGTGTCCGCTGGCGTGCCGAAGCCCGCGAACTGGCGCATGGTCCACAGCCGGCCCCGGTACATGGTGGGCTGCGTGCCGCGGGTGAACGGGAACTGCCCCGGCAGCCCAATGCGCTCGGCCTGCTCGTCCTTGCGATCCGCCAGCGTCATCAGGTCCGGGATGGGGATGCCCGAGTCCGTGATGAACTGCTTGCGCCGCAGCGGCATCTTCGCCGTCACCTGGGCAAGATCCTCCTTGACCCACTTCTCCGCCTGCTTCGCCGCGGCCTTCACCGCGCCCGCGTCGTAGCTCTTCAGCGCGGCGGCCTTCTTCTTCTTCGGGGCTGCCTTCTTCACCGCAGCCTTGGCCACCTTGGCCACCTTCCGGACGGCCTTGGCCAACTTTGAAGGCTTGCCGCCCTTCGAGTGGACAGAGGCCTTCTTCGAAGACTGGGAGGAGGAAGGGCGAGCGACGGTCTTGGGAGCGGTGCGCGCGGGCATGGCGCGGGATGTAGCACCCGCATCCAGGGGTCGCAAGCCGAGCGAAATCGCGGTGTCAGCGGTGCTTCGCGAGCCCCTCACGCAGGCGGCGAGCCCCCTCCTCCAGCACCCCGTCCGTCTTGCAGAAGGCGAAGCGCGCGAAGCGCTGCCCCAGGTGCTTGTGCTCCGCTGAGTAGAAGACGCTGGGGGGAATGGCCGCTACGCCCACCTGCGTCACCAGATGCCGACAGAAGGCCACGTCATCCGAGAAGCCCAGGTGGGAGATATCCGCCAGGATGAAGTAGCTCCCCTCAGGGGCGTGCGCGGGCAGACCTGCCTCCCGAACGCCGCGCAGCAGCTTCTCCCGCCGCGCCAGGTAGCTCGCCGCCAGCTCCTGGAAGTAGCTGTCGGGCAGCCGCAGCGCTGCGGCCGTGGCCGCCTGCAACGGCGATGCGGTCGCAAACGTGACGAACTGGTGAGCACGCTGCACTGCGTCACGAAGCGGCGGCGGCGCGATCACCCAGCCGATCTTCCAGCCAGTGAGGCTGAACGTCTTCCCCATGCTGCTCACGGTGACGGTCCGGTCCGCCAGGGAGGGGATCGTCGCGGGGCGTATGTGCCGAGCCGGCGCGAAGACGATGTGCTCGTACACCTCGTCCGAGAGCACCTTCACGTCGTACTTCACGCACAGCTCGCCGAACCGCTCCAGCTCCTCGCGGGTGAACACCTTGCCCGTGGGGTTCTGTGGGCTGTTCAGGATGAGCAGCCGCGTGCGCGGGGTGAAGGCCGCCTCCAGCTCCGCCCAATCGATCCACCACTGGGAGTGCTGCGCGTCCGGAGCCCGCAGCGGCACGTAGCACGCCTTGGCCCCCACGAACGTGATGTTCGCGTCGTACGAGTCATAGAAGGGCTCGAACGCCACCACCTCGTCCCCCGGATCCACCAGGCCCAGGATGACATCCAGGATGGCCTCGGTGGCGCCGCTGGTGACGGTGACCATGGTGTCCGGGTCCACCTTCTGGCCGTAGAAGCGCGCGGCATGCTCGGCGATGGCCAGCCGGAGCTCCTTGGAGCCCATGCCCATGGCGTACTGGTTGATGCCGTCGCGGATGGCACGCTGCGCGGCCTCCTTCACCGCCTCGGGCCCGTCGAAGTCCGGGAAGCCCTGCCCCAGGTTCACCGCGCCGTGCTTCTGGGCGAGCGCGCTGAACTCCGAGAAGACCGTGGTGCCAAACCGGGAGACGCGTTCCGCGGCGTGTGGACGGCTCATCGTGAGGCTCCTGTGGCGGCCGACAGTTGGGGGGGCGCCGCGCTAGGGGCGCACGATAGCGTCCACGGGCATGGAACGCTCGGATGTGTAGCCCCGGCGGCTGCTTGACCGGGATAAGGCCATGGCCAGCCCCGCCGACAGCACCACCACGGGCAGCACGGCCACCAGGTCAACGGCATAGTGGAAGCGCCCAGACAGCGTTGCGACGATGAGGCCGATGCCGGGCAGCAGCATCGTCCAGAAGACCCGCCGCGAGAACCGGAACGCGTAGAAGAGGACCAGGAGCGTGGCCCCGGTGTGGCCCGACGGGAAGCAGTCGCGGATGAAGATCGGCGTGCGCATCAGCGAGTCCAGGAACGGAGTCACGACCACTCCCTGGAGCGGTCCCGGGAACGAGCTCGCGAGGAAGAGCCGCGGCCCGATTGCGGGTACCACGATGTAGGCCGAGTAGCCCACGGCGAAGAAGACCCCGAGCGCCAGCAGGAACTCGTCGAACGCGGCCGTGCGCTTGTGGAGGTACAGCGTCACGCCCAGCGAGAAGCCCCAGACGAAGTGGCCGTAGTAGCAGACCATCAGCACGTCCTGAAGCCAGGGCGGCACCGCGTTCGAGATCAGCACCGAGACCTGGAAGCCGAACAGCCGCTCCTCGAGGGTGGCGAGCTGCGCGTCCCAGAGGACAGGGGTGATGGCATCCACGAGCGGGTTGAGCAGCTCGTGGGCCACCAGCACCACGGGAAGCAGCCAGAAGTCGGCCACCCAGCTCAGCACCCACTGCCGGGGCCATGTCGCCTGAAGCGTGCGGAGCACCAATGGCCCCAGCGCCAAGACGGCGAAGCCCACCGCGGACGGCAGCGCCCCGGGCGCCCAGCGGCACGGCCCCACGAGCGCCAGCGCGGCGAGCGAGCAGACGGACACGATGATCAGATCGACTGGCTTCAGCCGCACCTTCCCCTGGCGCGCGATCCAGGGGAGGCTGTCGGAGGACCAGGGGCTCATGCCGACTTCCGCTCCTCAGAGGGAGAGGCGGGCTCGCCTGCCGTGCTGATGTCCAGGCTCCGAACCACCGCTGCCTCCTCCGCGCCCTTCCCGTGGCGAAACCTCCAGCGCTCGAGCAGCGCCAGCAGCGCTGGAAAGAACACAGTCGTTCCCAGGAAGGTGCACACGACCCCGAGGAGCGCAATCTGTCCAATGGAGCGCAGTCCCTGGTGGCTGGCCACCAGCAGCGCCCCGTAGCCAGCGGCGTTGGACAAGGTGGCTGCCACCGCCGCCAGGCCCGTGTGCCGCACCACATGCCCCAGAGAGCCCGGCCCCTCCTCCTCGTACCGGTGGAAGAGGTGCACGGAGTTGTCCACCGCAATCGCCAGCAGGTTGGGCAGCACCACCGCATTGATGAAGTTGAGCTGCACGTCGAACAGGTACATGCCCCCGGCCAGACACACCATCCCGAGGAACAGCGGCCCCGCAACGAGCAGCGCTTTCTTCAGGCTGCGCAGACTGGCGAAGATGGCCAGGAACACCACCACCGCCGCCGCACCGAGAATGAACGGCCCATCCCCGCGCACCAGCGTGAAGATGCGCGAGGCGATGCGGTTGCTGTCCAGCACCGA
>NZ_DASPHO010000433.1:0-18801 GCF_035629615.1 Hyalangium sp. | reverse complement strand
TCTTCTTGGCAACCGGAAGCAGCGGAGCCACTCGCTCCCATAGCGCATCCGGTAGGAGGTCGCGAGCCATGGGCCCTAGGTGCTCATGGCCCGGCTATCCGTCCACCCTCCCTTTCAAACCTGACTTTTGTTAGGAGCTCTTACTCGGCCTTGTCCCCTGCCCCGCGCTCCTCGCGATAGATCTCCGCGAGCTGGTGGGCCCGCTCAATCTCGTCTCGGGCGGCGTCCAGGGCGAGCGCCTTCTCCACGCGCTCCACCTGCTCGCGCATGGCGCCGCTGACGAGGCTGCCCGCGACGAGCCGGGCCGAGGCACTCTGCCGCTCGGTGCGCAGCTCGGTGACGCGCGCGCCCACCTCCGCGGCGGCCTCCAGCAGCAGCCGGGAGTCCTTCTCCGAGCGCTCCAGTGCCTCGCGGGTGGACTGGAGCAGGGCCTCTGTCTGCTCCTTGTCCTTGTGGAGCACCTGCATGGCCTTCAGGTCCGCACGGGACTCCGCCACCTTGTAGCGCTCGTCGAGCTCCGGCAGCCGGCGCGTGTAGCGATCCACCGAGCGCGTCAGCTCGCCCTTCAGCGCCAGCAGCGTGGCCGCGGACTTGCGGACCTCGGCGGCCTGGCGCTCCAGATCTTCGATGAGCTGATCGAAGGCCGCCAGCGGGTCCACTGGCTTCTTCTTCTCCTTCTTCTTGCGCCAGAACCCGAAGAACATGTCCGGGCTGAAGCCTACCCGAACGGGCGGCAGAGGAGGCGAACCCGCGCGAGGTTGTCCTGGACGGCCTTGTTCCCCGCGGACAGGGCCGTCAGGTAGCGGGCCGGCGTCAGCTGGTAGACACCGAGCAGGTGCTGGAGCAGCACCACAGTCTCCGTGGGCCTGCGGTCCGCGGGCGCCAGCGAGGCGGCCTCAGCCAGCGCGTCCAGGATGTCCGCCACCCGCGCCAGCACATCCTTCCCCACGGCCTCACGCTGCTGGGCCTGAGGCTGCTCTGGGAACAGGGCGTCGAAGGAGGCCTCCACCGCCACCGTGGCGGTGCTGGCGCTGCGCTTGGAGGCCATGGACTCCAGGGCCTCCAGGTGCGGCCACAGCGCCTCGAGGTTCTCCGGCGTGTCGGGTGCATCCGCCGGGAGCAGCGTGCGCCAGGGCACGTCGAACTCGGTGCGCGCCCACTGGATCTCCTCGTCGGAGAGGTGGTGGTAGAAGGCGCGGCCGCCCTGGGAGCGCTGCTCTTGCACGAGGGCTCGAAGGTCCGCGTTCTCCTCACCGAGCGAGATGAAGCTCAGCGCGATGGTGAGCGAGTCCATGGGTGCGCGGGTGCGGCGGATGAGCTCCATGTCCACCCGGTCCTCGCCATCGGTAACGAGCACCACGGTGGCCCGGGCCAGGTAGGGATCCCGCCCCTGCGCCGCGAGGATGGAGTCGAACGCGGCCATCAGCGCCAGGCTGATGTCCGTCTGCCCCTCGGCCGGCGATTGCCGGAAGAGCTTCTCGATCTGCCGGGTGGACTCAGGGGCGGTGTCCACCCGGGCCAGCTCGGTGGGCGAGTCGTTGAAGAAGGAGAAGTACAGCGGATCGAAGGGCAGCCCCTGGCGGGCCTTGGCACGCAGGTTGTTCAGCTCGGCGATGAGGATGGCGTCGCGGAACCGGGCGCGCGCGCCATGCATGGAGCCGGAGGCATCCAGCACGTAGACGCGCACCGCAGTGCGCTTCATCTTCTTGGGCTTCGGTGGCGGCTCCTCCTCCATGTAGGCGCGCACGAGCTGGCGGTTGGCGGCCATGTCGTAGACGAGCATCCGCGGATCGGAGACGACGAAGTCGTGCACCTCGTGGAGGCTGCCCGTCGTCTCGAAGGTCATCCTCTGCGTGGGGTACGGCACGCGCTTGGGGATGGAGCGCAGCGTCCCGGTGTCGACCTGGGCGATCTCCTCGGAGAGCGAGTCCTCCACGTCGAAGTAGCGGGCGCACCCTGCCGCCAGCTCGAAGGCGGCGAGCTGCTCGGGATCGAGCGAGAAGGCCAGGTCCGCCAGGAGATCATCCGCCCCAGACTTCTTCCTGCCCTTCTCTTGGAGCCCCTCCTCCACCTCGGCGTCCCGCAGGCGGGGCTTCTCGCCAAACCAGCGGGCCATCTCCTGCCGCTCGGCCTGCTCCACCCAGGCCTTCATCCGGCTGCTCGAGGGCAGCATCGGCTCCAGCGCGGCGCGGGCGGCGGAGGCGAGCTTCGTGTCCCCCGCCTCCACCGCCCGATCATAGAGCCCCTTCAGTGAGCGGTAGGCCTCTCCTGGCGACCGCCGGGCGGTGTGGCGGACCTGCTTCACCAGCTCCTGCAGCGAGCGCACAGCCGGGCTGGCCCGGGTGCGCTCACGTGCCTCTGCCACCTCCCGGCGGAGCACCACACCCCGATCTCGATCGTGGTCCGCACCCAGCCGCAGGAGCACCTCGTGAGCGAGATCCAGATCGCGCCGCTTCTGGATCACGTCCTCGACGTTCTCCCGGGCCCGCTCCGCGAGGAACTCGGCGATGGCCATGCGCGCACTGGAAGGTGCTCGCCCCTTCCAGGCATGGTTGCCGCGCGGGAGGATCTCGAAGGGCGGCTGCGCCCCCGGCGCAGAGGCGAACACGTCCGCCACCTTCACCACGCGCGCCAACTGCACGAAGGCCCGCTCCAGTGCCGTCCGCGCTCCGGTAGGCATCTCCCCTGCCCGGCGCGCACGCTCCACCTGGCGCAGCCGTTCCTCGAACTCCTCCAGCGCCTCGCTCGCTCGGTCAGCCAGCGCCTCCGCGAGCTGGCCCGCCCGACCCCTGCGCACCCCCAGCAACCGCAGCAGGTGTGCGTCCGCCAAGGTGTGGACTCCGACCCGATCGAGCTCCTTGTCCAGCTCCGCGATGATGGGGAACGAGAGATCCACCTCTCCCGGAGCCATCAGCCCAAGCGCCCAGCCCACCATGCCCGCGGGGCGGGCGGTAGTGGGCTGCTGGAGCGAGTCCAGGCGCAGGCGCAGCGCCGTGAGCCGAGGGGCGAGCATGCTCAGGGTCCCCCGAGAGCCGCTTCATGCGGCGCGCCGAGCTGGCAGGTCCGAGGACTCACAGCGTCGCCCGGATCTCCAGCAAGCGCTTGCTGAAGCGCCCGAAGTCTTCATCGATCCCCCGGAGCTGGAGCGAGAGCTTGCGTGCGGACTCGCCGAGCTCCCCCTGGATTGCCCCCAGTGTGCCCAGCACGCCCCGGAGCCGCACCAGCTCGCCCTCCTTCAGCGCGAGCAGTGGGAACCGGCTCCGCACCAACCGCTCGAAGGTGCGCTCCGCCTCCGCCCGCCTCTTGGGAGACTCGAGCTCCGGCGTCAGCGCGGTGAGCAGCTGCGTCAGCCAGCTCCGCAGGTACTTGATGCGCGTGTCGGCGAAGACCAGCTCGGCCTGGGCCACCGCCTGACGAACGCTGTCCGAGAGGAACGAGGCCGCTGTGGAAGGCCGCGCGAAGGCGAGCTGGCTGTCCAGCCCGAGCAGTGCGGCCAGCTCCCCATCCGGCGCCCGGACGGAGAAGCTGGTGCGGTAGAAGGAGTAGGCGTCGCCATTGACGACGGCGGCGGGTGCTGGGGGTGGACCTGCCACGTCCCGGGCCAGCGAGCGGGCGTGCTCGACGAGCCGCTGCTCCATGATCTCCCGGCACTGAGCCAGGACGGCCTCGGGAGGGACGCCCTCCTGCCGGAGGTTGTCCGCCACCGTCTGCGCCGCGCGAGCGTATTGCTCGATGCGCTCGAAGGGCGTGGTGGAGAGGACCTGCTTCGCATACGACAGCGCGAGCGGCTGGAGCAGTTCCTCCTTGAGCCCGGGCTGCGACGGATCCAGCGCCTGCAGGGACTTCTCCAGCTGGGTCAGCCGGCGCGAGTCCGTGGAGAGCGCCTCGAAGGGATCGCGCTTGCCCGCGAGCCTGGGTGTCTGGAAGGCCCCCGCGGCGCGCCTTCGCAGTGATCCGACCACCCGCCGCCGCACCGCCATGTCCGCCACCCGCAGCCGCTCCATGGCCGCTGCCGCGCCCTCGACGAGCAGCCCAGACAGCGCCGACACCTGGGAGATCTCCTCCTCCAGGTTGTCAGCCAGCGCGACCAGCCCTTCGATCTTGAGCCCGTCCTCGAACTCCACACCCTCGGCTGAGAGGGCGATCATCTCCAGCAGCGCCTCCAGCATGCGAGCGGAGGCTTCGCACAGCGGGCCGAAGTGCGTCCGCAGCTCGGGGACGGAGCGGCACAGCTCCAACGTGTCCTTGAAGGCGGACAGGAGCTGGAGCCCACCCCGGCCCTCCGGGGTGCCTCCCCCAGCGGCGGCTCCGGCCCCCTCCTGGGGGCTCATGCCACGAGCCAGCCGCTGCTCCACGGCCACGAGCAGTCCCCGCGCTGCCACCAGCAAGGGGGCGCGGTTCTCCTGATGTCTCGGGCCCGGGACGAGCTTCACCATCAGCCGCTGGGCGGTGATGGACGCCAGGCCGGGCTGGAAGCTGCGCGACAGCGCCTCGGTGGCGGACACATCCTCCGCGGCCGCCAGCGCGGAGGACTCGCGCTCCACGCCGGAGACCAGCTCGCTGCGCACCTTGATGAGCGTCTCGTCGAAGGTCCTCTGCTCCAGCCGGACGATCTCCAGCTGCGCCCGCTCGCGCGGATCCACCGCCACCTTGAGGAGCGCCTCGGCCTCCGCCGCCGGCGGCCCCCCGAGCAGGAAGAACCAGCGCAGGGCGTCCAGATCCTCGATCGTCGCGTCCAGCGACCGATCCGGGTGCTGGTAGATCTGATCACGCACCACCGCGGCCTTGAGCGCCCACAGCGCCTTCACCACCGAGCGCTGGGAGAAGTACTTGGTGGGCACGTAGTCCGGCAGCTTGGACACCTGCGCCGTCAGCGAGCGCTCCAGTCCATCCGCCAGCAGCTCCACGCCCTCCAGCACCTGGCTGGAGACCTTGACCTTCTCCACGGACTCCTGGAGCAGATCCAGCTGCTGCAGGGTGAGCACGGCGCGCAGATCCGGCCGGGAGCCGTGCATGAAGCGGTGGAGCATGGCGGCCCGGCTGGCGCGGCGGGCGAACGACTTGGGCACGAAGCCGATGAAGCTGAGGCGGTCCGCGAAGGCCAGCAGCAGCTCCGGCGAGCGCGCCAGCACCTCCGAGAGGTACCGGTTGCTCGTCATGATGGCGCACTCGATGCGCCCGCTCGTCACCCGCCGTCCGTGCTTGAGCTCGCGCTCGTGCAGGACGTTGAGGATGGAGCGCAGCAGCATGTCGCGCCCGTCGAACACCTCGTCGAGGAACGCATGGACGGCACCCAGAATGCCGTCCTCGGTGATGAACTCGGTGCGGCCCGTCTCGGTGAGCACCTTGAAGTCCACCGGACCGATGAGGTCCGTCTGCACGGTGGACTCGGCGATCTGCTTGGCGAAGAGCGAGGGGGCCCCCGTCTTCTCGTCGACGATGCGCCCCAGCACCGCGCTGGCGATGGCGCTCTTGGCCGTGCCAGGGGGACCAACGACGAGCACATGCTCCCGGCACAGCAGCGCCAGCTCGATCTGGGTGAAGAGCGTCTCGCGCTCGAGGTACGTCTCGCGCAGCTCTCCGAAGAAACGGCGGAAGGCCTGCGCGGCCTGGGGATGAGTCGTGGGGTGGGTCACGGGAACCGGGCCAAACGGTAGGCGCGGCATGTTAGCCCCCACCTCCCGCTTATTTGAAGTGCACCGCGCAGGCTCCGTCCGGGCACTCCCGCCCGGCGATGCGGAAGCGGTACCGGGCGACGACGCCATAGAGGGCATCCACCAGCTGCCGGAGCCCCGGCACATAGTAGAGGTAGAGCAACTTGCCCCACACCTTGCGTCCCAGCGCCCGGACGATGGCCTCGGCGCCCTCGACGACGCGGCCATCCGCCTGGATGAGCTGCATGGCCTTCTCACACCGCTCGGAGGCGACCCCTGGGAAGGCGCCGAGCACTCCCTCATCCCGGAACGAGCGCAGTTGCGTCCCCCGGCTCCCCAAGAGCCGTTCGAGCTTCCGAGCGCCCGCGCTGCACAGCCGGCAGTGCCCGTCGAACAGGATCACGTCATGCCCGGGAGGCGTGGTCATCAGCGCCATGGCGTGCCACCTCTCACGCTCCCAGTATGTCACCGGGGTGCGGCATTCTCATGCGAATCCCCGGGGCCCGGCCGAAAAGCAGAAGAGCCGATGTCCCGAGGGAACACCGGCCCTTCTCACTGCACAGCTCCCAAGCCGCGTCCGTTATGACTGGCGGAACTCAGCGTCCACCACGTCATCCTTCTTCGGCGTGGCCTGACTGCCTGGCGCCGCGGAAGGCTCGCCACCCGGAGGCGGAGCCTCGCCGCCCGCAGAGCCGGTGGCGCGGTACATCTCCTCCGCGATCTTGTAGCTGACCTGCTGGAGCGCATCGAGCGAGGACTTGATGGCGTCCTTGTCCTGGCCCTCGCGGACCTTGTTGACGTTGGCCACGGCCTCCTCGAGCGCCTTGGCGCTGTCCGCGGAGAGCTTGTCCTTGTTCTCCTTGAGCATCTTCTCCGCGGCGTACACCTGGCTCTCGGCCTGGTTCTTCACCTCGACCAGCTCGCGGCGGGCCTTGTCGGCGGTCTCATTCTCCCGCGCCTGGTTGACCATTTTCTCCACTTCCTCCTTGGCGAGACCCGAGGAGTGGGTGATCTGGACCTTCTGCTCCTTGCCCGTGGCCTTGTCCTTGGCGCTGACGTTGAGGATGCCGTTGGCGTCAATGTCGAACGTCACCTCGATCTGCGGCACGCCGCGCGGGGCCGGGGGCATGCCCGTGAGGTGGAAGCGGCCCAGGCTGCGGTTGTCGCCGGCCATCTCACGCTCACCCTGCAGCACGTGGATCTCCACCTGCGTCTGGCCGTCCGCGGCCGTGGAGAACGTCTCCGACTTGCGGGTGGGAATCGTCGTGTTGCGCTCGATGAGCTTGGTCATCACGCCGCCCAGCGTCTCCACGCCCAGCGACAGCGGGGTGACGTCCAGCAGGAGGATGTCCTTCACCTCGCCGGAGAGCACGCCGGCCTGCACGGCCGCGCCCACGGCCACCACCTCGTCCGGGTTCACGCTCTCGTTGGGCTTCTTGCCGAACAGCCGCTCCACCGCCGCCTTCACCTTCGGGATGCGGGTGCTGCCGCCCACGAGCACCACCTCGTTCAGGTCCTTGGGCTCCACGCCCGCGTCCTTGAGGCACTTGCGGCACGGCTCCAGCGAGCGCTCGATGAGATCGTCGATCATCGCCTCGAACTTGGCGCGCGACAGCTTCACGTTGAGGTGCTTGGGGCCGGACGCGTCCGCGGTGAGGAATGGGAGGTTGATCTCCGTCTCCATCGCGCTGGACAGCTCGATCTTGGCCTTCTCCGCGGCCTCCTTGAGGCGCTGGAGCACCATCTTGTCCTTGCTGATGTCGAGCCCGTTGTCCTTCTTGAACTCGGTGATCAGCCAGTCCATGATCCGGATGTCGATGTTGTCGCCGCCCAGGTGCGTGTCACCGTTGGTCGCGAGCACATCCACCACGTTCTCGCCCACCTCCAGGATGGAGATGTCGAAGGTGCCGCCGCCGAAGTCGTAGACGGCGATCTTCTCGTCCTTCTTCTTGTCCAGACCGTACGCGAGCGCCGCGGCGGTCGGCTCGTTCACGATGCGGCGCACCGTGAGGCCGGCGATCTCACCCGCGTCCTTGGTGGCCTGGCGCTGGGCGTCGTTGAAGTACGCCGGGACGGTGATGACCGCCTCCGTCACCTTCTCGCCCAGGTAGTTCTCCGCAGCGCGCTTCAGCTTGAGCAGCACCTGTGCCGAGATCTCCGGCGGGCTGAACTGCTTGCCGTCGATCTCCACGCGCGCATCACCGTGCGGCCCGCGGACGACCTTGTAAGGCACCAGCTTCGCCTCGTCGGAGGTCTCCTCGAAGCGCCGGCCCATGAAGCGCTTGATCGAGTAGACGGTGCGCTCTGGGTTGGTGATGGACTGCCGCTTGGCGACCTGGCCTACCAGGCGCTCCCCATCCTTGGTGAACGCCACGACCGAGGGCGTAATGCGGTTGCCTTCCTCGTTGACGATGACCTTGGGCTCGCGACCCTCCATGATCGCCACCACGCTGTTGGTGGTGCCCAGGTCGATTCCAATGATCTTGCCCACGGTTTCTATCCTCCGGAAACGACTGCGTTTTTCTACGAAACCCTGATGTACGCCCAACGTAACCACCCAAGGGGGGGTGTCAAACCCTGCGGTCTCGGGGGCTTACGCGCCACCAGCGCTGGGTGCTTCGCTCGCTGCGCTGTCCGGTGGAGAGAGCAGCCGCTCGGAGGGAGCTGCAGGCCCACGAGGGGACGGCCGACCGCGTCACACGTTCGCCACCGAACCGTCAAAAGTGCGTAACGCGCTCTACACCGCCGTCACCGTTGGGTAGCGTTCACTCTACCCTGGCATGGGGGCAAGAAGTGCCAACCCCTTGAAATCACGTTCAGCGCACTGGGCTGACGCCTCGCGTCAGTTGTTGGCGAGGAATGTGCACACGAGGACAGCCGACGCTCGTATCGCGCACGACAGTTCCTCCCCAGGAGCCTGCCCCCCATGCTGGTACAGCCCCTTCGTCCCTCGAATCTCCACCAGGTTCCGGCGACTTCCGCCACCCCTGAGCCGAAGGTCGCCGTGCTGTTGAACGCCAACGCCCGCAAGGTGGATGCGCGGGTTGTGAAGTCCCTTTCACACATCGTCCCCGAGGAGGATCTGTTCCTCTCGCGCTCGCCGCTGGATGCGCGCCGGATCTCGCAGACGGTGCTGGAGCGCGGCTATCCCCTTGTCTTTACGGGTGGTGGGGACGGCACCTTCATGGGGTTCGTCAACGAGTTCCTCCGTCAGATCGAGCCCCGGGGCCGGTTCGCGGGCCAGCCCCTGCCCCGCTTCGGCGTGCTGAAGCTGGGCACTGGCAACGGCCTGGCCAACTTCATCAACGCCTCCAACCCCAGCGGTGACGGCATCCTCCACGACGTGGTGCGCGCCCTGGCCGGAGACGTGGCGGGCGTGCGCCGCATGGACATGGTGATGGTGGATGGGCAGCGCACCCCGTTCGCGGGCATGGGCGTCGACGGCAAGCTGCTCAACGACTACATCTGGGTGAAGGAGAACCTGGGCAAGGGCCTCTTCAAGAAGATGATGACGGGCAGCGGCGGTTACTTCTCGGCGGTGGCCTTCAAGACAGTGCCGCACTACCTGACGCACTCCACGTGGGTGGAGTGCGAGGTCATCAACGGCGCGAGCGAGGCGTACCGCCTGGGCTCGGATGGCCGCCCGGTGGGCGAGCCGCTGGCGCCGGGTGAGGCGCTCTTCCGCGGCAAGCTGATGCTGGCGGGCGCAGCCACCATGCCCTTCTACGGCTACGGCTTCCGGATGTTCCCCTTCGCCAACCAGCGGCGCGGGATGATGCACGTGCGGCTGGGCCAGGTGCCCACCACGCAAGTGCTGGCCAACCTGCCCAAGCTGTGGGCCGGCCGCTGGTTCCCCGAGGGCATCCACGACTTCCACGCCAAGGATGTGACGATCCGCTTCGCCCGGCCCATGCCACTGCAGATCGGCGGCGACGCGGCGGGCTACCGGGACGAGGTGAAGCTCTCCATCGCCCCCGAGTCCGTGGAGCTGCTGGACTTCCACGCCTCGGTGAACTGAGCCGCGGCCGGCGCCGCACCTGCCTGCGGGCCCTCTCGTGATGAGGGGCCTGGCTGTCGACGCGTCGCTTCGCTCCTGACGCCGGGCTTGGCTTCCCGGCACCGGTGCTCGCTCCGAGCGCCTAGCCGCGATCGCGCGACGCTGGCGGCTTCTCCCCCGGCTCCTTGCGGCGGCCGATGAGGAAGGCGTAGCTCACACCCGCCTTGCCGTTCTGCTCGCGGTGCACGGCGATCTCCTGCCGCATCACCTCGGCCTCCTTGGCGGGCGCGCTCTCCAGGCGCTGCTCGACATCGCGGTAGAGAAAGTCCAGCTCCAGGTCCGTGAGGCTCTCCACGGACTCGGGCTCATAGCCATGGGCCTCGAGCTCCAGGAGCAGCTCTCGGGGCAGCAACAGCTGGGTCCCGAGCCGCTTCTCCCAGAACTCCAGCGCCGGCTTTGCCGTATAGCGCCCCACCCGGGCCGGGAACGTCATCCCGATGCGCCCGCGCGTTGCCAGCAGCCGGCGGAGCGTCGTGAGGGTAGTGTCCAGGGGATAGAACACGCGGCCTTGGATCAAGATGGCGTCGAACTCGCCGTCCGGGAAGCCAAGCCGGTCCAGCTCCACCCGCCGCGTCTCCACACGGTCTCCGAGGGACAGCGCCCTCACCCGCTCACGGACCGGGGCCAGCAGCGCATCCTCGGTGTCCGCTGCCACGACCGAGCAGCCCAGGTCTCGTGCCAGCAGCACGGGGGCGCCAACAGGGCCGCAGCCCAGCACCAGGACGCGGCAGCCGGGCTCCAGCTGCGCGGCCCGGGCGAAGCGGCGCGTCGCCTCATCCGAGCCAAAGGCGCGCCGAGCTTCACCAGGGTAATAGAGAGGGAAAGGCCCGGCCGGACTCATGCACCCTCGTCTTATACCCAACCCGGAGGGAGTTCCAGTTGGCGGTAGGGGAATCAGAGGTAGTAGATGACCCGCTTCTCCTGGTGGAGCTGGGCGTAGATGGAGCGACGGTGCTCCTCGGAGAGCAGGTACACGGAGACGCTCACCGAGAGGTACTTGCCCCGGCTGCTCGGCTGCTCGTGGATGGAGTCCGGGGAGATCTCCGTGCCCATCAGCCGCTTGAAGAGCTGGCGTACGTACTCCTTGAAGCCGTGCTCCTGCAGCCCCATGACCTTGAAGGTGTAGATGGCCGGGTACTCGATGAGCGGCTTCTTCTCCTCTGCTTCGCCAGGGGGCGCCGGGGGGCTGTCCTTGCTCATGACACGTCTCGTCGTCTGGCGCGCAGGACTTAGAGGAGGTTGGCCGCGAGCTCGGCCAGGGCGCTGCGCTCGCCCTTGGCCATGGTGATGTGGCCCGCGATCTTCTCGTTCTTGAAGCGGTTGACCACGTGCACGAGGCCGTTGTTCGTCGCGTCCACGTAGGGGTTGTCGATCTGGAAGGGATCGCCCGTGAGGACGATCTTCGTGTTGTCGCCCACGCGGGTGATGATCGTCTTGACTTCATGAGGCGTGAGGTTCTGCGCCTCGTCCACGATGATGAACTGGTTGGGGATGCTGCGGCCGCGAATATACGTCAGCGGCTCAATCTCGATCAGCCCCAGATCCACCAGCTCGTGGTAGCCGCGGCCCGCCTTCTTGTCGGCCCGGCTGAGGTTCATGAGGAACTCCACGTTGTCGAAGATGGGCTGCATCCAGGGGTTGAGCTTCTCCTCGACGCTGCCCGGCAGGTACCCGATGTCCCGTCCGAGCGGGAAGATGGGCCGGCTCACCAGCAGCTTCTGGTACAGGCTCTCCTCCGTCACCTTGTGGAGCCCCGCGGCAATGGCCATCAGCGTCTTGCCCGTGCCGGCCTTGCCCACGATGGTGACGAGCTTGATGTCGTCATTGAGCAGCAGATCCAGCACGAAGGCCTGCTCCATGTTGCGGGGGCGCACGCCCCAGATGCCCTCCTTGATGAGGCGCAGCAGGGGCACGATCTTGCCCTTGGCGGCATTGAAGCGCCCCATGGCCGTGTGCGAGGGGTTGGTCTCGTCCTTGAGCAGCAGGCACTGGTTGGGGAAGAGCTTGTCCTGCCCCGCCACCTCCACCTCGGCGCCCGGCTTGTACATCTGGTCCACCGCCTCGCGCGGGACGAGCAGCTCGGTGAAGCCGGTGTACAGCTCGGTGATCTCGACGCGCTCGGTGTCGTAGTCCTCGGCGATGAGGCCCAGCGCGTCCGCGCGGATGCGCAGGTTGGTGTCCTTGGTGATGAAGACGGCCTGGGTGTCCGGCTCCTTCTTCATCGTCTCGAGGGCCACCGAGAGAATGCGGTTGTCCATCATGTCGCCGTCCGCCAGCTGCGGAGGCAACCGCTCTTCCGCGAAGCTCACGCGCAGGAAGCCCCCGTGTGGCATGGGGACCCCCTCCTTCAGCGAGCCTTCGGTGCGGAACGAGTCGAGGTAGCGCGCAACCATTCGCGCGTTGCGGCCCAGCTCCGAGAGATCCCGCTTGAACTGGTCGATCTCCTCGATCACGTAGATCGGGATGATGACGTTGTTGTCCTTGAAGGTGTAGATGCTGCGTGGATCGTGGAGGAGGACGTTGGTGTCGAGGATGAAGTTCTTCGGCATCGTGGTGGTTGCGACCTCTACGGGTGCGACCGCGTGGACGCTGCTAGGACGACCTTCCAATGGCGAATATAGACACCGGCTTCCAGGGAAGCAGCCGTCTTCCTACCGGAGTACAGCGCTTCCGCCAGACCCGGGCCCTACTTCCACCGTAGGAAGGCCGAGCCCCCGGCCTTCCGCCCCTCTGTGCCCGCCAAGGTGTCCACAGGTGAACCCTTAGGAGGTAGGTTCGAGTCCCTGAGGACCCTCTGGGTAGGCGGCCGGGACGGCCGGGAGACGCCGGTCCGCCTGCTCTGCCGCTTCAGGCCGGCACGAGCGGATCGTAGGCCAGCACCTCTGCCACCGGATCCGGTGGGGGGCCTGGGGGCATGCGATCCCAGGGAAAGCAGTCCTGGAGCGCCTCGAAGTCGATGGTGAGGGGGACCTGGGCCTGCTCCTTCACCGCGGCACGCCACGCCTTGTCATCGAAGAAGCGCTCGAAGCGCCGGGTGAAGGACGCCAGCATGGGCGAAGGCCCGAAGGGAACGGGAGCGCCACCGGGGCCGCGCACGCACCCCAGCTCCACGGCCCACGCGAGCAGCCACCGAGGCCACTGCCGCCCGGCCCTCCGGAGCGCGACGAAGCGGCCCTGGGCGGAGGCCTCCACGAAGTGGAAGTGCCGGGAGTAGACCCAGGCGGCGGCGAAGCTGTTGGGCGTGAGCGCCATGCCCTCGGCGCTCACCCGGCGGGCCATGAGCAGCATCAGCTCGAGGATCTCCGCCGAGAGCGCCAGCCCCGGGCGCACCTGGCCCGGCATCGGCGGGCGGTTCCAGTCGAAGGCGCGGCCCGGGTGCTGGAGCGCGAAGGAGTCCATGTAGAGCAGCGTCCGGGCGTCCAGCGGAGGAGGCAACCCCACTTCGGTGCCCGTCGTCTTTCGTAGGGAGATGTCGGCCGCCGGGGCCTGGTAGCGCTGGCTCCAGAGGATGATGCGGGGGCGGAACGCGTCCTCGAGGGTCAGACGGACCTCGAGCGGCCCCACGCCCCGCTCCTCGAGGCGCTGGATCAGCCCGTACGCGCGAAAGGCCTTCTCCAGCCCCGGGCGGCTGTAGACACCGAAGGCGAGCGCCGTGCGCTGCTCCGTGGACTCCAGCCCCAGCTCCTCGAGGCTCAGTGGCTCGTCGTGTTCGGGGGCGGACAGCTCCGCCGCGCTCAGGCGCTGATAGATGCGACGGAAGCGCGAACCAGGCTGCTGCGTCCGCGGCATCGGGGCGCCCTCCTCTGCACTGCTCTGCTCGATTCTACACGTACTTGATGGAGACGAGGGTGAGCTCGATCTCGCCGCGAGGCCGCATCACCTCAACGGTATCGCCCACCGCCTTGCGCAAGAGCGCCTTGCCGATGGGGGACTCCACGCTGATGCGCCCGCCCTGGGTGTCAATCTCGTCCGAGCCGACGATCTGGTAGGTGGTCTTCGCACCGTCCTCGTCCTCGAGGGTGACAGTGGCACCGAAGTAGACCCGGCGCTGGTCGGGCTGCTCGGAGGGGGTGACGATGGTGGCAGTGTCCAGGCGCCTCTGGAGGAAGCGGATGCGGCGATCGATCTCGCGCAGTCGCTTCTTGCCGTAGATGTACTCGGCGTTCTCCGAGCGATCTCCCTGGGCCGCGGCGGCGGAGACCTCGGCGGTGACCTTGGGGCGCTCTTCGTTGAGCAGGCGCAGCAGCTCGCGGTGCATGCGCTCTGCGCCGGCGCGGGTGAGATAGCGGCGCTGAGGCCCCCTTTCTTCCTCGGCGTCCTCTTCCTGTTCCTCGGGCTCTGGGGGTACGTCCTGACGCATGCCTTCTGTATAGCGCCCCATCGCGACAGAGGGGCAAGCAGGCGGTGGAGAAGTTCACCGGCGAGCGGGACGGCCTGTCAGGAGAGAGAGAACGCGCGCGCCAGTGGAAGTCGCCAGGGACTGCTGGTAGAGAGCCCAGCGGTTGTTCACCATGACCCGGTGCAAAAAAGAATAGTGCGAGTCGCTAGCTCAGCTGGTAGAGCACCGGCCTTTTAAGCCGAGGGTCGGGGGTTCGAGCCCCCCGCGACTCACAGCCGTCCCCGTCGTCTAGAGGCCCAGGACGCTGGCCTTTCAAGCCGGTAACACGGGTTCGAATCCCGTCGGGGACACATAGAAGCAGAGGAAAAACGCGGGGTTGGACGGGTTAACCGTCCAGCCCCGTTTGTTTTCGTCCACCCGCTCTGCGTTAGAAGTGCGTTAGCCCCTGCCGCTGAGAACCATGGGGGCCGCGCCGCGAGCGACCCGGCAAGCTTGGGGAGCTATCACACGGGCCACGTTGCTGCGGCCATCATCCTACGCTCCCCTCGTGGCGATCCTCCATGGAGGCAAGGGAGCCACGCCAGCGGGGGCCACGCGACAGGCGCAGCCCCGTCGGGCCGACTCTCAGGCCGTCGCGGTGTCGTCCGAGCGCTTCAAGCCCAAGTCGACCATGACCGCGCCTGCATCCTTCTTCAGCTCCTTCAGCTCGGCCGCTGCCTGTTCCTTGCCGAATTGCCCCTGCTCGCCTGTGGCCGCGTGCGCGTACTGCAACACGTCCGCCACCTGTGCGCCGACGTACAGCAAGCCGCACTTGCTCTTCGAGCTTCGCCCGCGCCTTGAGAACGCGCAGCGCCTGCTCGCCGCCGATCGGCTGCCCGACCGTCTTGAGAAGCACCTTCCCTCGCGCGTACCCATTGGGTCCGTCACAAGCCGCATCCGCAGCGCCACTCCCCCCTTTGCCGTCAACGTCGCATCGCGCGGCGTCCACTGTGGCCGACCGGGCAGGTATCGCCTGCGCCCGCGCCGCGCGCCCCAAGCTGAGGGGTCAAGGCGCCGCGCGCCCGCCGATCTCCGGGAACCGCTCGTAGGCCCGCAGGAGCGCGTCTAAGTGCGCGGGGTTGTCGAGATCGAGCGGCGCATCCGTGAGCTGCACGACCCACCCACCCGTTGCCGTGCGCCGCGCCCGCGTGAGCAGCTCGGCATCGCGCGCCGTGTCCGGGAACCCAATAGCCTGCGCGGCGGCGGCAGACCAATAATTCAGCCACCCGAGGTAATAGGGAATCTCCGGCGCGCGGATATGCTCGAAGAGCTTTAGCGCGGGCAGCCCCCGGCGTGGGGACGGCGGCCCTTGCAGCGTGGGTGCTGTCTGATACGCGATGTCCAGCGCAGCGTCGTCTGGCGTCGCCTCCCCCCACAGCGCACACGCCCCCTCCGCCACTCCCTCAAGCACAGCCGCCGCTGACGCGATTACGGGCTCGTCCAGTGGCAGTTTCGCATGCACTTCAAACAGGGCCTGACCGCCTGGGCTGAAGAGTCCCGATCTTCCCCTTCCCATAACCGTCACGGGGTAACTCTCGTCCCCGTTGCACATAAGAGGGAATCCCCCGTCCTCAATCCTTTCTACGAGCCACGCGTCGCGCTGCGGCAATGCGATGGGGCGCCCGCCTTTGGCGAGCCGCCACTCCAGGCGTAAGCCGGGGAGCGCCTTTTCCATTCCATGGACGCTATCGAGCGTGCGGCGGTCCTTGCCCATAAGCGCAGGCGCGTAGACGATGATGAGGAGTCTCCTTCGCGTAGTCATCGTTTGCACCCCGTGACGACAATATCGAGGGTCCGGTCCTCTCGCAGCAGCGCCTCTTTGTGCGCCTCGGTGCTCACCCCAACGACGAAGCCATATCCACAGGCCGCAGCGGCTCGTCGCTCCTTATCTATCTGAGTCAATTCCTTCTCAATCTCCTGATCCCGGATGAAGTCATTGTATGTGTCAAAGCGATGGGTCTTGATCTCCCACAGCACGCGCACACCGACTTGCAGCGCATCGAAGCGTATTCCGTTCACGAGCACGTCCATGCCGGGGTAGCGGTTCGGCGGAAAGTTGTCGGCGCACTCGTTACGCGCGTCATCCTTGCCCGCGTGAGCCCCTCGGCGTGGGCTTGCTTCCCGCCACGGGTTTCTGCTCACTGGCTGGCCGCGTCTGAGCCTTGCGCTTCGCACGCTCACGGGATGCGTTCCGTTGATAAGCATCAATCCCCTCTTGGATGGCGGCTGCCACCACCACCACAGTGCCAATAACAATCACTGCTCCAGTGACGACTACCGGCGACGCAAAGACGCAGAGCGCTACGCCCATGGGCACGGCAGCCGCCGTCGCAGGCGCATAGGCGACAGCGCATCTTCCGGTGACATCCCGAAACCTGACCCCGTCGCGATCGAGCGCGTGAAAGCATCTCTCCGCCAGGATCGGCCATTCGTTGGACGCTTCGCTCACCACGCAATGCCCGTCGTCCGTCCAGGGGTACTGTGCCGCCCGCTGAAGGTTGGCGAATCTCGGACTCGGATCCTCCCACTCTCTCGGGCTCGGATCCATCGTGGCGCAGGCCGAGAGCAGGAGCAGGAGCAGGGGGGCGCTGCAAGTTCGGGAATGCATGGCTACGTCCTTTCAATCAAGCGGGGGGCTGTGGGTCAAGGCTGGCCCGCTCCAGAGTCCGCCAGCACGCTCTGACAGCGGGGCCTGCTCGGAGAGTGCCGAAATGAGCCAGCTCGGCGCGGAGCACCAGCAGCTCGGCCGGTGGATTTGCACCAGGGGAGCGGCAATCGAAGCTCGGCGCGGTGAAGTCCCCCTCGCTCCCCCGCCGCGAGATAGCTACGTCACGGGCAGCAGCCGAAGCTCGGGCGCAGTGGGGAACGCGCCGCATGCACCAGCAACTCGAGCCTTACTGAGACTACGTGCCCCCACCTCGCCGCTTCACGAGATGGGCGACGGTCCGCTCGATGAGCTCATAGGGGATCGGCTTGTTCAGCGGAAACTTGAGCGTGTCCTTCGCCTCGCGATAGGGCGCGAGCTCCTCCTCGATGGGCTCGTCGGAGCGGTAGATCGGGTAGAGACCGATATGGCGTTTCCATGCCGCGAAATACACCGCGTTCCGACTGTCGAGCATGAGCGTCGGCATCCCATACTTGATCTTCTCTTCTGCCGCGGGCAGAACCTTCCGGATCGACTGCCGAACCTTCTTGAGAATGACCTGAACGTCCTCGGGAAACGAGGCGATGTAGTCATCGATGGTCGAGAACTTATCTGCCATGCCTCTGCCTCTGGGAGTGAGAGCGGAATGGCATCAGCTTATTCGAACGCTTCCGCGCGGATCGAGTGAGCGCTCGTCCTCAGGCGGAAACGGAGCCGAAGCCAGAGAAGCAGCGCACGCCACCGTGCTTTGCACGCTTCTACCCTGCCCCTTGAACCGCACGCGGCAGGCAGAGCTCCCCCTCCGCGCCGCCGCCGGGCAGGTTGCAGAGCCGGACCGTACCGCCGCTCGCTTCCGCAAAGTTGCGCACCAGATGAAGGCCGAGCCCCGAGCCCGTGGGCTTGGTGGTGGTGGCTCTCTCCCAGACCCTCTGCAGAAGCAGCGGAGGAAAACCCGGCCCATTGTCTCGGACGGACACGGAGACGCCTGAGGCGCTCGCAGGCGTGGTGACGACCACCTCTACCCAGGTCGCCGCTGCCCGGCCATCACCCTCGCAGGCGTTGACGAGCAGATTCAACAGCGCACGGCTGAGCGCGTCCTCGCCGCCCATGGCCAGGACCGAGGGAATGTCGTCGGCGCCCATGAAGCGGATCTCCACGCCCGGAAAGCGTCGCTGGACGAGGCTTGCGGCCGCGGCGTGGGCCGCGCGAACATCCGCGCTCGACCATGTCTCCAGGGACGCCACCGCGTCAGAGGCGTGGGCCTTGATCGAGCGCGCAAATCGAGTCAGCTCGGCAAGGTCTCTCTGCAGGGCGAGAGCGAACTCCGCGCAGCCGTCCCGCACGGGGCCCGCCTCCAGCCGCTCGACACGCTGAACGAGCAGGTCGCTGTGAAGCATGGCCGAGGAGAGGAGCGTCCTCGCGTCGTGGTGCCCCTCCAGGAGCGTCCGCAGATTCTGGTGCGCCAGCGCGGCATGCACCGACTCGAGCGCGCTGCGCCGGGCAAGCTCCCATCCCTGTCGGGCCGCCGCGGCCGCGATCCACATGGCCGCGCCCAGCCAGATGGCCCAGAGCACCAGGTGATGCAACCCGTAGGTAAGCAATGGCCGATTGAGCCACGCGTCAAGCCCGAGCAAGAGGGCCGAGCTGCAGGCCTGCAAGAGCCCCGAGAGCGCGGCACCTCGGGGACTCAGCCGCATGGCGGACGCGCACAGGACGAGCAACACCCCCGTGAAATCCGGGGACATGAGCAGTCCTCGGTACTTGTCCCAAGGCCAGAGCACGTTGGGTAGGAGCGCAGCGAAACACACCACGGCATCCACGCTTCCGGCCACCCGAAGCAGGCGCTCGGCCTCCGCGCCCTCTCGGCGGGTGAGCGTCCAGAGCGAGAAGGCCACGCCGCCACAGAGCGGGAGAAGCGTCCAGAGCTCATGCGGCCATGGCGCCACGGACAGAGCGAGAAAGCGCACCAGGACGAGGGTGCACAGCACGGCGCGGGCCGCCGCAAGCGCCCGCTCACCGCGCACGGCACGGCCCAGCAGCAGGCGTTCGACCCGATCCTGCAGGGCCG
>NZ_DASPHO010000432.1:0-2622 GCF_035629615.1 Hyalangium sp. | reverse complement strand
GGAGCGCTCCACTCGGGCCAGGTACCCACGGCTGGCGCGTGCATCCGGCAACCTGGTGCGCTGGGTCTCCATCGCGGAGGTGGGGATCTTCGCCGCCATCGCCGTCCTGCTGCCCTCGCCGACGCCTCCCTCGCCTCGGGTCTTCATGGGGATGTGCCTTGGCGCGCTCGTGTTGGCGCTGGGAGCGGGGGGACGCGGTCTCGCCGTCGCCGCTCGCCAGGGGGCCGCTGAGGGAGAGCCCCTTCCGAAGGGGTATGGCCCGTTCCTCTACCGCAACCCCGATGACCCCCGGCTCATCGTCCCGAAGCTCGTCGGGATCGGCTGGACGCTCAACTTCGCTCGTCCCGCCGCCTGGATCCTGCTGGCGCTGCTGCTCCTGCCCGCGATCGTGGCGCTCATCGTCGCATTCTCTGCAGGAGGTTAGGGCTCCGGTGGTGAGTCGAGTCCCAGGCTCGTCAGGAAGAGAGCGGGCCTCTTGCGGGGAAGGCCCTCTGGGCCTGGCAGCAGATCCCGGCCCGAGGTGATCTGGGTGATGTCGATTGCGTCCGCTAGGAAGCGCGATCCATCGTGAAGCTCTGTGAAGGGCACCAGGGCCAACCACCCGTCGGGCGCAATGAACAGCCTCCGCACTGTTCCCAGAAGCGAGAGCAGCGGACGGACCGCGGACGCGTAGAGCGCCCGAGCAGCGGGTTGAAACGAGGCAGAGTGGCTCGTGAGCGCGCGGTGCATGAGAATGGCAGCTACATCCATGGGTTCCGCGGGACCGAGGTCGACGCAGTGGCTGCTTCCATTACTGAGAAGCAGGAGCGCGAGGTAGCGGAAGGGGCTCGTGGGGAGCGAAGAGGAGGGCTCATGCTCGGGGACGAGGGGACGCTGGCGGAAGGCAACGAACTCGACGAGCGCGCCATCGCTGGGAAGGACTGCCGCCACGCGGTGAGGCACTTCGGCTGGCATGGGCTGGTGGCGGAGCCAGCGCAGAGGCGCCGAGCGCGTGGCAAGCTCTTCCTCAAGAGCGTCGCTCTGATGGGAGAGCGCCTCAAGGCTCTGCCGGTATTCACCAGGTAAGCGTGTACCAGGGCCCATGAGGCGCAGCATGGACATCCCCGTGCGCAAGGAGCGCAGGAGCTCGAAGCGCTTGAGATCGTCCGGGCTCAGTCCCTGGCAGAAGGTGCGGGAGAGGGACGAGAGCGATTCAACGGACAGGCTCTTGCGCAGCAGCGCGGCAGCGATCGCGAGGTGCCGGACGCGGGGCTCGTTCGGCCATGCAAGGGCGAGCGAGTAGAGCAGCTCCGCCTCCTCGTGAAGCGCGGGCAGCACATGGAGCAGGCGCGCTTCGAGAGAGGCGACGCACTCCTGGCGCAGCTGTTCCTCGGACAGAGCGAGGGATCGCGCCAGGAGCGGCAGGGCGTCGGCGAGGCGGTGCTGGCTCAGGAGGAGCAGGGCAAGACTGCGGAGCGTGAGGATGACGGAGGGGTGGTTCTCTCCCAGCGTCTCTTCTTGAAGGGCAAGCATGCGCAGCAGCGATGGTTCCGTGCCTGCAGCGTCCTCTGGGGGCTTGCGCTGTCGACTCATGGATAGCGGGCCCCCGGAAGACTGCTGCCTGTCCAGGTCCTTCCAGTGAGGGTTGCGTATGCGTCCAGGACGCCGTCCTGGTTGGCCGAGAGCGCCAGCGCTGCGGCGAGAACCATCGTCATGAATCCTCCTGTTCACACATAAGGAGGCGAGGATCCGCTAAGTTATGCACGGATTTCTGCGGGACCGTCTGTCTCCGAGTGAGACTCGCCCGGTTCGGTGGACAGGTTGACTACGCTGCCTGCCTCTGTGTTTCAGCCGCTCGCTCGTACGTTGTAGAACACCTCAATGTGCTCGAACAGCGCGAGCCTTGCCATAATTGTTCGCCCCACCCCGTATGGGCAAGACAAGGAAGAGGCCCGCGAGAGGTCCAGGGCGGCTTGGACGGAGTCAGTGGACACTGGAAGGCAGGGACTTCAGGCTGGCGCAGGAAGACGGCCAGCCCGTGCCACAGGCCCAGCATGGATTCGAGCGCCGTGCGAAGCGCGCTGCCGGGCACCGCGCGCTGAGCCAAGGCTCACTGTTGAATGCGCTCCACCACCTCGGCGCAGTCGAGGAGAACTTCTCGGCTTCCAGAAACTTGCGTCGCATATGGGCTCACGACGCTGCACGCCATCAAGGCGTGCCAGGGTGAGCTCTTACCGAGCAGTGTCGCTCAAGGGGATATGCGCGCCTGGGTGGGCGGTGCTAGCCCCCGAAGGGGCGTATCTAGACCGAAAGCGGTGAACGGAGCCCAGAAGTGAGGATGGGGCTGCCTATGGCGCAGTTCCATCATCGCCTTGCGTAGAGCTGCGGTGCGGCCAATGCCTGCCAACAAAAGGCGGTAGTAGCTCTCCATGAGTTGGTGAGTCGTCTCATCATTGACCTTCCACAGGCTGGTGATGAGCGTCTCGGCGCCTGCCACCAGGAAGGACCTGCGTAGGCCGTAGACGCCCTCGCCAATCTTGACATCGCCGCGACCGGTGTCGCAGGCGGACAGGACCACTAGCTGGGTACCCCACATGTTGAGCCCGGCCAACTCGAGCGCGGTGACCAAGGAGTCTTCTGGGC
>NZ_DASPHO010000431.1:0-38698 GCF_035629615.1 Hyalangium sp. | reverse complement strand
GCTGGCGTTCATCATGGGCGCGCTGTTCTGCTACTTCGCGGTGCTGCCCTCCATGTTCCGCTTCCTCCTGAGCCGGGAGGACACCGCCGTGGTGGAGGGCCAGCTGGAGACGGCCCGGCTGAGGACGGAGGACGCGCTGCGCTTCCTGCGGCTGGGGGATGCGGAGCGGGCCTGGCAACTCGCGAAGGAGGCCAGCGCGGGCATGCAGGTGCAGGGCGCTGGGAGCGTGGGGCAGCCCGAGGTGGTGCCCGCGGAGAGCGTGGAGCTGGCGGCGCGCCTGGAGGGCCTGGGGCGGCTGCTGGACGCGGCGGCGGATGGCTTCGGCGTGTCCTCGCGGTTGGTGCTGCGGCAGGCGGTGGAGAAGCGGGTGGTGGCGGCCGAGGCCTTCAGCCGAAAGGACTTCGCGGCATCGGCCGCGGCGATGGATGAGGCGGCCAGCCTGCTGGCGGGCGTGGCGCCCACTCGCACCGAGGAGCTGGCGGGGATGTGGAAGCTGGAGAAGGTGCTGGCAGCCGGGCACGCGTACCACGAGGCGCTGCGGTGGACGCGGCCCATGCTCACCATGAGCGAGCAGCTCTCCCTGGTGCTGGTGCTCCTGCTGGCCTTCGGCGTCATCTTCGAGCTGCCGCTGGTGATGGCGCTGCTGGGTGTGGTGGGCGTGGTGCGCAGTCAGTGGCTCGTCCGGTACCAGCGCCATGCCTTCGTGGTCTGCCTCATCGTTGCGGCGCTCATCACCCCCACGGGGGATGTGGTGAACCTGTCGTTGATGGCCGGTCCGATGCTGTTGTGCTACGAGCTCGGGGTGTTGGCGGTGTGGCTGATCGAGCGGCGGCGCGCCCGGAGTGAAGCCGCCACGAGCATCTCGCCCACGCCATGATGCACCGCGCTCCGCCTCGCCGGCGCCTGCTCGCCAACCTGCGCTACCTGCGCGCCCTCTTCAAGCGCTTCCGCACGACGTTGCTGCTGACGGTGGCGCTGTTCCTGGGCGCACCGCCGATCTACCAGCTGCGGTGCCAGCTGCCAGGCGGGGGGACGGTGCGGGCGGGCAAGGCCCTGGAGCACGTGTACTTCCTGCTGTTCGGTCAGCCCTCGCTGGACTGCACGGACGACTGGGTGCTCACGGTGTTCAACCTGCTCATTCCCCCGGTGGGGATTGCGCTGGTGGTGGATGGCGTGGTGCGCTTTGCCTACCTGTTCTTCGCCAAGCACAAGAGCGACAAGGAGTGGATCGAGGTGATTGCCGAGACCCTGAAGGGGCACATCATCGTGTGCGGGGCGGGCCGGGTGGGGTACCGGGTGGTGGACCAGCTGCTCTCCATGGGCAAGGACGTGGTGGTGGTGGAGAAGCGCGAGGACGGTGCCTTCGTCAGCGTGCTTCGCGATGAGCAGGTGCCGCTGCTCATCGACGACATCCGCAGCCCGCAGTGCCTGCCGCGCCTGAACGTGAAGGAGGCGTCCGCCATCGTCTGCGCAACGGACGATGATCTGGCCAACCTGAACATCGCCCTGGATGCGCGGCGGTTCAAGCCGGACATCCGCGTGGTCATCCGCCTGTTTGATGACGACCTGGTGGCCAAGGTACGGGACACGTTCAAGGCGGAGGCGCTGTCCAGCTCCTCGCTGGCGGCGCCGGCCATGGCGCTGGCGGCGCTGGATCCGCGCATCGTCCACTCGTTCCGGATTGGCGGGCACCTGATGGTGGTGTCCGTCTTCGAGGCGCGCGCGGGGCTGCCGGGCATCACCATCTCCGAGGTGCGGGATCGCTTCGGGGCGCTGGCGCTGGCGCTGCGCCGGGGAGACCAGGAGAAGCTCCACCCGAACGGGGATCAGCTCATCCAGCCGGGAGATCTGCTGACACTCCAGGCCGAGTACCCGGACTACCGCCGGCTGCGGGCCTTCACCGGAGAGGCCCAGCCGCCCATCTGGTCCGACAACGAGTCGGCCCTGCCGGCCCTCCCACGGCCGACCGGAACGGACTGAGCGCCACGATCTGGGCGAGCTGTGAGTTGTCCGCTGGCGGCCGGTGCGCATAAGAAGGGCGGCCGATCAGGAGATCTCACCATGCCTCGCAGTGCTCTCGTCCTGTTGCTCGCGCTCGTCGCGGGCTGTGCCTCCCAGCGGCCCGCGGGCGCGCGGGTGACGCTCACCTCCCACGAGGACTCGCGGGTAGGAACGTACGTGTCCTCTCCGTGGGGGTTCAGCACCTCGTCGTACTGGATCGAGGGCCCCGAGGGGTTGATCCTCATCGACACGCAGTTCCTGCCCTCGGCCGCCGAGGAGTTCGTGAGCTGGGCGGAGCAGGTGACGGGGAAGAAGGCGCTGCTGGCCATCGTGCTGCACCCCAACCCGGACAAGTTCAATGGGACGGACGTGCTGCGCAAGCGTGGCATCCGGGTGGTGACGAGCGAGCAGGTGCGCGAGCTTATTCCCAGCGTCCATCAGAGCCGGACCCGGAAGTTCTACGATCGCTACAAGCCGGACTACCCCACGGAGGTGCCGCTGCCGGACAGCTTCGGCTCGGCCACCACGGAGCTGAGCGCAGGGGGCGTGACGGTGAAGGCCCACGTGATGGGCGCGGGCTGCAGCGAGGCCCATGTGGTCGTCGAGTACGAGGGGCACCTGTTTCCGGGAGACATGATCGCGAACAACGCGCACAGCTGGCTGGAGATCGGCAAGACGGACCAGTGGCTCCAGCGCATCGACGAGATGAAGGCGCTCAAGCCCAAGTGGGTGCACCCAGGCCGAGGGCCCTCGGGGAACGCGGGGCTGCTGGACATGGAGCGCGCGTACCTGGAGCGCGTCATCACCGAGGTGGCCGCGGAGAAGCCGCAGGGGAAGCCGACCGACGAGGCGCTCGAGCGCATCCAGTCGAGGGTGATGGCAGCGTATCCCGGGCTGCGGCTCGATGTGTTCCTGGCCATCGGGCTGCCCGCGGAGTGGGAGCGGCAAGCGCAGGCGGCGGGGTCAGCGAGGTAGTCAGTCGGCACTGGGTGGAAGGAGGGGGCCTGCGCCCGGGCCGGCCGCGGTCCCGGCAAACCTGTCAGACAAGCAGACAGGTTCAGCCAAGGCGCGTCGGCCGGGGGGCTCCGAATCGTCGGACACAGCTGAGAGCCCCGGATTCCCCTGGCGGCTTCCTTCCGCGAACGGGCCTGTCAGGCGCAAGAACCGGGTTGTCCGTTGGCAGTGAGGTCTCTACTGATAGGGCATCCTCCTCGGAGCCCGTGAACCATGGCCACCAGCGACTACGCCCGGATCGAGCGCGCCATCCTCTACCTCGACGCGCACGCGCAGGAGCAGCCCCGCCTCGCGGAGGTTGCCGCGCATGTGGGGCTCAGCCCCTACCACTTCCAGCGCTTGTTCACGCGCTGGGCGGGGATCAGCCCCAAGCGGTTCCTCCAGTTCCAGACCCTGGAGCATGCCAAGCAGCTCCTCGCCGAGCGCCGCAGCACGCTCGATGTGACCTATGACGCGGGGCTCTCCAGCGGCGGGCGCCTGCATGATCTCTTCGTCACCCTGACGGCGATGACGCCAGGTGAGTTCAAGCAGGGCGGGGCGGGGTTGACGATCCCGTACAGCGTGCACGCCTCTCCCTTCGGAGACCACCTGCTTGCCGTCTGCGAGCGCGGCATCTGCGCCCTGCGGTTCCTGATGGGGACCTCCCCGTCCGAGGCAGTGAGAGAGCTTCGAGCGGAGTGGCCACACGCGACGTTGGTGGAGGCGCCCGAGGCCACCCGGCCCTATGCCGAGCGCATCTTCCCTGCGCGGAAGTCGCGGACGCTCCAGTCGCTCAGCCTCTTCGTGAAGGGGACGAACTTCCAGCTCAAGGTGTGGGAGGCGCTGCTGCGCATTCCCCCAGGAGCGGTCGCCACCTACGAGGACATCGCCCGCTCGCTTCAGATGCCGCGCGCCACGCGGGCCGTGGGCTCCGCGGTGGGGGACAACCCCATCGCGCTCCTGATTCCATGCCACCGCGTCATCCGGAAGACAGGAGCGTTTGGCGAGTACCGGTGGGGCCTGGCGCGCAAGCGGGCGATGCTCACCTGGGAGTCCGCGAGGTACCCCTCGGGAGAGGCCGCGTGAGGTGGCTGGGGAGACGGGGCGAGGTGCTGTACCGTGCACTCCTCTCAGGGAGTTCACACCCGACGCCATGTCCCTCCTCACCGATCGCCGCCGGTTCCTCTCCGTCTGTTCCTCGCTGGGTTTGACGTCGACGCTGCTGCCCGGAGTCCTCTGGGCCATGGGGCAGAACACGCCCTCCGTCACTCCGGAGCTGCTCGCCTCGGCCTGCAAGGTGGCGGGGCTCGAGCTGGACGAGGCCCAGCGCAAGCTGATGCTGAAGACGTTCAACGAGCAGCTCGCGGGCGCACAGGAGATCCGCGCGATGGAGCTGCCGAACTCGGTCGCGCCTGCATTCTCCTTCGATCCGGTGCTCCCGGGGGTGACGGAGTGGGACACCGCGAAGCGTCCCATGAAGGTGAGTGCCGCGAGGCCGCCGCGTGTGGGGCAGGACCTGGAGGCGCTGGCCTTCACCTCGGTGAGAGACCTGGCGGAGCTGGTGCGGACGCGGAAGGTGTCCTCGTTGGCGTTGACGGAGCTGAGCCTTGCGCGGCTGGAGCGGCTGGACGCGAAGCTCCACTGCGTCATCACCCTCACGAAGGAGCGGGCGCTCGCCCAGGCGAAGGAGGCGGATCGGGAGATCGCGGCGGGGAAGTACCGCGGCTTCCTGCACGGCATTCCCTGGGGAGCGAAGGACCTGCTGGCGGTGAAGGGCTACCCGACGACGTGGGGGGCGGGGGGCTTCGAGCAGCAGCGCTTCGAAGAGGACGCCACGGTGGTGCTGCGGCTGGACGCGGCAGGCGCGGTGCTGGTGGCGAAGCTCACGCTGGGGGCTCTGGCCATGGGGGACAAGTGGTTCGGCGGCATGACGCGCAACCCATGGAATCCAGAGATGGGCTCGCGCGGCTCGTCCGCGGGCTCTGGGGCAGCCGTGGCGGCGGGGTGTGTGCCGTTCGCGCTGGGCTCGGAGACCTACGGCTCGATCTCCTCTCCTGCGACACGGTGTGGGGTGACGGGCCTGCGCCCCACCTTTGGCCGGGTGCCGCGCACGGGAGCGATGACGCTCTCATGGACGATGGACAAGCTGGGGCCCATGGCGCGCACGGTGGAGGACACGGCGCTGGTGCTCGCGGCGATCCAGGGGCCGGATGGGAAGGATCGCACGGTGCGCGACGTGCCCTTCAATTGGGATGCGGGCACGCCCCTTGGGAGCATTCGCGTGGGCTACCTGAAGGCGGACTTCGAGCGCGATGAGCGGGACAAGGCCTTCAACGCCGCGGCGCTGGAGAAGCTGAAGGTGCTCGGGGTGAAGCTCGTGCCGGTGGCGCTGCCGAACGTGAAGCAGGACGCGATGGTGCACCTGCTGACGGCGGAGGCCGCGGCGGCGTTCGACTCGCTGACGCACAGCGGCCGGGACAAGCTCCTCACCCAGCAGGGGGAGAACGACTGGCCCAACTACTTCCGCGTGGCCCAGCTCATGCCGGCGGTGGACTACATCAACGCGAACCGGGCGCGTCTGCTGGCCATGGAGGGGATGGCGAAGACGTTCGCGGACGTGGACGTCATCGTCGCGCCCTCGGACGATCCCCAGGTGCTGCTGACGAACCTCACGGGGCACCCAGCAGTCATTGTGCCCAACGGCTTCCGAGAGAACGGGACGCCGGTGAGCGTGACGTTCCTGGGACGGCTCTACGGCGAGGCGAAGCTGTTGGCGGTGGCTCGCGCGTACCAGGAGGCCACCGGCTTCCACCTCCAGCATCCGAAGGTGTGACGCTCGGTCCAGACCGTGCTCAGGCCTCGATCTCGAAGATGAGCGAGAAGCGCTCACCCGGAGCCACGGCGATCAGCCCCTCTCCCGTGGCCAGGGCTCCGGCAGAGGCCGTCCAGGGCTCCACGCAGACGAAGTCGCGCCCTTGCAGCGTCCAGACGATGAGCCGTTGAAACTCGAGGCTCCAGGAGAGCTTCACCGGCCGGCGCCCCGGTCCTCGGTGCAGCGTGGTGCCCGCCTCGGAGTGGTCGAGCAGGTGCAGGTCCACCTCGGGCGCGGTGAGATCCAGCCCGGTGAAGGGGACCACCTTGCCCTGGCCCTGGCGGTTGTCCCAGGCACGCGTGGCGTCCGTCGCGACGCTGGCCGCAGCCTTGGAGGCCTGCGGCACGAAGAAGTAGGGGTGAAAGCCCAGGTGCACCGGCAGGGGACGCGTGTCCTGGTTCTCCACGTCGAAGTCGATCGTCAGCTGCGGACCCTCCAGCGAGAACGTGAGCTGGGCGTCGAAGCGCCAGGGGAACGAGCGCAGCGTCTCCTCCGAAGACGTCAGCCCCACCACCAGCAGATCCTTCTCCACCTGCCGCACCGTCCACGGCAGCCGCCGGGCAAAGCCGTGCTGCGGCATCGAGTACGCCTGCCGCCCCACGGGGTACGTGTCCCCGGGCAGCTTGCCGGCGGTGGGAAAGAGCACCGGGATGCCCCCCCGCACGTTCTTGGAGGGATCCACCACCGTGCTCTCATCCAGGTAGAGCAGCTCGTCCCCGCCCACGCTCATGCGCGTGACGAGCGCGCCGCGGCTGGGGATGACCTCCACGCGAACCTCCCCATCCACGAGCGCGTAGGTCTCCAGCCCTCCCAGCCCCTGAAACGGCATGGTGCGCTCAGCCCTGCATGAAGGGGTATGGCACGCGGGTAGGCGGGGCGAAGTTCTCCTTGATGGTGCGCGGGCTGGTCCACCGGATGAGGTTGAGCATGGAGCCCGCCTTGTCGTTGGTGCCCGAGGCCCGCGAGCCGCCGAACGGCTGCTGCCCCACCACGGCCCCCGTGGGCTTGTCGTTGATGTAGAAGTTGCCCGCCGCGTGGCGCAGCTCGCGCGACGCCGTGGAGATGGCCTTGCGATCCCGGGCGAACACGGCCCCCGTCAGCGCGTAGGTGGCGGCCTGATCGCACTCGCGCAGCGTCTCCTCGTAGCGCGCGTCCGGGTACACGTGGAGCCCCACCAGCGGCGCGAAGATCTCCTCCTGCATGATGCGGTGGCGCGGGTTGGTGAGCTGCACCAGCGTGGGCTTCACGAACCACCCCTCGCTCCGGTCCGTGTCCCCACCCGCGATGAGGGTGGCCTCCGCGCCCCCCTGCTTCGCCAGCTCGATGTACGAGGACACCTTCTTGAAAGACTTCTCGTCGATGACGGCGCCCATGAAGTTGCGGAAGTCCGTCACGTCCCCCATGCGCAGCTCGGCGATGAACTCCTGCAGGCGCGGCTTGAGCTTGGGCCACAGCGACTCGGGCACGTAGACGCGCGAGGCCGCCGAGCACTTCTGCCCCTGGTACTCGAAGCCGCCGCGCACAATGGCCGTGGCCAGCGCATCCAGATCGTCCGCCGCCGAGGCGTGGGCGAAGACGAAGTCCTTGCCGCCCGTCTCGCCCACCAGCCGTGGGTATTGCTTGTAGCGCTGGATGTTCTCCCCCACGGTGCGCCACATGCCCTGGAAGGTGGGCGTGGAGCCCGTGAAGTGGACACCGCCCAGGTGAGGGCTCGTCAGCGCCGGGTTGCCGATGGTGGGCCCATCCCCCGGCAGGAAGTTGACGACGCCGTCCGGCAGGCCCGCCTCCCGCAGCAGCTCCATGATGTACCAGGCGCTGTACGCCGAGGTGGAGGCTGGCTTGAGCAGCACCACGTTGCCCATGAGGGCCGGCGCGGTGCACAGGTTGAGCGTGATGGAGGTGAAGTTGAACGGCGCCACCGCGAACACGAACCCGTCCAGCGGCCGGTAGTCCAGCAGGTTCCACGTCTGCGGCGCGCTCAGAGGCTGCTCGGACAGGAGCCGCTCGGCGAAGTGGACGTTGAAGCGCAGGAAGTCGATGGCCTCGCACGCCGCGTCGATCTCCGCCTGGTGCACCGTCTTCGACTGGCCCAGCATGGTGGAGGCATTGATGAGGGGGCGGTAGCGGGTGGCCAGCAGCTCCGCGGCGCGCAGGAAGATGGCGGCGCGCTCGACGAACGGCATCCGGCTCCACTCCTCCTTCACCGAGAGCGCGTTCTGGATGGCCTGCTCCACATGGCTGGCGTCCGCCTCGTGCAGCGTGGCCAGCACGTGCGAGTGCTTGTGGGGCATCCGCACCTCGTCCTTCTTGCCGGTGCGCAGGTGCTTGCCGCCGATGACGACGGGGATCTCGATGCGCTCGGAGGCCATGCGCTGGAGCGTGGCCTGTAGCGCGGTGCGCTCGGGTGCGCCGGGGGTGTAGGGGAGGATGGGCTCGTTCTGGGGAGGGGGAACGCGGGCAATGGCGTTGATCACGCGGAACCTCGGGCTCGGGACGAAGGGGCGCGGAGCATAGCCCTTTGTCCCCGAGGTGGGGGGAGGAAGCCGGGCCCGTTTCCCTGCGTGACAGCCGGAGTGACCGGGCGCGTCAGCCCTCGGAGCCGAGCTGGAGCGAGGACGTGTCCAGCGCAGGACGCTGGCGGAGCAGGGCGTGGAGCTGGGCGATGAGCTCGGACGGCTTGGCAGGCTTCATCAGGTAGATGTCCGGCTGGGCGAGCGGCGGCTCCGCGAGCCGTGGCGGGTAGCCGCTCAGGAAGGCGATCCGGATGTGCTGGAGCTGCGGATCGGTGCGCACCTGGCGGCACAGCTCGTAGCCGTCCATCCCATCCATGTTCACGTCCGAGAGGAGCAGATCCGGTGCCCGCTCTTGCATCCGCGCGAGACCGGCCTCGCCGCTCTCGGCCACAGAGCAGTCGAACTCTCCAGCCAGCAGCAGGCGCAGCGTCTCGCGCATCGTCCGAGTGTTCTCCACGATGAGCACCTGAGGCTTCACGGCAATGACTCTCCCGGACGAGACATGTTTCATGGATGACAAAAGCACTCCGGGAGGAGGATGTGAAGCATCGGGTCCTCCCAGACCCATGCTGGACGTGGAGAGGGCCGGAGCGCCAATTTCCAAGAAGCGGAGAGTCCGGTGGCGCTGTCCGATGTAGGTCCGGAGGGACTCGGAGCCCCTGGGCACTGGCGCGCCCAGGAGCGGCTTGGGGCTCAGTACACGAACCACCGCGCTTCCCAGTACCGGAGGAGATCACCCAAGGCCTTGCGGACAGGGGCGGAACCTCCGCTCAGCGCCCGGGTCATGTCGGCTGCGGCGAGGAGGTCCGTGATGTTGGCCTCGATGTCGCCCCGCTGAGCAATCGGGCGAGCCTCGACCCCGTCCAGGAGGGTCACGATCCCGTGGGCCTGACCTGGATCCCCGAGTTCCCCGATGGCCGCCTTGACTCTCGTGGCCAGCTCCGCAGGTGTCAGAGGCTGCGTGATGTCCCACTGCCAGGTGCCGAGGAGCTGAGGCGTGCCTTGAGCCGAGGTCAGCGAAGCCGTGCTGGTATGGCTGCCCGGAGTCTCAGGCAGCCGGAGGACGAAGCGTGCGCCCAGCTGCACGGAGTGCTCCAGTTCCAGCTCGCTCCAGTCAATCCCATGGCCTCCCGGAAGGATGGAGCCGCCCTGATGGGTCCAGAGTGCCTGGAGCGCGGGGGGCAGGGTCTCCTGTGCGTGCACGACCAGCGGCTGCCGCTGGCTCGTCATCATCAGCTCGATGGCGGCCACTCCCAGCGGAGCCGGCTGAGGCGGCGGCGGCTCGACATAGCGCACGGACGACACGAGGGCGTTGCCAGCCTGGGTGGCGGGGAGCGCACTCGAGAGGTCGATGGCCAGGGTGACAGTACGGCCGTAACCCCAGGTGTTCAGTGCTCCCGCGGCGGTGGCGTTGCTCTCGGAGTAGAGGGCCACGGTCTGACCGGGATACACCTTGAGGATGGATCCTCCCACGGGGCTGCTCAAGTAGAACGCCTCAGGGGTCAGCAGAGAAGCCGGGAACTGCACCATGCTGTGCGATGTCGTTCCCCGGAAGTCGGTACCGAGCGCGTCGTACAGCGAAGGCAGCTCCTCCGGGCGCGGACGGATGACCACGAGCCCGGTATGCCCGGAGAAGATCTGCTCGGTCAGCTCTCGGGACCAGGCCTTGCGGACTCTCACAGCAGGCGTGTCGCTGGGAGAGGGCTCTGTCGGCCAGAAGTTCTCACTGCACTCAGCTCCCGTGCTGCTGAGGCTGACGAAGACGACCACGTTCGCCACCCCAGAGCGGAGGGTCTCCAGGAAGGCCTCCTCCTCCGTCATCACCTGAAGGAACTTCGAGGAGCCCCCCAGGTGGGTCTCGAGGAAGCTCCCGACCCGCAGCACCTCTGAGGCGGAGGCAACACAGGTGCCTGCGCGGACGAGGGCCAGCACCCGAGCGAAGGGCGCGGAGGTGTCGTGGGAGACGACCACCTGCACGGTCTCGATGGAGAACTGCACCGTCCTCTCCGTGACCCAGCCCGCGAAATCCTCGGCACGGACCGTGAGCGTGTACTGGCCATTCGTCTGGAGGGGTGTGCCGGACACGTAGGGCGCCCCGTTGAGCCGCACCTGGCTCGTGGCCAGATGGGCATCCTGGAGGGCGATGACCGGGGTGACGGCGTCTGAATACTGCGTCCCGTTCGAGACCCCGGTGACAGCAATGGCCGGTGGAGTCTGGTCGAGCGTGAAGCTCACCTGCCGCTCTGTCTGGTTGCCTGCACGATCCGTGGCCCGGGCCAGGAGGACATGGGTCCCCTCGGCGGTCACCACGGTCCCCGGGAAGAAGGGCTGACCGTCCAGCGTGATGGAGGACTCCACCAGGTCGCGATCGCGGATGGTGACGGCGGGCGTCACGGTCTGGCGGAAGAACCCCCCCTCGGTCACTCCACTGATGGAGATCCAAGGTGCGGACAGGTCCACCGTGAAGCGCAGGGTCTTCAGGGTCTGGTTTCCTGCTCGGTCCGTCGCCTGGATCACGAGCTCGTGCTGCCCATCCGTGGTGATGGGAGTCCCCGAGCTGAACGGCTGGCCATCGAGGAAGAGGCTGACCGAGGCCAGGTGGTTGTCCATCGCTTCCACGACCGGAACGGGAGCGCTCCTGAACAGTGCGCCCTCCGTGACCCCCGTCACGTTGACCTGGGGCGGCTCCGAGTCGATGAACACGGTGACGCTCAGCTGGCCCGTGTTGCCCGCGTGATCCGTCGCGACGAAGACGAGGGTGTTGGGACCCTCCGGGAAGCTGAGCTGGGTGCTCCACAAGCCATCGAAGGCAGTGCCGGACGCGCGGTCCATGTCCATGCTCCCCGGCTCACCGGTAGACGTCGCATGGACGCTGGCAACCCCGGACTCAGTATCGACGGCACGGACCCCAGGCGACAGGCTCCGGAGGAACATGCCCTCCGAGAAGTTGAGGGGTTCGATCACAGGACCCTGGCCGTCCACGAGCTGGAAGCTCGCGGAGGAGAGGACCTGGACCGTTCCATCCGGCTTCTCCGCGAGGAGGTAGGCGGCGTAGCCCTTCAGCGGCAGGCCCACCGTGGAGAACTCGTGCTGACCGCTGATGGAGCCCCCCACCTCGAGCGCCTGGACCGGGAGCGCGTGCGACGCCACGGTCTGCATCGTGTCCACGTCCATGAGGGCGATTCGGAGCGCGAGGCTCGGCTCAGGAGCCGTGCCCTGGTTGGCTGCCTCGAAGTCGACCATCAGCGCGTGCCCGGCCCGGACCACGGGAGGCGAGCCCTGGCCAAGGACCGAGATGGCGCCCGCGATCAGCGGACGGCCCTCAATGGAGAAGTGCGTCGTGACCATCGCGAGCTGCCGCGAGCCGAGCTGGATGCTGCCTTGTGCCTCATACTGCCCTGGCGAGAGCCCCAGGGAGGACAGCTCCGTGCGCGCCGAGTAGTGGGCGCCTTGGACCAGCAGAGGCAGCGCGGTAGGCGTCTCCAGCACCGATTGCCCCGTGGGGCCTGTCACGGTGAGGAGGTAGCTCGCACCCTCCAGGAAGCTGTTCGTGGAGTCGTTGCGCACCGTGGCTGTCAGCGCGATGACCTCGCCCGGGAAGTAGCTCGCACGAGACGTGGCGAGCCGCAGGTGGGTGGTGCGATCCGCGTTGATGGTGAGCGGCGCGCCTGCCTCGGAGAGGATCTCGGTGCCCTCACGGACCACCGCCTTCACCACGTACGCCCCCGCCAGCGTCTGGCCGACGCTCACGGTGCGCGTGAAGGTCCTGCTCCTGCCGGCCTCCAGGGGAGCGAGGTGCTCGACCGCGCCCACCTGGAAGACAGGCTCTCCGTCCGGAGTGACGAGCTGCACCTCCACGTCGACGGTCCTCACGACGCCCGGGTTCGCCACGGTGAGGGTGGCCAGGCTCTCTCCGCTCGCGTTGACGGATGGAGGCGACACGGAGACGGCCACCACGGGCTGGTCGTCGGGCGCCAGGGAGAACGGGTAGCGCACCCGGTTGTTGTCACGCACCGGATCATCCACCCGCTGCTCGGGATCGGCGATGACCTCCAGGATCTGCGGGCCATGCAGCTCCGGATGCGAGAGGGGAACGATCGCCGTGGTCACCCCACCCGCGGGGAGTACCGGCAGGGAGATCGGCCTCGGGGTGATGGACTGCCCATCTTGAGAGAGCACCGCCACGGAGAGAGTCGTGGCAGGCGCCGTGCCGCCGCCCTGGTTCCGCACGGTCACGAAGGCGTCGAACGGGTGGCCCATTCGGGGAACCTCGGGGCGGAGCTGCACCTCCGCGACGAGGTCCGGCAGGGTGGTGGCGTCCAGCGTGATCTGGATCGGAGCCGCGGGGGAGCCCGTGCGCTGGGCCGCATCCGTGGCGGTCGCGGAGAACACGGTGCTCCCAGGCTCCAGGCGCACGCCCGTGAACTCGAAGCGAGCCCCCCACTCCAGACTTGCAAGGCCGAGGGGACGCGAGGCCAACAGCTCACCCATCTGGCTCCAGGCCAGCCGGAGTCCCGAGAAACCACTGAACCTCCGCTCCCGGCCATCCTCGTGGAGGACGAGCGTGCCGCCACTGGCGAAGGCGAGACGCCGCCCGTCCCAGGAGAAGGCCGGCAGGCTCTCAGGCTCTGCTCCGTGGGTGAGCCGAACCGCCGCGCCCGTAGAGACGGAGACGGTATACACGTCCCTTTTCCCCTCATACGTGGCGACGAGCGCGAGACGGCCCGCATCGCGAGTGACCGCATAGTCCCGCTCGATGGAAGCGGCCTCGAACAGCGGGGTAGAGCTGCCGGAGACAGGATCCATCCGAAGGAGCCGTGTCGTTGCGCCGCTGCGCGTGAGGGCAAAGAGCGAGCTTCCATCCGGCGCATACCGAGGTGCCATGAGCGGAGCACTGGCCGCGCCGGTCAGCCACCGGGTGCTCCCTGTCGCGGTGTCCACCACGGCGATGGAGGTCGGCACGCTGGAGCGAGTGACCTCATAGGCAAGCTCGCGGGAGTTCGAGGACCAGGTGGCGGAGGCCTCACTGCCCTGAGGAGCACTGGCGGGCCGCCGCAGCTCGCCCGTGTCGAGATCCGCGATGTACACCGCGGACTGGAAGGTCGACGCCAGGAGCACTTGGATGGCCACGTGCCGCCCGTCAGGCGAGAAGACCGCCTCCTGGATGGAGGAGAACGACGGACTGCTGAAGGTCCCCAGCAGCTCACCGGAGCGGGACTCGACGGCCAGGGCCTTGGCCCCGGTCGCGCTGTCTTGCACGACATACGCCACGCGCAGACCCTCTGCCGAAGACCAGCCAGCTCCCATGGGCGCGAGGCTCAGCTCCAACGGGAGGGCCTCGACCCCGAGAGCGCCAGCGGGAGCCTCGGCATGGGGCACTCCGTTGCGAAGCAGGGTGACGAGACTTCCAGGCTCGGAGAGGCCGGCAAGGGTCACAGTCGGGCTCGAGACCGTCACAGGTTGCCCCGCCACGGTCGGCCGCACGAAGCGCGGAGGAGCAGGGGGAGTCGAGTCCACCGGCATGCCAGCCACGATCACCGACGGAGTGCTGATGTTCCCGAGCGCATCGAGGGCGAGGATCCGGTAGCGGTACAAGGAGTCCTCGCTCAAAGGCAGGTCGACGAGCCGCGTTGTGATGACACGCTCGGAGCCGGCCAGAACCACGAAGGGACCGTCAGCGCCGAGGGCGCGCTCCACGCGATACGCCACGGTACGAGCATCCCCCGGAGCCCAGCTCACCTCGAGGGCTCCTCCCGAGGGGAGCGGCTCAACCGCGACATCCACGGGGGAGGCTGGAGGGGTGATCTCCACCGCCACGGTGACATCATTCGAGGCAGGCCCGCGGAAGCCGCTCGCGTTGAACGCATGGGCTCGATACGTGTACGTGCCATTGCGGAGGCCTCGATCGTTGAAGCTACGCGTGCCGGCGGAGGAAGGCGGCAGCTCCACCGTTCCCTCGTGGCCCTGGCGGACGAGCACATACCCGGCCACATCCGTGGAGTCTCCGCCCACCGAGAGGGAGAGCGAGACGTCCGAGCCCTCCACTCCGCCGAGCGTCAGCGTGAGAGCGGCGGTCGGGGCCGGGGCGTTCACCACCGTCACGGGCTCGGAAGGAAGGCTGCGGTTGCCCGCTCCGTCCGTCGCGAGAGCCTGGAAGGTGTTCAGCCCAGCTACCAGGGGCGCGGTGAACCCGAAGTGTCCCTGTGCGTCCGCCGTGGTGGTGGCGATCACTCCCTCCTCATGGAAGAGCTCGACCTGAGCGGACGGAGGTACTCCATGGCCCTGCAGCCCAACGGTGCTTTCCGGCGTCTCGGCCACCGCGGCTTCGAGCTGCGGGGCGTAGATGCTGACGGAGACCTCTGCTGCTTCGGAAGGAGTTCCGCCGAAGCCCATCGAACGCAGCCGGTACGTGTGCTGGCCAGGGGTGACGAAGCTGAGCAGGGTGGAGGCCTGGTGCTCGAGCGGCACAACTTCCAGCTGCACATCGGACAAGGAGGGGGTGCCCGGAGCTGAGGGGAGGAACGTCACCCGAAGGGCTTCGACCTCGACGGGCGAGCCTAGAGGATGCGTCAGATACGAGAAGGGTTGAGTCTGGACATGGGGAGCGAGCACCACCCAGGAACCCGCGACTCGGGCCTCCAGCCGGACATGGGAAGAGGGGCCCGTCCGCAGCGTCAGTGACTTCAGAAGGACGGGCTGGTTCAGCGTGAGCGTCCAGGCCTGCGGCAACCCGGGCCCGGGGCTCCAGGCCGTCGAGCGGCCGGCACTGTCATAGGCGTAGGCCGGCGAACCCGAGGCAGTCGACGTGGCAGTAGCCGTGCCGGGCCACCGATCAGGCGCCAGCGTCAGGAGCTCTCCGGCCTCGGACAGCTCGAAGCCCGTCAACAGACCCGCCGGATTGGCATCCGTCCACGAGAGCTCGACCTGGTTGCCATCGACGAGCGCGGTCACCGAGGGCGGGGATGGAATCGCCTCCTTCAGCACATGGATCGAAGCAGGAGCGGGATCGACCTTGTTCGAGCTGTCCTGAGCGATGGCACGCAGCTCGATGACCTTGCCGCTGAACTGAGAGAAGGGGAGGAGCGACGTAAAGGGAACGTGCGTCGCCGGAGCACCCACCGCAGAGAAAGGTGCACCCGGACCACCGCGCCCCTCGAAGCGGACCGAGGTGATGTCCTGGTCGTCACCCTGGGCCGTGAGCCACGTGTCGTGGCGCAACCGATCGAGCGTGCGAGGCTCCGTCAGACGCGCCACAGGGGCTCGTGTCTCGACGACGGCCTCGCGGGTGTTCGAGGGCACGCTGAGATTGCCAGCGCGATCAATGGCCACCAGGTGGTACGAGTGCCGTCCATCCGGGACACCCGTGTCCGTGTAGCTCCGGCTCGTGGGCGGGAGCGCGTAAGGCCTCAGGTCCCGAGGGCTCTGGTTGCTCGGAGTGCCGAGCGGCGCGCCATCGCGGAAGGGCACATAGCCCAGCACGTCCTCCTCCGCGGTCCCGTGCCACTGGAGAGCGATGTTCGCCCCAGTAACCGTCGCGCTGTCGAGTACCGGAGCCGTCGGCGGCAGGTTGTCGACGGTGAACGTGACGCGGGACTCGCTCACGTTTCCGGCCAGATCCTCGGCTTCCAGGCGCAGAGTATGGGCCGAACCCTGAGGCAGTGGGAGCACGTCCAGCTCACTGAGGCGCCCGGCGCTCACAGGGAGCAGGGAGCGCTCCAAGAGTGTGAAGGCAGTGGGCGCAGGGCCCGCGCCGATCGACACACGGTACTCCCGGAAGTCGCTCGGGCTGTACGCGGTGCCTTGGAGCTCGACCGTTCCATGCACCGCCTCATCGGGCGTCGGAGCGAGCCACAGCACCCTTGGGGGCGTCGCATCGATCTCTGCCAGGGCCTCGGAGGAGGGATGGCTCGCGTTCCGGGCAGCGTCACGTGCCACGAGGGAGTAGCGGAAGCGGCCGTCCGGGAGCCCAGCATCCAGATAGGAGCGGGCCTCCCCGTCGAGAGTCGCAATGAGGACAGCGGAGCCTGCATGGGGGGCCCGGTGAACCTCGTACGCCGTGACATCGCTCGAAGGGCTCGGCTGCCAGGTGAGCGCGACGGTGTTGGGCCGCTCCACGCTGGCGGACAGGGCGGGCGTGGGCAGGGGCGCGCTGGAATCGATGGTGAACGCAGCGTCGTCCAGGGACTCGTTACCCGCGGAGTCGCGGATCCGGAGGCGAGCGACGTAGGCACCATCCCCCACGGAGGCGAGGGTCGTCAGCACCCCCGAGGAGACGGGCTGCGAGCCGCTGGCGACTCGCTGGAGCTCAGCAGGGGCGTCAGGGGTGCCGCGGCCGAGCTCCAGCTCCCACGTGGAGAGGTGCGCATCGGTGGCAGTGCCACGGAAGACAAGGCCTTCGCCATGGGTAGCGCCGCGAGGCTCGGTCAGGGAGGCCACGGGCGGCGTGCTATCGAGCACCAGGGAGATGAGGCTCTCGGCCGTGTTCCCCGCGTCATCTTCCGCCACCAGGAGCAGCTCGACCGGGCCATCGGCGTCATAGCCCACGGGCCAGCGGTGGAGCAGCCCATCGGAGGGCAGGCTTACGCCCGAGAAGAGCGTCTCGGTTCCGTGGACCGTGGTGGCCTCCAGGCGCACCGAGCGCAGATGGAGATCCTCGGCGTGGCCCCGGAGCTCCAGGGGACCTGCAGCGCCGGAAAGCACCGCCCCAGCCGCCGGCGAGAGGAACGAGACGACGGGCGGGGTCGCGTCCACGGTGAAGGACACGGCTTGCTCTCGAGAGTGCCCCGCCCGGTCGCGAGCCATGAGCACGAGCTGGTGTGTTCCCTCGGCGAGTCCGCTCTGCACGGCGAGGAGCCCCGAGGTGGATGTATTCCCGCTTGCGATCAGCCGTCCTTCGCCACTCTCACCGGGCGCCACGTGAGTGAGGGTCCAGCTCTCGAGGTGGTTGTCCTCGACAGCCCCCTCTACCGAGAGCTCTGCCCCCCGACTGCCACCAGCGACGGGCGAGCTCAGCAGGACGTGAGGGATGCTCAGGTCGATCTCCAGCGACACGAGGGCCGCCTCTGTCACAGCGCCAGAGTCCGCCGAGACGCGCACGGAGTAGACGCCGTCCGGGAGGCCCGCGAGCCCGGTGCCGGTGATCGGCGACTGGCTCGTCTGGGCAGGCAGCGAGGAGGGCTCCACCAGCACACGCCAGGGCTGTCCAGAGCCATTAAGGAGGGTCGCGCTCACGGTCGCGGGCGCGGCCAGCGTGACATGGAGGGTGGCCGTGTCCGACGTCCCATCTCCATCAGGGGAGATCAGGCCAGGCACGATGACGGCGGCCTGCAGCAGCGCCGATGGCTGGTGCTGGAACCGGCGCAGCACCTGCTGCGTGTGACCCACCCGGTCCTCCACCACGAGCCGCAGCGTGTACTCGCCCGGCGGCAGGCTCGCGAGGGGCACCGTCCCGAGAACACCCGAGGTGGAAGCAGGCGCCGAGAGAAGGGAGGTGTACTGCGAGGGGGAAGCCCCTTCGCCGAGAGACAGCTCGTAGCGGATGAGGTTCTCGTCCGTCGCCTCGCCGGTGACGCTGAAGGAGGAGGCCAGCGCCTGTCCCTCACCGGGGAAGTCAATCCGCGCAACCGGCGCCCTCGTGTCCAGCCGGACCAGGGTGGACGCCTCAGCCGTCATGTCGCACGCACCCATCACGCGCACTCGCAGCGGGTAGGAGCCATCCGCCAGATGAGCGCCTCCCGCCAGGAGCCCATTCCAGGGCAGCGCCACGTTCCCCTGGGGCACCGGGCCCTGGAAGATCGTGTGGGTCTGTGCTCCCGCCTGAACCGTGAGGGTCGCGGACACTTCCTGGTCCACGGAGAAGAGGACGTCCGTGGTGTCGGAGTGGCCATCCGCGTCCGGAGAGAAGAGCGCGGGAGACAGCGAGAGAGCCTCGAGGGCCGGTGGCGTCGCCACCTGCACGGGGACGGGAGTAGCGCACCAGGAGGAGCCGCTCACGTCTCGCGCGCTGAGGACCAGCTCGAGGCTGCTGCCCTGCTGGGTGAGATTGACCGTCCCGAGCACACCCTGGACCGAGCTCGGCAGCGCGGGGTTGAACTCCTCTCGGAACACGGGCTGGGGCTCACCGCCCGGCCCACGAAGCGCCAGCTCATAAGACTCCAGGTGGCGATCGGAGACGGCGCCCTCCACGACCAGGTACTGCTCGATCACGCCATTGGAGCCGCGGCGGCTCTCGGGACAGAGCTTCCCCGTGGGGCCTGGGCGCGTCATGACGGTGTGCGCAGGAGTCCGATCGATGAAGAAAGGCTGTCCTGGGGGACTCGAGATCGACCCATCGGACCAGGTCGCCGAGGCGCGGAGCCAGTGAGCGCCCTCCGGCAGGGACTGGGCGGTGATGTGGACTGAAGCGTTCACCCCCGTGTCGCCTGTCGCTACTCCTGAGACCACGGGCTGAGAGAGGACCTCCCCACTGGCGGAGACGACCTCCACATGCAGCTGCTGGAGACTCCGTCCCTCGCCCCCATGACCCGTGAGCTGGGCGGTGTAGACCGGAGTGTGGATCCCGCACAGGGGCGCGTCCGCGTCCCGGACGAGGCGCGAGAGCTGCAGGGCGCCCTGAGAAGGCCGGAACTCGACCTCGTCATTGCAGTCGGGATCCAGCAGGTCCGGGTTGCTGGGATCCAGATTGTGCGGGGTGACGACGAGCGTCCCATCCGCAAGCCGCGTCCGGGCCTTGAGGGTGTGAAGCGGAGCGTCCGAGAACAGGGAGCGATCGATCGGGTGGAGCGGAGAGGTGCCCTCGAAGGGTCCAAAGCGGGCGATGACGCGCTCTTGATGGAGGGCGCTCACGAACACCTCAGCGGAGCGAATGGCCTGGCGGAAGGACTCCGAGAGGGAGATGCCGCCTCGACTCACGCTGACCTGAGCCTTGCAGAGATTGACGGCCTCTCGCGTTGACAAGAGGGGGAGTCCGTTCCGGTGGGTCCCCACGAACTGGACGGTGTAGTGGCACCCAGGCAGGAAAGAGGTCGAGAGCGTCTGCGAGACCTCGAGGCCCCCAGTCGTAGCAAGGAACTCAAGCTCCGCGGGGACAGTTGTCACCGCATGGGTGTCCTCCCGGGTGAAGGACCAGCGAGCCCCTGGGGCGAGGTCCTCGGGCTGGGTGTTGACGTCACCCACGAAGGCGGAGAGCACAATGGCCTCGCCCTCGCGCGTCTTCACGCACGCCAGCCGGTGCGGGACATGTCCATCACCGGAGCCCGTGCTCGTGATGGCGACAGGAGCCTTGAAGGGCTTGCCTTCAGCGTCCCAGGCCCGGAGCTCGAGCTCGGTGACGGCCCCTGCCGAGCTCGCATCCCAGAGGAGCATGGCCTCTCCCAGCGCCGTCACGTTCTGGGAGTCGATGATCCACGACCCCGCGCTCGAGCGGTACGCAACCGAGAAGGACGTCAGGGGAGTGCCGCCGGTGGTGTTGAGGCCGAAGGCGTACTTCCCATCGGCGATGCGAGGAACACTGGCAACTCCAGCGGGGGTCGCCTGGGCGTTGGTGAACGATGCCAGCCGGGGCATGAGCTGTCCGGGCAGCATCCAGTGCTGGTGGATCGAATCCGACCGGCCCTCGAGCGTGACGAACAGCCGGTCATCCAGCCGCAGCGGAGGAGAGAGTGCCTGATTGCCGGCCCGGTCCTTGACCCGGAGCCGGAAGGAGCCGCGCAGCAGCTCGATCGCGATGGGTATGGGGCGATCGTCCTCGACGGGCTCGGTGCCCATGAGGACAGGACGGCTCACCAAAGGATCTTGAGGCGAGGAGACCTCGAGCGCCCATTCCTTCAGGTGCGCATCCCGGATCTTCCGGGTGGTTCCCGCGGCGACGATCCGCACGAGATTCGTCGTCTGGCCCGAGCCGAGGTCCTGAGGCTGGACATCCAGGAACAGGAAGGGTGCGGGGAGGCCCGACTCTCCTGTCTCCGCGAGGGTGAGCTGCGCGACCGGAGGCGTGGTATCGACGACCACCGAGAGGCGGGTCCCATCGATGCTCAGGGTGTACTCGCCGTCCGGGACGCGCTGGCCCTGGCCGTCGCGCCCATCCCAGCTCAGGGTGAAGTTCCCGGCCACCGCATGCGGCAGGGCTTGCTGCAGCACGACCTGGTTGCGCGCATCGAGGATCTGGAGGTCCGCGATCGTGGCCCGCGTGAGGGTGTAGCGGAGCTCGGTCATGTCGAGGACACCGTCTCCATTGGGGGAGAAGAGGTCCGGGGAGCGCGACACGTTGGCCACTGCGGGGCTCAGGCTGTAGCCGAAGGCCACCGCCTGGGTCCGGACGTTGCCAGCGCGATCTCTCGCGAGCAGTTGTGCCTCATACATGCCGGGCCCAGGCGGAATCCACTCCGTCAGCAGCCCGTTCTGCACGGGCGTGGTGGAGGTGGCCACTGCCACGAAGGGCCCCGATGAGCCATAGGCGCGCATGCCGAGCTGCCACGCGTCGAAGTTCAGATCCGCTGCCGCTCCCCGGAACGCCACACTCGCGGAGCCTGGCGTCCGGGTCGACATCAGCCGCACGAAGAGGTTGTCCCTCGTGGTCACCGCGCTGAGCTGCGTCCCGGTGGACACCCCAGCGTCCGCGAAGCCGAACAGGAAGCTCCCGCCAGTGGACCAGCGCAGCCCTTGAACGTCGTAGGGCAGGAGCATGCGTGCGGTACCAGCGGCCGAGACAGTCCAGAGCTGGGGACTCGTGCTCAACAGCGGCTGGTAGCGGAAGACGGCGCTTCCCGTGATGGGACTGACGCCGACCGCGGCCACGCTCGCGTTGAAATCGAGGGAGTGGCTCGGCCCGACGAAGAGCTTCTGGACCGCTCCCGTCTGCAGTTCCTTGCGCTCAAGGCTGGGAGCGATGGGAAGGAAAGTCTCCTCGAACTCGCCAGAGATGAACTCCAGCATCCCTGGGCTTGCGTAGACGAGCGCCTCGCTGGAAGCCATCCAGCCATGGCGGAGGTTCATGCGGGGCTGGGTGCGGACCTCCCACCCTGGATAGAGGCCCTCGGAGATCGTCTGGGCCGGGAGGAAGTCCTGGCGGGTGCCATCGGACAGGCTGATGAAGAAGAGCGCTCCCTGCTCGTCGACGACAGCCAGGCGCTCCCCTTCGGGAGACAGGCTGAGCTCGACAGGCGCAGAGCTGCTACGCGCCAGAGTCCGCCGCTGGGTCCCATCGACACGCACCTCTTCGAGGGCGAATGCGTTCGAGGACTGGTCCTCCGTGACGAAGTAGACGCGAGAGCCATCCCTGCTGAACACCGGAGCCACCGGGTACTGGATGAATCGACCCTGAGAGGCCTCATCCGTGGCGACAGTCAGGAGGCTGCGATCCGCGGTCGACAGGATCTCCAAGGTGATGCACCAACGTCCATCCGGGGGGCACGTCCTGTTTCCGTGGAAGGCGATCCGGCTTGCGTCCGGGCTGATCGCCAGCCCGCCTGAGTCCTCGGCAGCGGCGCTACACGGCCAATCCTCCGGCGTGAGTCGCCGCGCTTGCGCGCCACCGAAGGGCTGGTGGTACAGACCGCACCGGCCGCTTCCAGGCTCCTCGCCGTAGAACACCACACCGTTCTCGTCTGGCATGGCCGCAGCGTGACCGTGGTTATCGACCGCGGAAGCTGTCGCCTCGAACCCCTCCACCTCGAGTGACGAAGGGGAGGAGCTGTCCAGCGGCGTGCGGTTGGTGTCCACCACGGCGGTCAAGGTCCCCAGGAGCCTCTCCGGGGCGGGAGCCAGCGTCCTCGCGTGGATGCGGTATGCACCGTCCGGGACCAGACGCCCCTCGGCGGAGCGGCCATCCCACGAGAGGCTCGCCGCCACGGCTGCGGGCGCCGTGAGGATCCGGACCGTCTTTCCCTGCTCGTCCTCGATGCGGGCCTCCACGGACGCCTCCGCCCCGAGGCGGTAGGAGAGCTCGGTCACATCCCGGATGCCGTCCCCATTGGGAGAGAAGTACGGCTCCGAGAGCGCGAGCGCCGCGTCCTGGACCGACACCTGCCGCTCGGCCCGGTTGTTGGTCGTGCGCTGCTCGGGCAATGTCTGCCCTGGGTCGACGAGCACCACCAGCTTCTGGGGCCCCCGAAGATCCTGGGTGCTCCAGGAGATGACGACCTCGCCGCGCTGCCCCGGTTCGATGGCAGGGATCACGGCCTGGCCGATAGGCTCCTCGCTCCCGCTGGAGAGCACACGCCGCAGCTCCACCGGAATGAGCTCCGCGCGCTGGCCTCCCGCGTTCAGCACGGACACCGTCACCGGGACGGAGGTATTCTCGCGCGGGAAGGCCGGATCCGGCCGGATATCCGCGGCGGAGACGACCAGATCCGCGATGGGGACCGGCAAGAGGGGGATGAAGGACCAATTGTCCGCCTCATCGAACTCCGAGAGGGCTTGCTCGCCGTCCAGGACGACGTGGAGGCTCTTCGGCGCATCCTGGGGCAGCGTCACCGCTCCCGTGATGTGGAGCGTGGCCCCTGGGGCCAGAGCCGCGACCTGCTCGCGGTGGACCAGTGTCCCACCGGCTTGGGGCTCCCCAAGGTAGAGCTCGACCGTGAAGCCCTGCGCCTCGCTCTGACCGCTGTTGCGGACCGTGACACCCACGGTCGCGGGCTGAGTCTCCTGCGGTGGTTCGGGAGTGATGGACAGGCTGTCCTCCACGACCAGGAGATTGGGCAGTGACGAGGGCTGCACCTCGAACGTCGCCGTGGCCGTGTCATTGCTCGGGTCCAGATCGTCCGGATGCTGCGTCCTCAGCACGGCACGCAGCGGACCCGCGGTGTTCGCGCGCCACACGAGCTGGCCCGTGGCGGTGCCTCCCGCATTCAGGAGCTGCGAGGCGAGGGGAAGCGACGCAATCGTGGCTCCGCTCCCGGAGAGGATCTCCAGCCTGCCAGACGACATTGCTTCAAGGGTGCCACCGTTGGTCAGCGCGTACTGGAAGGTGAGGTCATTCCCCTGATCCACCATCCCAGGAGCCGTCAGCGCCGTGACGCGCAGGTCGACCCCAGGGCTCAGCCTGAGCTGCACCGTCCGCGAGTTGTTGGTCTCGACCGGCTCCTGCACTGTGTCGCCCGGGTCCACCTCCACGGTGAGGACTCCAGCGGCCTGCACGGTGGTGAGCTGAACTGTCCAGGTCGCCACCTGGCTCGACTGCGCACCCAGCGTCAGCTGCGAGGTGGCCAGCACCTGCGTCCCCATGCGGACGACGAGATCCACCGGAGGGGCACCCGTCTTGCCCAGGTTGCCTACGCGCGCGGACACCACCACCTGCGCAGGCAGCCGATCGATGGCTGGAGGGGTGACAGAGATGCCACCGGCCTGGACGAACAGGTCGGGCGCGGTCGGCGCGGCGGAGATCAGGAGGGGAACGGCAGCCCGATTGTCGGACTCCTGCCCCTCATCGATCGCACCCTCCGGATCCACCACGAGGAAGGCCTGGCTCGAACCGCCAGCATTCCGGGTATCGAGGGACAGCAGCACCGGGAGGGTCTCACCCGCCGCGATGGACTCCAGCCGGGCCCCAGTTCCCAGCGGCCTGCCGGAGGAATCGAAGCCCTGGACCAGGACGTCTCGGGCCTCGGCGTAGCCCGTATTCGAGACCCGCACCGTCGCGAGGACCGTCTCTCCCGCCGTCACCTGTGTGGCGGAGAGCTGGATGTCCACCGGGGACACTGCCAGGTTGGGTGTGAGCACGATGCGCAGCGCACGCAGCGCCATCGCCGTGTCCACCACCGATCCCTCCCAGCTCCCATCCTGGCGCTGCCGGCTCAGCAGCGCCTCCTGGGAGCTCAAGGCCTCCGCGGCCGTGAGCTGCCGCCACGTGGCAAGCGACGTGATTGCCCACCCGGTCGCTCCGGCGCGCGAGCCCGCATCCACGAAGAGGCCTCTCGAATCACGGTGGTCGCGGAAGTACGTGAACGCCCGGGTCGCCGCCTCGGTGATCGCCGGCGTGCGAGGCACTCGGGCCAGGTACTCCAGGACGAGGGCTGTGGGCTCGAACCGGCTCGGGCCTCCCGGCAGCGCAGGCCACCCGCCGTCGAGGTTCTGGTGCTCGAGGAGAAAGCCAGTCACCGCGGGAGTCGCATCAGGCGCCGCAGGCGGCAAGGTCAGCGCGAGTCCGACCAGGGCCGTGTCGAGCAGGGTCGAGCGGTAGCCGGGGGACAGTCCCACACTCCCCGAGGGCTGAAGCCACGCGCGGAGCCGGGCCAGCGCTGCCGCGCTCGTACCCTGGGTCGCGAGCGACAAGCGCGCGAGTCCATCCACGTCCATGGGCTCGCGGGTCTGCAGGGAGTCCTGGGCGCGCTGAAGTGAGGAGGAGGCCCCCTCGCTGGAGAGGAACAGGCGCAGCGCCTCCAGGGCCTGTTGCGTCTCGCGCAGAGAGGCCTCGGGCGTCGTCCCCCAGTGGCCTGCGGGACTCTGGCGGGCCAGCAGGTACGAGAGGCCGAGCTCCACGCCCGGCGAGTCCGTCACGGGACCTGGGGGCAGCTCCACGAGATCCGTCTCGAAGACACCGCGCCCCCGTGTGAGGAAGAAGAAGTGATTCTCGAAGGCGTGCCGGAGTGACTCGGCGTAGGCGAGCTGCGCGGGCGTCGCGGACTCTCCCGGAACTGTCAGGAGGATGAAGGCCGCCCGGAAGTGCTTCTGCGAGCTCGCGCTGTCCGGCAGCCGTGGGCCCTCGGCATGGATGATGTTCTGGATGCCCAGCACCCGAGAGGTGGCGGAGATTCGGGTGCCATCCGGCGGGGGCAGATTCTCCGCCGAGGTGGAGGAGGGCTCCTGGGGCGTAGGGGCGAGCAGGGTCAGCGGCCCCACCTCCTGCGGACTCAGGAAGCCCATCAGGTAGAGGTCCAGCGCCGAGTAGCGCCGCCTCTGCTCAACGGACTCGAAGCTCCCCGGGCCTCGGGCCTCCCAGCTCGAGCCGTAGAGCACTGAGGCCTCCGAGTCGAGGAAGAAGCTCCAGTGCGCCGAGTCCTTGCCGAGCAGCGCCTCGCTGCGAGGGCCGGACGGCGTCTCCTTGAAGCCCACCTGTCCCGACCACTGGTGGGCAACCTCGTGGGCGAGCACGATCGCTCCCCATTGGGTGGACGCGGGCACGCCGGACATCAGGGCCTTCATGTCGATGTAGCCCTTGAGGCGCGCTGGGCTGCCGAACGGGACACCGCCCTCGGAAGAGAGCGGCTTGCCGAGGCCGCGGACCTCGTTGCGCACCGCCACGTGCTGGCCGTCGGCGTCCTTGCTCAGCGTGGCATTGAACGTCGGCAGCACCACCAGGAAGTCGTACGCGTCACCGTGCGTCTCGTAGAACCGCTGCGCCACATGCTGCCGGGCCAGGAGCCAGGTGTCGGAGCCTTCCACGACGCCATAGGCGGGCCCATCGTGCTGCATCACCACGATGTCCCCACTGGCGGGGCTGGCTCCGGGGAGCAGGGTGACGACGAGTACCCACGCGAGCATCGCGTGGCGCATCCACTTCCATCCTTCTTGGCGGCTTGGCATCGGGTCTCTCGGTGCGATCAGTCGAAGCGACCGGCGCGCATTGCACCCGCCGGTCCACTGGCTGGCGGACCCCGAGAGACTCATGGTTTCAAGGGCTTGCAACGGCTCTGCGGCTCAGGCCCGCCCAGCGTGCGGATCCCCACCGTCCACGGCGCGAGACGGTAGAGTCCGCAGGGTGAGACGGGTGCGCGGCAGGCAGGCGTCGTCCCAGCGACCGGTGCGTGGGGCAGAGCTGCCGCTCCGTCTCTTGGCAGAGTGCCTTGCTGCGGAGCGGCCGCTCGACACGCCGCGTCTGACCCAGGAGGGTGGCTGGGGCGCTTGCGCCACCGTGGCGGACTCAAGGAGACTGCAGCCTGTCAAGGGGCCGGAGGTGGCGTTGCCGGCTTCTTCCTCTGACCCTACACACCAGGTAGGACTGGATCCGGCAAGGCCGCCTGAGCAGAATGTGTAGGATACTCTGAAACCGGATCCTTTCTCCCCCGACGGCCACCACCGTGCCTGCCCCTACGCCACGGCTCCCGATGAGCGACGAAGACAAGACTTCAGTCCTCGACGAGCGTAGCCGGCCCTCGAACGCGCTGATGGAGGACTCGCCCCCGACTCCCATCTCGCTTTCGAACTTCCGGCATGGGGATCGTCGCTCGCTGGAGCCCGGAACCCTCGTCCGTGGCCGCTACCGCATCGAGCGAGTGCTCGGCGAGGGAGGCATGGGGCGCATCTGGCTCGCGGAGGATCTCCAGGAGCTGCGCCAGGTGGCCCTCAAGGAGATGCAGGTCCCCGAGGGCCTGAGCCCGTCCAAGGTGGAGGAGCTGGTGCTGATGTTCCGGCACGAGTTCTTCGCGATGACGAAGCTCCAGCACCCCGGCACCCTCAAGGTCTTCGACTGCGGGATGACCGAGTCCGGCAACCGCTTCATCACCATGGAAGTCGTGGGCGGCCAGGACCTGAGCACCGTCGCGCGCGGGCAGCCGCTCGACACGCTCACCCTCTACCGCATCCTCATCCAGATGGCCCAGGTGCTGGCCTTCATCCACGCGCGCCTCTATGTCCACTGCGACATCAAGGCCAGCAACGTGCGCATCATGGAGGATGGCACGATCAAGCTGATGGACTTCGGCGTGATGCACCAGCTGGGCACGCCGAGCCCCGGCAAGCTCAAGGGCACCCTGGAGTACATGGCCCCCGAGTGGCAGCGCGGAGCCAACATCGACGGCCGCGCCGATCTGTACTCGCTGGGGGTGATGGCCTACTTCCTCGCCACGCGCCGGCTGCCCTTCAAGCGCCAGAGCCCCGCCGCGCTGCTGGCCGATCACCTCACCCGGCCCCCGCCCAAGCCCTCGACTCTCTGTCCCGTGGATCCGGCGCTGGAGGCGATCATCCTCCTGTTGCTGGCCAAGGATCCGCGAGACCGGTTCCAGAACGCGGGCGAGCTGCTGGAGGCGCTCTGCCAGGCCAGCGGGGAGCCTTTGCCCGAGGAGCCGCTGTCCGCGCGCGCCAGCTACCTCCACGTGCCCGAGGTGGTTGGCCGCGAGGCGGAGCTGGAGCAGCTCATGAACGCCCTGGCCGAGGCGGACTGGGGTCAGGCCCGCACGCTGCTCATCGGCGCGCCCGCCGGAGTGGGTAAGTCCCGGCTGCTCCAGGAGTTCGAGCTGCAGGCCAAGCTGGCGGAGATCGCCTTCGGCATGGGCCAGTGCCGCGCGGAAGGGCTCGCGCCGCTGGCTCCGCTCACCCAGGCGCTGCGCAGCCTGGCGCCGCTGACACCTCCGGAGCTGACGGAGCGCCTGGGGCCGCTGCTGGGCCGGCTGGTGCCCTCACTCGCCACGGGCTCCGTGCCGTCCTTCACGGATGCGGGCGCGGAGAAGATCGCCATCTTCGGTGCGCTCGCCGAGTGGCTCCAGGCGATCGCGCAGCGCCACACCTTCGTCCTGTGCTTCGAGGATCTCCAGTGGGCGGACTCCGCCACGCTCGAGGTCCTCAACGTCATCATCCGGGCGCTCAGCCGCACCCGCGGCATGGTGGTGGGCTCCTACCGCTCGGACGCGCTGAGCCGGTTGAGCCTCGCCTTCGAGACGGTGGATGAGGGGCTCACCTCCCGCCTGGACCTGGCGCCGCTGTCCTCCGCGCACGTGCAGACGCTGGTGCAGCTGGCGCTCCCGGGGCTCCAGGTGCCCGCCGGCTTCGTCACGCGGCTGCACTCCATCACCGAGGGCAATGCCTTCTTCGCCACCGAGTGCCTGCGCGCCCTGGTGGAGGTGGAGGCCTTGCGGCGCGTGGGCGGGCGGTGGATGGCCGACGGAGATCTGGCCACGCGCAAGCTGCCCGGGACGATCGAGGAGACCGTCCTGACGCGGCTGGCCGCGGCGCCGCCGGATCGCGTGTCGCTGCTGCGAAGGCTGGCCCCCGCGGGCCGCAGCCTGGACCTGCCCATGGTGCGCGCGCTGGCGGGCATGATCGAGGTGGATCTGTTCCAGGCGCTGGACGACATCGTCGCGCGGCAGTTCCTCCAGCTCATCGAAGGGCGCTACGTCTTCACCCACGACACCGTCCACCAGGCCATCTACGACAGCACCGCCGAGCAGATGCGCGAGGCCTACCACGGGCGCGTGGCGGAGGTGCTCCAGTCGTTCCGGCACGACAACCCGAACGTGGATCGCATGGTGGGCTACCACTTCGCCCGCTCCACCCAGCCGCGGCGCGCCATCGAGCCGCTCATGCGCGCGGGGCAGGCCGCCATCGGCTCCCAGGCGCTGCTGGACGCCACGCTCCTGCTGAAGGAGGCGGCGGAGCTGGTGGAGCAGGAGCCGCGCACGCCCGAGCGTGTGGGGCAGATCATCCGCACCTGGGGCACGCTCATCGAGGTGGGCTACGCGAGCGATCCCCCCACCACGTTGGTGTACGCCGAGAAGCTCTTCCAGTACTGGGCGGACACCGTGGATCTGGAGGCGGGCCGCCAGGAGGCGCTCGAGCAGCTGGATGCGGCGCGGACGGCTCCGGCCTCGGAGCGCGCCGAGCGGCTGCGCCAGGTCTTCCGCGAGATTCCCCTCGCCGTGGAGATGGCGCCGGTGGAGGTCTTCTGGAAGAAGGCGGAGCTGCAGATCCTCCAGGGCATCGCCATGGCCATCATGGGCCGCACGACGGACTTCCAGGCGCTGCTGGAGCGCGTGGAGGTGGAGCAGCCGGTGGACTCGCCCTACCGGGCCGGGGTGCTCCTCGCACGGGCGGCCCTCAGCTCGCACACCGGGCTCTTCGCGGGCGTGCTCAAGGCGGAGCGCGAGCAGGTGGAGCAGCTGCGCGCCTTCCGGGATGCGGTGGAGCGCCCCTCGCCCCGGCTGGCGTGGGCGCTGGGGATGGGGTGCTACTTCTTGAACATGCTCCGCGGCCTGCGTGGCGAGCCGCTCGACACGGACGCCACCCGAGACGGCTTCGAGGTGGCGGAGACGTTCGGCTTCACCGACATCCGCATCTTCCACCTGTTCACGCAGATCGTCCGCGCCTCCTTCACGGGCGACGCCGGGGCGATGGTCCCCGTGCTCACCGAGAAGCAGGAGCTCATCCGCCGCCTGGGCAACCCGCGCCTGCCCGAGCGCAACCTCGCCATCTACACGCCGCCCTACTTCCTCGAGCGAGATGAGCTCGAGCAGGTGGAGGCCGTGCTGGCCCGAGGGCAGACGCTGGCCCAGGTGCTGCCCGGAGACCTGTGGCTGCAGCTCTATGTCCAGGTGTACACGGCCTGCCGGGACGTGCTCGCCAATGACGTCCGCGCCGCGCGCGAGTCGCTGCCGAAGGCCCTGCAGATGGCGCGCTCGGGCGAGTTCCGCATGGAGACGCTGGTGCGCGTCTACCAGTCCCGCTTCGAGCGGGCCCAGGGGCGCGAGGCCGCCGCGCGCGAGGCCGCGGAGGCGGCGCTGGCCCGGGCGGTGGATCCGGCCCTGGAGAATCCCTTCGACGAGATCCTCGCCCGCCGGGCGCTGGCGCCGCTGGTGCCCATGGACGAGGGCCTGGACCACCTGGCGCGGGCGCTCGCGCTGGCGACGGAGTCCCGCAACGTGCTGCAGCTGGGGCTGGTGAACCTGTCCCTGGCGGAGCTCTGGCTCGGACGCTCGCAGGTGGAGACCTCTCGCGCGCTGGATGCGGCGGAGCAGTCCTTCGCCGCGGCGCGCGCCCCTCGCTGGCTGGCTCGCGTCACCACCCTGCGCGAGGACGTGATGCGCGAGCTTGGGCTCCGGACGGCGGGGTAGGGCGCTCGAGCCGTCTCAGGCGCCTCGGTACCGCAGGCCGAGCCGTGCCAGGTGGTGGAGCTCCAGCCGCACCGGCGCCGAGTCGTAGCTGATCACGTACACATCCACCCCCTCCGCCACGGGGAGCAGGGCCATCCCACCCAGGTGCAGGGCCTGCGCGCTGGCTTCTTCACGGAGCCGAGGGGGCTGGAGATCCTTGCCCCCTCGCTCCCGCAGCGCCTGGCGCCAGGGGGCCACGGCGCTCGTGGGCAGCGCCCCCCGCTGCTCGGTGGTGAGGAGACCCAGCCGCTCGAGGTCCTCGAGGGACAGGTGCACGGGCTCCGCGTGGTAGTCCCAGACCTGGACCTCCAGCTCCTTCTCCGCCGCGGAGGCACGGAACTCGAGCTCGCCCTTGAGGAGCAGGGAGAACTCGGCGGGTGGTGGGCGATCCGTCACGGGCGGAGGCTCCTCATGGGTGCGGGCACGAGCAGGGTGTTCATGGAGCACGTCGTGGACCTGCGAGTCTTACATGGCCTGGGCGCGAATTGCAGCCGGACGCTGAGGTAGCCTGTCTCACGTGCGACGTGGACGCAGGCAGGCCCCGTGGCTACGGTGCGAAGGATGGCCGCCACCCCCGGAGCCCGCCCATGAACGTCCTCGCCCAGCTGGCCACCGCGCTCGCGGGCCTGGGGCTCGCCGTGACGCTCCTGGCGCTCAACTTCTGGCGCGCCGTCCTCTACCTCTTCCCCGCCCGGGTCCGCGTGGAGCCCGAGGCGCCTGCCGACCAGATGAACCTGCCCTCCGAGCTCGAGCCCGTCGCCGAGCAGCTCCGCGCCCTGGGCTTCCTCCCGCTCGGGAGCCACGAGGAGAAACCGCCGCTGCGGCGCGCCACCCTCTCCTATGACTATGCACACCCGGGCGAGCGCGTGTTCGCCACGCTCCACCCGGGCTCGAATGGCGCCCCCCGCCTCTACCTCCTCACGCCGCTGGCCCCCGAGGGCTTCGTCATCACCGCCGGCTACCGCCGGCCGGCGCTGGACATTCCCGGGCGCTACCGCTCCGGAAGCCTGGAGGAGGCCTCCCCCGAGCGCCTCTTCCGCGCCCACCTCAAGCGCCTGGAAGGCCTGAGTCCCACAGGAGACTTCACCTGGGAAGGCCGGGTGGAGGCAGGGCGTTCTTGGTACCGAGGGCTCGGACAGAAGGAGATCCGCCGACAGAACCTCCCAGGGCTGTTGTGGACGGTGGCGGCGCTTGCCATCGTCGTCAGCGCCTTTCTGGGCGGGCGTGCCCGTTGAAGGGGAGGAGCGGTTTCGTTAAGGAGCCTAGGGCCATGAAGAGCGTTTCCAAGAACGAAGAGATCTATTTCCTGTCCGGCAAGCGCACCCCGTTCGGCACGTACGGTGGCGCCCTCAAGGATGTGAGCGCCACGGAGCTGGCGGTGGAGTCGGCGAAGGGGGCGCTGGCGCAGGCCAACGTCTCCCCCGAGCAGATCCAGCACGTGGTGTACGGCAACGTCGTCCAGACGAGCGCGGACGCCATCTACCTGCCTCGCCACGTAGGGCTGCGCACGGGGGTGCCGGTGCCGGTGCCGGCGCTGGGCGTCAACCGGCTGTGCGGCTCGGGCTTCCAGGCCTTCATCACCGCCGCGGAGCAGATGCTCACCGAGCAGGCCTCGTGCGTGCTGGCCGGCGGTACCGAGTCCATGAGCCAGGCGCCCCACGTCATCCGCGGCGCGCGCTGGGGCCTTCCCCTGGGCAAGGGCGGCCTGGAGGACATGCTGTGGAGCGCGCTCACGGACAGCTACACCGGTCAGGCCATGGCGCTGACGGCCGAGCAGCTCGCGGTGGACTACCAGCTCTCCCAGGAGGTGGTGGACGAGTACGCGGTGCTCACGCAGAAGCGCTTCGCCGCGGCCCAGGAGGCGGGCCGCTTCCAGGAGGAGATCTCCCCCGTCACCCTCAAGGGGAAGAAGGGCGACACGGTGTTCGCCAAGGACGAGCACAACCGCCCGGACACCACGGTGGAGGGGCTGCGCAAGCTTCCGAAGGTCTTCAAGAAGGACGGCGTGGTGCACGCGGGCGCGGCCAGCGGCATCTGCGACGGTGCCGGCTCCATGGTGATGGCCACCCGCTCCTTCGTGGAGAAGCACGGGCTGAAGCCCCTGGCCCGGCTGGTGAACTGGGGCGTCTCCGGGTGTGATCCGAAGGTGATGGGCATTGGCCCGGCGCCCGCCATCCGCCGGCTGCTGGAGCGCGCCGAGTGCAAGCTGGGCGACGTGGAGCTCTTCGAGGTGAATGAGGCCTTCGCGCCGCAGTACCTGGCCGTCGAGAAGGAGCTGGGGCTGCCACGCGATCGCACCAACGTCAACGGCGGCGCCATCGCCGTGGGCCACCCGCTCGGGGCCTCGGGCGCGCGCATCACCATGACCCTCATTTATGAACTGAAGCGCCGGGGTGCTCGCTATGGTATCGGGTCGGCGTGCATCGGCGGTGGCCAGGGGATCGCGGTCCTGGTCGAAGCGCTCTGAGCAACGGACTTCCAAACGGGACGTGAGATGAGCAACGAGTTGGACGCGAAGACGGCTCGCGAGCGGGCCAAGCAGATCGCCGAACAGCGCCGGGCGGAGCGTCGCAACCGCAAGCGCAAGTGTGTGGTGTGTGGGGTGGAGGAGAGCGATAAGACTCCGCTGGGCCCACACCCGGATGGCATCGGGCCTTCGTGCAAGGACGAGGTCTCCTGCCAGCAGCGCCGCGCGGCTGCGGCCCGCTGAAGCAGGGGCTCTGCCCGCGAAAATCCGCGCCCTTTCTTGCTGGACGTGCGGACTCGGGGTAAACCTGCGGAATCTCTGGTTTTCAACGAGGGTCGGTGATGGCTGTTGTCAACTTCACGGGAGTCAGGGTGTTCTCCACCACGCTCGCGCGTGATCGCGAGAACATGGGCGAGAACATCACCAAGTGGCTCAAGGAGAATTCCAACTTGGACATTGTGGACAAGGTGGTGACGCAGTCGTCGGACAAGGAGTTCCACTGTCTGACCATCACGCTGTTCTACCGTCCGAAGTCCTGAGTCGGCCGGCAGGCTGACAGGCAGGCGACACTTGGAGGGCGCTCTTCCCGGAGAGGGGAGGGGCGCCTTTCCGCATTTGGGACGACCACTGGCTGACGAAGTGGTTGCGAAGTGGCGGGTCTTCCACCACCTTTGGACGGCTCGAAGAGGAAGTCTGGAGGCGTGCGGATGCGACCAGTGCGTGGCAGCAGATTCGGCGGGGGGTTTGGGGGCGGCTTCCCTGGCCTGGAGTCCATGTCAGCCAAGCTCGCCATGGGGCTGGTGGCAGGCTCGGTGCTGTACCTGCTGACTCGCGGCGCGGGGGGCGGGCTGCTCCAGCTCACCCCCGGCTTTCTGGGGAGCTTCCTCTGGCAGCCGTTCACCTACGCCTTCATCGCGGACCACCCCATCAGCATCATCTTCGGCGCGATCATCATCTGGTCCATCGGAGGGTGGCTGGAGGGGGTGTGGGGCCCGAGGCGGCTGCTCCTGGTGGCGGTGGGGTGTACGGCCCTTGCGGGCTTCCTCACGGCCTTGGCGGCCTTCGTGCTGCCCATTGTGAGGGCCCAGTACGACGGTGGCACGGTCATGACGACCATCCTGTGGGTGTCCTACGGGATGACCATTGGGCGTGGGCAGACGAACTTCTGGGGCATTCCCTTGTCGGGCAATGCCTTCGCGGGCATCGGCGCGGGCTTCGTGGCGCTCTCCGTTCTCACCAGTGGGAGCAATCCGGTGGAAGGACTGCTGATCCAGCTCCCGGACGTGCTGGGCCTGTTCATCACGTTCGTCTACCTGAAGGGAGCGAGCCCGCGGCGGCTGTGGCTGCAGGTGCAGCACTGGCGCCTGCAGCGCCAGCTTCGGGGCCGGGCTCGCAACCTGCGTGTCGTCTCCTCGGAGCGGCCGAGCGACGACCAGTACCTCAACTGAATGAGATCCGCGCCGCCGGAACTGCGCTCCCCAAGCCAACGCGGCAGGTGAGAGCACAGCAAGGAACGTGGAGCGTCATCGCCGTTGGGTGAGGCGCTGCCGTAGCGTGAAGCCCTCTTTTCAGCTGGGGGGCTTCTCATGGGTAAGTGTCTGGCCGCTGCCCTGCTGCGCTGCGGGCGGAGACGTGGGCTGCTCTTGCTGAGTGTGGCGCTGCTGGTGAGTGGGTGCGCCAGTGGGGGTGGACCGCGCGGCCTGGCAGGCACCTACAGCCAGCGGACGGCGGTGGGGGGAGAGGGGCGCGCGGGCGAGTCAGTGCCCTGGCTGGAGCTGCCGGGCGACGCGGGCCCCGAGAGCGAGGTGCCCTCGCTGCTCCTCATGCATTCCGTGCTCCCGTGGGACGTCAACCTGGCGCGGGTGCTGGCGCCGAGGAGGGCCCGGCAGAAAGCGGCGAGTGGCGAGCCGAGCTCTCCGGCGCGCCTCCGTGTGCCACCCGGGTGGCCGGAGCAGGCCACCGGCGATGAGGAGCTGCTGGCGCCCTTCCTGGCCTGCGGCTCCGTGGCGGACTTCCTCGCGTTGCAGCGCGGGGTGGACATGGCTCGGGTGGTGGAGCGGCTGAGGGACTGGAGCGCGGTGCGGCTGGGCGCGCTGGGGCCGCTGGTGGACGGGCGGGCCTCGCAGGTGCTCACCGGCAAGAGGGCCTCCTTCCTGGTGCGCGCCATGGAGGACTACGGCGCCTATGCGGAGGTGTTCGCCCTCTTCATCGCCCACACGGCGTTTGATGACGAGCTGAGCCAGCTGCTGGGGGTGCTGGCGCGGGACAAGCAGCTGGGCCAGACGTTGGGGCACATGGAGGCGGTGCGCCAGGAGCTGGAGCAGCGGGGCCTGAAGCTGACGGAGTACGTGGAGCGAGACGAGCAGGCGGGGGATGTGCTGCGGGGCCTGGGGTAAGCGGCCCGAGACGCGCTCAACAGCATTCCGGCGAGGGATGGGGCGCGCTACCTGAAGATGTCCACGCAGCGCCTGCACCTGCCCCCGGCCTACCAACACGCGCTGGACGAGGTGGAGCGGGCGCAGATGCGCGCGCACTACTCGGCCGGGAACACGGCGCTGGGCAGCTTCGACCAGCTGACGTTCGGGGTGCCGCTGGGCTTCTACCACCTGGCGGCGGGGACGGCGCACGGGGTGCAGGTGCTGAGGCAGGGGCAGTACGAGCAGGCCACGCGCTCGCTGGCGCCCGCGGCGCTCCTGGTGGCGGTGTACGCCGGAGGCAAGGGCGCACGAGTGCGGCTCCCCGTGCCGGAGCTGCGGCTGGAGGCGCTCCAGCAGATGGCGTGGCAGTTGGCGGAGCGGCTGGGAGGGGAGGGGCTGGGGGCGGTTGCGCGATACGTGCGCGCCAGCCGGGAGTCCGCGGTCTTCGTAGGGGCAGGGGGTGAGCCTGCCGCCGTGGCGTTGTACGAGGCGCGAGGCAGCGTGCCCAAGGCGCAGGCGTGGTTGTCCAAGGCCCAGGGCGAGCGGACGGGGGCAGCCGGACAGAGAACTGCTGCCGGGAAGGGGCTGGGCGGGCTGAGCTCGCTGGTGGATGAGGTAACAGGCCACACGCGGGAGGTGGTGGAGGCCAAGCTGCGCCAGGCGGAGCTGGAGGCGCTGGGCCCACGCCTGCCCGGGGACGCGGCGCTGATCAAGAGGCTGAACACCACGCTCGACACGCCGCCGCCAGGAGTGCCGGAAGGGTACACGCTGTGGAGCGAGTACGTCACCTACCGGCAGCGGCGGCTGGCGGAGCTGGAGCAGGGCCGTGCGGTGGAGGGGCCCTTGCGGTGGGAGGCGTATGAGCGGATGCGGGGGGCGTTCGCCCGGGGGCTGGCCTTCGAGCGCGTCATGGTGGCCCTGCTGCGCGCCGACGCAGTCCTGCCCCTGGCGCAGCGCCAGTGGCTCCAGGGCTTCAGCCAGCCACGCATTGAGACACACGTAGGCGTGTCCAAGCCGGGCGTCCCCGGCATCCGCTTCGCGGATGTGCTCATCATCGAAGAGTTGCCGCCCGCCGGACAGCCGCCCCGCGTGGAGACCTTCAGCTTCAAGAGCCGCAACCTCGCGCCGTTCGATGGAGATGCCTTGACGGAGCAACTCAAGATGGATGCGAGCGCTGCTCAGGACTATTACGGCGGCCCGGTGGACATTCTGCGGCCCTCCCTGAAGCGCCGCGTGCAGGTGCAGCGGGTCCGTCTTGTCTATGAGGGCGGCGCACTCATGCCGGAGCCGAGCAGGCTGAAGGCCTCGATGAACCGCGTCAAGAAGGATATCAAGGGAGTGGAGGTCTTGTTTCAATGAAGCTGCTGAGGATGCGGGACTTGAACCTGGAGGACACGCTTGCCCTCTCGTTTGAGGGGACCTTCGATCCGGATATTGAACTCGAGCCCGCGTTGGAGCCCTTTCTCCAGGCGCTCGAGGAGTACGCGGGCGAGTGGATGCCGAACATTGCCAAGGGCAAGCGGCGACGCAATTACTCGCGCGCGGCTGTTTGGAAGGCTCTAGAAGAGCGCCGCGCTGAGTGGGGTTCAGTTATCGGTCTCCATCGCCCCACTGGGCCCGCTGTATCGCTGACGCTCGATCTGGGGCTGATACACAGCCCCTGCGCATTGAGAGTCGACCTCGATGTGCAGCCGCTCACATTCTTCACGGACGAAGAGCGTTGCCGCAGGCTCGTGGAGCTGGTCCGTGCTTGGGCCACCCACTACCCAGTGTCCTACGCTTCAGCAAGCAGCGAGGCGGACCTGCAGTTGGCGGACTATCCCACGTTCGGACGCGACGACGAGACCTTCTATCAAAATGGCTTCGACAAGGTCTACGAGGTGTTCTGGCTCAACGTCTTTGGCCCGGAGGTGGTGAAGACGGTGGGCCGCGAGCGCATGCTGTCCACGCCAGCTCACCGGGTGGAGGAACTGCCCAATGGCTCCGTGCTGCTGGTGACGTGGCCCACCGCCGCGGACTTCACCCGCGAGGAGGCACGGCAGGCGCAGGCCCGCGCGCTCGTTCACCTGCGCCCAGAGCTCGACTTCCACACGGTGCTGCGCACCCTCCATGAGCGCAACGCCACCCTCGCCCCCGTGGAGCCCCGCTTCCATCCGGACGTGGCGCCCTTGCTGTCTCGCCTGGTGGACACCGTCGCCATCAGCAAGCGGCAGCGAAGGATTGCGGAGCTGAATGCCTACCAGCCTCCGGAGCCGGACGAGTGGCTGCCCGCGAACGCGGCGCTGCCCTCGGACGTGCCGGACACCCAGGCCGCGCTGGAGCACTACTCCCTGCTGGCTGAGTACCTCGTGGCGTTGCTGCATACCGAGGTGCCTTCCGTCTTCGAGCAGACCCCCGAGTCGCTCACCGACGTGGACTACCAGTTCTGGCACGACAGATTCCCGGAAATCTTCGAGCGGCACAACGTCGACGCGCGGGCGGTGCCGGCCGTGGGCGCCTACCTGGGGCAGGTGCTCGTCCGCCGCCTGGGGGGGCAGTGGATCCCTCGCAAGAAGCTGGAAGAGGTGCAGGTGCGCGTCGGCCAGCGTGTCTGGCTGCCGTTCCTGCGCGCTTACAAGTACATGCGCACGCGCCAATCGCTGCTGGACTGCTCTCTCTCCCAGCTGTACCGCGAGGCCGAGCGGCACAGGGGCTGAGGGAGCGCTTCTGGTAGACACGGCACGCGGCGCAAAACGGCGCGCGACGGGGCATGGACGTGGTCGCCCCGCGCGTCGTGGGCGCCTGACTTCAACGCGCGCGCCTTCTCTCGTCTGCTACTCTGGGAGCCTACCTGGGAGGTTCCCCCGCCTTGCTCCGACCCTTCGCCCCACCATTCGCGCTCGCCTCCCTGATGGTAGGCCTCACCGCTTTGGCACAGGCCGCGCCCTCAGGGCGCTCCGCTCCTCGCGCTATCCTGCTCACGGGCAAGGTTGGCGAGTCGCCGTTGATCTCCGTGGCGCCAGGCACCTTCACGCTGATCATCCTCGACGCGCCGCTCGTGCGTGAGTCCATCGAGGTGGAGGGCCGCGCCCGTTTCGCTGTGGTGGACGTGGGGGTTCGAACCGTCACGCTCTCGCCCACCGCAGCGCTCGGGCCCGCCGAACGGCTCGCGCTGCGAGTCACCTACCGCGAGGGGTTCCCCTCGAGCGTCGTGTTCCTGCTCACCGGGCAGCCGGGGGCGGTGGATGACGTGGTGAACGTCAGTCGCCCGCAGCAGACCGTGGAGGCGTGCCGCGTGGAACTGTCCGCCTCACGCGAGCGGTGCGCAGCGCAGAGCAAGGAGCTGGAGGAGTTGAAGGCACGGCCCCCAGCGCTGAGCCCGGCCGCCGTGGCGCTCGCGGGGTTCGTGGACGACGACGGCATGAGGGGGAAGGACTTCCTGCCAGAGTGCCGCACCGTGCGCGGCGAGCTTCGCCTCGTAGAGTGCAAGGGGCTCGGGGGGAAAACGTGGTCCGTGGTCGTCCTGGAAGTGAGCAACACCGGGGGGGAGCCGTGGGTGCCCGCGTGGGCCGAGGTGACGCCCGCAGCAGGCGGGGAGCCGCGCCGCGCTCGCGCGGTGCTCACCGGACAGGCACCCCTCCCCCCGAGGGGCTCGGTGA